>NZ_JABBFX010000001.1:3472662-3830216 GCF_012927085.1 Ramlibacter agri | reverse complement strand
GCCCACTCGATGTTCAGCAGCGTGTCGGTGCCGCCCTGGCCGTCGTTGGCCGTGCCGGCCATCAGGTCGACGCTGCCGCCGGTGGTGGCGCCGTCCATGCGGTACTGGTCGATGCCGCCGCGCCCGTCGATGGTGTCGTTGCCGCCGCGCCCGTCGAAGCCTTCGACGTAGGCCGTCGTGTCGCTGCCGTACAGGTGGTCGGCGAAGTTCGAGCCGCGCACCTGGCTGATGTTGGACAGCGTGTCGGTGCCGCCCATGCCATCCTGGGCCTGGCCGGTGGCGAGGTCCACCGTCACGGCGCCGCTGGAGTTCTGGTAGGACACGCGCGCGCCGGTGAAGTTGTTCGACGCGTCGATCGCCCCGCCGTCGATCGTGTCGTTGCCCGCGCCGCCTTCGAACTGCTCGAAGATGTTGGTCGCCGCGCCGGTCAGGCGGTCGTCGTATTGCGTGCCGCTCACCCAGTTGATGTTGACCAGCGTGTCGGTGCCGCCCTGTCCGTCCTGCGCCGTGCCGGCGCCCAGGTCCACCACCACCCCGGTGGTGGCGCCGTCGAAACGCACCCAGTTCAGGTCGGTGTAGTTCACCAGGTCGGTGATGGCGCCGCCGTCCAGCGTGTCGTTGCCGGCCCCGCCGACCAGCACGTCCTGGCCCGCGCCACCCAGCAGGCTGTCGTTGCCTGCGCCACCATCGAGAAAGTCGTTGCCTCCCTGGCCCTCCAGCGTGTCGTTGCCGTCCAGACCGTTGATCGTGTCGGCACCGGGAGTGCCGATCAGGTCATTGTCTTTGGCATCTCCGTTCATGATGGTGGTACCCATGGCGCGGACTCTCCTTGTCGATGTGAATGCGTTGCGGTTTCTAACAGGCCGTTGCTTTCACCGTCATCACTCGTTTGGGGGGTCGCCCCCGCGGATAGGGGTCTTCCCCCAGCACGGCACGCAGTTGCCCCGGCAGGCAGACGCTGGCCAGGTCATACCTTTCGCGCACTAGTTCACGCGCGCGCCGTCCCATCGCATGCGCGGCCTGCGGGTTTTCCAGCACGCCCACGACTTCTTCGACGAGTTGCTTCCCGTCGAAGAAATCGAACAGGCGGCCGGTGGCGCCATGCTCGACGACTTCCTGCACGGGGCCTGTGCGGCTCGCCACCATCGGGCAACCCACGCTCATGGCTTCCAGGCAGCTCCAGGACAGCACGAAGGGATAGGTCAGGTACACGTGGCAGGCCGAGACCTGCAGCACGCGCAGGTAGTCGGCATACGGCAGGCCGCCGAGGAAGTGCACGCGGCCGGCGGGCAGCCGGGCGCCGACTTCCTTCAGCATCGCGTCGCGCCAGGTGCCACCGCCGCTCGGTGGCGAGCCGTAGCTCACCGAGTCGCGGCCGACGATGATGCAGTGCGCATTCGGGCGGCGCTCCATCAGTTCGGGCAACGCCCGCATGAACACGTGGAAGCCGCGATAGGGCTCGAGGTTGCGGTTGACGAAGGTGATCACCTCGTCGCCCGGCGCGAGCTGCAGTTGCGCGCGCTGCAGCTGGATGGTGGCCGCGGGGTCCGGCGCGACGCGCGTGGTGTCGATGCCATCGAACATCACCTGCGCCTTGGCGCGGTATTCGGGCGGCAGCCGGCTGCGCTGCCACTCGGTGGGCGAATAGATCGCGTCCGCGGCGGCGAAAGCGTGCAGGTGCACCGTGTTTTTCAGGCGCAGGCGCGCCCGCTGCTCCGGGCCGTCGGTGGAGAGCTCGGGGTCGAACAGGAAGTCGGAGCCTTCGCCGCCATAGAAGAACTCGGCGTAGATGACCAGGCGCGCGCGCGGCCAGACGTCCTTGCAGAACAGCGCCTCGCCCCAGCCGGGATGGGCGACCACGATGTCCGGCTCGAAGCCTTCGCGCTGCAGCCGCTGCATGGCGGCGGCGCAGGCCAGGCCGCGCGCGACCTTCACCTCGAAGTCACGCGCGGTGTCCAGCGCGGACGCGCGCTGCAGGCGCGGCGGCGCATAGCGCAGGAAGCGCACGCCCTTCAGCGGCCGCCCCTCGATGCCGAGGGCGACCACCTGGTGGCCGGCGGCCGCCAGCGCGCTCGCCACGTGCACGAACTGCCCCGGGAAATTCTGGTGGATAAAGAGAACGTTCTGGTTTCGCAAACGATCCGGACTCCCCTTGCCGGCGCTGCGAGTCTCCCCAGCTGACACAAAACGTGTCAACTCCTCATCTGGGGGGTACTTGACCAAATTCCAACAGGGCGCGCTCACGCCGTCCCCCGCAAGGACGAAGCGCGGGCAGCCCGCGAGGGTGGGAATTGCCCTTTAAGCCAAGTCCCCGCCCGCGCGCTCCATCCGCCGCACCACGGCTTCTTCCAGCACGCCCATGCCGCCGGCGGTCGCCAGCGTGAAGCGCTGCCGCGCGCGCGTGATGCCCGTGTAGACCAGCTCGCGCGTCAACACGCGGCTTGCGCGGTCCGGCAGCAGCAGCGCCGCATGGCCGAACTCCGAACCCTGCGACTTGTGAACCGTCATTGCGAACACGGTCTCCACCGCCTGCAGCCGGCTGGGCAGCACCCAGCGGATGCCGTCGCTGCCGTCGCCGGCCGGGAAAGCCACGCGCAGCTTCCACTCGCCTTCGGCCGGCAGCCGCAGCGTGATGCCGACGTCGCCGTTCATGAGGCCCAGCCCGTAGTCGTTGCGGCTCACCATCACCGGCCGGCCCAGGTACCAGCCACTCGCGGCAGGTGTCAGGCCCGCGGCCTGCAGCATCGTGGCGATGCGCTGGTTGACGCGTTCCACGCCCTGCGGCCCCTTGCGCACCGCGCACAGCAGCTGGAAGGCGCCGTAGCCATCCAGCACCGCACGGGCCCAGTCGTCGAAGGCGCTGCGCTGCGCATCCGGGGCCGGCGCCTTCGCGCGCAGGCGCTCCAGGTACTGCCGATAACTGGCGTCGTCTTCCAGCACGAGGCGGCGCAACGCTGCATCGTCCGTACCGAGTTCGACGAAAGCCAGGTCGGCCTGCGGCGTGCGCACGATGGCGCGCACACGCTCGGGCGAACCGTCGTTCACCGCCTCGGCGAACTGGCCGATGCCGCTCTCCGCGCTGAAGCGGTGGCTCTTGCGCAGCTTCACCACGGCCTGGTCCAGCGGCTCGCCCGCCGCATCGAGCAGGAAGGCCGGCACATCCTCGCCGGTCGCCGCGCGCAGCCAGTCGCGCGTGGCTTGCGTGTAGTGGCCGCCGTCGGCGCGGCGGCACAGCGCGCCCAGCACCGCGCCGGCTTCCACGGAGGCGAGCTGGTCCTTGTCGCCCAGCAGCACCAGGCGCGCGGAAGGCGGCAGCGCATCGAGCACCGCGGCCATCATCTCCAGGTCCACCATCGAGGCTTCGTCCAGCACCAGCACGTCCAGCGGCAGGGGGTTGGCCGCGTGGTGGCGGAAGTGGCGCGTATCCGGCAGGCTGCCCAGCAGCCGGTGCACAGTGGTGACCTCGGTCGGGATCGCGGCGCGGACCGCCTCGCCTTGCGGCAGGCCTTCCAGCTTCAGCTTCTGCACCGTGCCGGCAATGGACGCGTTCAGCCGCGCCGCTGCCTTGCCGGTGGGCGCTGCGAGGCGGATGCGCAAGCGGCGCCCGCTGCTCCCCAGCGCCAGGTGCTGCAGCACGGCCAGCAGCTTCACCACCGTCGTCGTCTTGCCCGTGCCCGGGCCGCCGGTGACGATGCTGAAATCCTGCCGCGCGGCCAGCGCGCAGGCGACCTTCTGCCAGTCCGGCTCGCCCGGCTCGCTGGCGGGGCCCGGGAAGAGGACGTCCAGCGCCTCGCGCAGGCCCGGCACCGGCGCGGGATCGTCGCGCAGCCGCAGCACGATGGCCTGCTGCACGGTCTGCTCGTGCTGCCAGTAGCGGCGCAAGTACAGGCGCGCGCCATCCAGCACGAGTGGTGTGGCACCCGCACCCGCTGCCACCAGGCGCGGATGCTGCAAGGCCGCCTGCCAGCGCGCGAGGTCCACGCCTGCCAGCAGTTGCTGCGGGCCCGGCAGGTCGGACGGCGTCTCTTCTTCCGGCGGCAGCGCCAGCGTGTCGAGCGGAGCTTGCAGCGTGCCTTGCAAGTCCAGGCAGGCGTGGCCGCGCCCGAGCTGGTGGCTGGCCAGCGCCGCGGCCAGCAACAACAGCGGGTCGGCGTCGCTTGCTTCGCGGGCCAGGAAGGCCGCGAAGGCGTGGTCCAGCGGCCGCAGCCACCCGGCCTCGGCCCAGCGCGCGAGTTCCTGCAGCAGGGTCTCCACCTTCATGCCGCAACCTCCGCGCCGCTGAACAGGCGATCGAGCGCATCCATCAGCGCCACGCCCGGCCGCTCCAGGTGCAGGCCGCCACCGGGCGCCGCATGCCCGCGCAGGAACAGGTAGACGGCGCCGCCCACGTCGCGCTCGTAGTCGTAGTCCGGAATGCGCGAGCGCAGCAGCCGGTGCAGCGCGAACAGGTACAGCGTGTACTGCAATTCATAGCGGTGCTTGAGCACTTCGGCGCGCATCGCCGCCGGCGTGTAGTCGGCCTCCATCGCGCCGAGGCGGTTGGACTTGTAGTCGGCCACGTAGTAGCGGCCCTCGTGCGCGAACACCAGGTCGATGAAGCCCTTGAGCATGCCATTCAGCTGGTTGGGCTGCAGCGCCGGCCGCGGCGCGCCGGGCAGCACGTGGCGGCGCACCAGCGCGTCCAGCTTCTGCGTGTCCACGCGCGAGGCCGCGAACCAGAACTCCATCTCGACCTGCACCGAGCGCATCTGCGCCGGGCTCACGCGTGCTCCCGGCGTCAGGGCCGACAGCTCCAGCGGCGTCGCCAGCCAGCGCGCCAGCCACTGCTGCAGCGGCACGGTCCAGGCCTGCCAGCCGCGCGCCTGGCAGCGGCGCGCGATCAGCGCGTCGCGCTCGGCGGACGAGGTGGCGACGCGCGCAAAGCCTTCGCGGCCGGCCCACTCCAGCAGTCCGTGCAGGAAGCTGCCGGGGCTGGGTCCGCGCGGGAAGTCGTGCAGGGTGCCGGGCTCGGCGGCCACGTCGGCCGGCACGTCGTCGCTGGCGTCGTCCAGGCTTTCGCGATAGGTCGCCTCGGTGGCGCTCTCGGGCACGACGGCTTCCGCGACCGGTGCCGTGCCCTCTTCCAGGGCGGCACCCGGCGCGATGCGCAGGCCCGAATAGCTCGCGATCCACCAGGGCTCGCGCGGGCCGGCCGGCAGCGGCGGCTCGGGCGCGAGCACCGTTTGCGCCAGGCTCGCGACGTAAGGCTCATCGCCCGCTGCGGGCGCCGGAGCGATGGCGATCGCATCGCCCTCGCCCAGCGACGCGCGGACGACGTCCTCCAGCGTCCCTGCCGCCACCGGCGCAGCGCCGGCCAGCAGGTAGCCGACGGCGGTGCGCTCGAAATCGCGCACCGGAGCCAGCCCGATCCAGGTGGCATAGCGGGCCCGCGTGAGCGCCACGTACAGCTTGCGCAGGTCCTCGCCCAGGCGCTCTTCGTCCACCAGCGGCAGCAGGCCGGACTGCGCCTGCAGCGCCAGTTGCAAGCGGCCTTCGGCGTCATGCCACTTCAGCGGCAGGTCGGTGTCCTTCGCCGGGCGGCAGGCGCAGGCGAAGGGCAGGAACACCAGCGGGTATTCCAGGCCCTTGGACTTGTGCACCGTCACCACCTTCAGCAGCTCGGCGTCGCTTTCCAGCCGCACGAGCCGTGCTTCGCCGGCGTTATTGCCTTCGGCGCGCTGCTCCGCCAGGTAGCGCACCAGCGCATGTTCGCCATCGAGCAGCGCGCTGGCTTCCTGCAGCAGTTCGGCCAGGTGCAGCACGTCGGTCAGCGCGCGTTCGTCGGCGGCGGCGAGCAGCCGGCGCGGCACCTCGAAGTCGTTCAACAGGCGGCGCAGCATGGGCAGCACGCCCTGCGTGCGCCATTGCTCGCGATAGGCGCGGAACTGCAGCACCCGCGCCTCCCAGTGCAAGTCGTCCTGGTTCAGGCGATCCAGCGCGGACCAGGACAGCCCCAGCAGCCCGGTGCCGAGGGCGGCCCGCAGCACGCGGTCGTCTTCCGGCTCGGCGCAGCCTTGCAGCAGGCGCTGCAGGTCGGCGGCCACGGCGCTCGCGAACACCGAGTCCTGGTCGGACAGGTAGACGCTGCGAACGCCCAGCGCCGCCAGCGCCTGCCGCACGGCACGCGCCTCGCGGCCGGTGTTCACCAGCACCGCGATGTCGCCCGGCTGCAGCGGCTTCAGCACGCCGTCGTGCTCGAATCCGGCCTTCCTGTCCTGCCCCAGCTTCAGCAGGCGCACGATCTCGCCAGCAGCGGCGCCGGCCATGGACTGCACGTAGGCGTTGTTCGCCGGCGCGCCGCCCTCGTCCTGCACCCAGCAGGTGAGCGCGGGCGCGGGCGCGCCTTCCACCACCCAGCGCTGCTTGCGGCCCTGCGCGCCGACCCGCACGAAGGGCAGCGGGTTGTCGCCTTCCTTCCGGAACAGGAAGGCGCCCTTGCCGGCGGCCCGCTCCTCGGCCTGGCCGAAGAACTGGTTCACCGCGGCAACCATGTCCTGCGTCGAGCGGAAATTGGTGCCCAGGGTCGCGTGCCTCCCCTCGGTGTCGCGCCGCGCCGCAAGGTAGGTGTGGATATCGGCGCCGCGGAAGGCGTAGATCGCCTGCTTGGGGTCGCCGATCAGCACCACCGCGCCGTCCTGCGCGTTGCGCGCCACGCCATAGACCGCGTCGAAGATGCGGTACTGCAGCGGGTCGGTGTCCTGGAACTCGTCGATCAGCGCCACCGGGAACTGGGTGCGGATCACGTTCGCGAGCCGCGCGCCGTTCGGCCCCTGCAGCGCCGCGTCGAGCCGCGTCAGCAGGTCGTTGAAGCCCATCTCGGCGCGCCGCTCCTGCTCCAGCGCGAGGCGCGCCGCAATCCAGTGGGTCGCGTGGCATAGCACGTCGGCCTCGCCGGTGGGCAGCGACTGCAGGCGCTCGCGCAGGGTGCGCAGATCGTCCAGCGCCGGATGGTCCGGCGGCTGGCCCGCCTTCCAGACCTCGGCCAGGCCTTGCGGCGTGAGGCGGGCCCAGCCCTTGCCGAGATCCAGCTCCGCCAATGCGTCGTCCGCGGCCCAGGTTCGCAGGCGCGCGAACCAGGGCTTGTAGTGGCTGGACTTGAACTTGGTGCCGTTCACCTGCTTGGCCGCGCAGGCGGCGTCCAGCAGGCCTTCCAGCTGGTCTGCCCACTGCTTCCACGGCGCCTTGTACTCGCGCAGCTTCGCGGTGCGCTCGGCGCGCGCGGCAGCCAGCGCCTGCGCCGGCTCCTCGCCGGCGGGCAGGTGGGCGCGCTGCTCCAGCAGCTTGCGCACGATGTTCGCCAGGTCCTTTTTCTGCCGGCTGCCGGACTCCGAATCCGGCGTCGGCGCTGTCCAGCGCTTGGCCAGCTTCGCCACGTCCTCCGCCTCCAGCGGATAGAAGTAGCTGCGCCAGTAGTCGCGCACCGCTTCCTCGAACAGTTCGTCCTGCTGCGCCTCCAGCGCCTGCGTGAACAGGCTGCCGCTGTCGAACGCGTGCTCGCGCAGCATGCGGTAGCACCAGCCGTGGATGGTGGAGACGGCCGCCTCGTCCATCCACTCGGCGGCCAGGCGCAGCGTGCGGGCGCAGCGTGGCCACTCCGCGGGCGGATAGCTCGCGCGCAGGTCGTGCAGCAGTTCGCCGTTCGGCTCGCAGGCTTCGCTGGTCGGCTCTTCGAGGAACAGGTCCGCCGCTTCGGCCAGGCGCGCGCGGATGCGGTCACGCAACTCCTTGGTGGCGGCCTCGGTGAAGGTCACCACCAGGATCTGCGGCGGCACCAGCGCCTGCGGGAAGGCGGCCGCGCCGCCGTGCCCCAGCACCAGGCGCAGGTACAGCGCCGCGATCGTGAAAGTCTTGCCGGTGCCGGCACTGGCCTCGATCAGCGCGCTGCCGCGCAGGGGGAAAGCCAGCGGTTCCAGGATGGAGGGGACACTCATGCCGCGCCTCCTTCCTTCGGCGGCGTGCCCAGAGCGTCGGCCATCGGCTTCAGCAAGGCATCGGTCCATTGCGCGAACTCGCCGGCGGCCCACAAGGCCTCGAAATCGGTGAAGGCGCGCCCGAGATGCGCGTTGCGCTGCCGCTCGGCGAACTTGCCGTTGTCGGGATCGTGGTCCTCGTAGCAGGCACGCGCCGCTTCGCGGTCTTCGCCCTTCATCCAGGCGCTGGCCGGCAGCACGGCGAAGGGCAAGGGCCGCCGCAGGCCTTCGTCCCAGGCGCGCAGCAGCTGGTCCCAGCAGGCGCGCGCATGCGCGAGGTCCAGCGGCTTCAGCCAGGCCGTGCCGGCCTTGCTCAGGACCACCGTCGTCAAGGGCTCCCCTTTCACGTGGCCGGCCAGGTGCGCCACCCAGTGGGGCAGCAACTTGTCGTGGCGCCACTTGCCTTCCTTCACCACGCCGCTGCTTTCCAGCAGCAGGCGGGCGCGCGAACCGTCTTCGCCGGCGCGCAGGCCGGACAGCCAGTCGTCCAGCCGCAGCGTCGATGACGCCCCGTGCGGCAAGTAGTCGAGCGGTTCGTCGGGCAACACCCGCGGCCACGCCCGCAATTGGCGCTGGTACTCGGTGAACAGCCTGGCCATCGGCTCGGCCAACTGCTGCTGCGCACCGGCGGCGAAGTGGCCCAGCGGGAGCTCGCCCTGCGCGACCAGCCGATCCAGCTGCGCCTGCAAGGCCGGTTCGCGCTCGACGCCGGCATCGACTGCCGCCTTCTGGGCCTGGATCAGCGCGTCCTGCAATTGCCAGTTCTCCAGCGCGTTCAGCGCGAACGGCTCCTGGTCCTCGCCGACGGGATCGTCGTCCCGGAAGCGGATGCCCAGGCGCTCGTGGAAGAAGCCGCGCACCGGGTCCTTCACGAAGCTCGCCAGCGTGCGCACCGTCAGCGGCGCGTCGCGCGGCTGCGGCGGCAGTGCGGCGGGATCTTCCGCGGCGGCCTTCGGCGTGGCAAGGCTCGCGCGCCACTCGCCCGCATAGCTGAAGAGCCCCGGCAGGTTGCCGTCGAAATAGGACGGATGGAAAGGCTGCAGCCGATGCGCCACCGTCAATGCCTCGACCAGCGCACGGCCGGCCTTCGCCTGCCCGCGCTCGTCGCCGGCGAGCCGCCAGCCGGCCGCGATGTGGTCGCGCAGCTGTGCCAGCAGCACCGAGGGCGGACGCGCCTCGTTGTCGCGGATGCTGCGGCCCACCCAGCTCACGTGCAGGTGTTCGCGGGCCGACAGCAGCGCCTCCAGGAACAGGTAGCGGTCGTCCTCGCGCCGCGAGCGGTCGCCGGGCCGCCAGTCCTGCCCCATCAGGTCGAAGTCCATGGGCACGCGGCTGCGCGGGTAGTCGCCGTCGTTCATCCCGAGCAGCGCGATCCAGCGGAAGGGGATGGCGCGCATGGGCATCAGCGAGGCGAAGGTGACGCCACCGCCGAAGAAAGGCTGGTTCAGCCCGCCCTGCTCCATGCGCGCCAGCCAATGGTCGCGGACCACGGCCAGCGGCAGCGGCTCGCGCAGCGCGGCCTGCTCGCAGGCCTCCAGCCATTCCTGCAGCGCGCCTTCCAGCCGCAGCAGGGTGAAGCCCTCTTCGCTGCCATCCTCAGCCTCGAAGAAGCCGGCCAGCAGCGCGCGCAGGCGTTCGCCCCAGATGGCAGGCGGCGCCGGCTCGGCCAGGGCCTGCCAGTGCGCCTCCAGCGCATTGAGCAGGCCTACCAGCGGCCCGAGCAGCGCCGCGTCCAGGCCGCCGATTTCGTCCATCGGCGCGATGCCTTCCCAGGTCTCCCCCGCGCCCACTGCATAGCCAAGCAGCATGCGGCGCAGGCCGAAGGCCCAGCTGTTCTGTTCCAGGCCCTGCGGCAGCTCGAGGCTGGCCCGGTGCTGCGCATGCAGGCCCCAGCGCACGCGCGCCGCCGCGATCCAGCGATGCAGCAGCGGCAGCTGGTGCTCCTCGATGCCGAAGCGCTCGCGCAGCGCGGGCACCTCCAGCAGGTCCAGCACGTCGCTCACGGCCAGCCGCGACGTCGGCAGCGCGAGCAGCTTTTCCAGGGCGACCAGCAGCGGATCGTGCTGCCGCTGGCCGCGGTCGGCCAGCGCGTAAGGAATGTGGCGCGGGTCCTTGCGGTCCACCAGCCCGAACACGGCCTGCACGTGCGCCGCATAGGTCGCGATGTCCGGCACCATCACGATGACGTCGCGCGGACGCAGCGTGGGATCGGCGGCGAAGGCAGCGAGCAGCTGGTCGTGCAGGATCTCGACCTCGCGCTGCGGCCCGTGGGCGACGTGGAATTCGATCGAACGGTCCGCGCTCGCGTCCACCGCCGGCCACTGCGCGCGCGTCTCGGCCAGCGGCCGCAGGTCGCGGATGTCGTCCTGCAGCTGGCGCAGCAAGGTCAGAGGTTCCTCGCGCTCGAACACGTCGATGCGCTGGCCGATGGCGGCGAAGCGCGGCTCGTAGCTTTCGCGCTCGTCGTGCAGGTCCAGCAGGCGGATGAAGTCGCGGCCCTGCTTGCCCCAGGCCGCCAGCAGCGGCTGCGCCTGCAGATGCAGCACGTCCTCGTCGTCCGGCTCGTTGCGAGTGCCGGGCCGGCGCTGCTGCCGCATGCGCGCGCTGCGCAGCAGGTCCTGGTCGGCCACGATGTGCGACCAGTCGTGCTCGCAGGGGTTGTGCACGGTCAGCAGCACCTGCGTGAAGCGGGCCAGCGCCGCCAGCACTTCCAGCGCCTGCTGCGGCAGCGAGGACACGCCGAACACGCAGACGCGGCGCGGCAACTGCGCGGGCCGTTCGCCCGTCCAGTCCCGCGCGGCGAGGAGGAAGCGGCGGTGGACCTCGGCGCGGCTGCTGGCCGCGCCAGCGGCGCCCACGTCCTTCAGCAGCGCGCGCCACAGCTGCGGCTGCCACATCTGCTCGCGCGGCACCAGCAGGCGGCCCTGGCGGCTGGTGTCGATGTAGTCGGTGCCCGCGGCCCATTCGGCCAGCCAGTCGGCCCGGTACACCTGGTACTGGTCGAACAGGTCGGCGATGCGCTCGGCCAGCTGGTGCAGCTTGCGCGCGTCGGTGTCGCGTTCGAGGAAGCGCGCGAGCGGCGCGAACACCGGCTCGGCCAGGCGCTGCGGCAGCAGGCGCAGCAGGCGCCACACCAGCTGCGCCTTGTCGAAGGGCGAGGCGGCCGGCACGGCTTCGCGCCCGAGCACGGCGCGGTAGGCTTCCCAGAGGAATTGAGAAGGCAGCTGGGTGCGCAAGGCAGCGGCAATGCCGATGCCGCCATCCTGGCGGTCCGCCGCCAGCGACAGCTTCAGCCACTGGGCGACGCCGTTGCTCTGCACCAGCACCACCTCGTCTTCCAGGGGGGCCAGCGGATGGCCGGCGATCCAGGCCAGCATCAGGTCCCGCAGGGATTCGGGGTGGTTGCCATGGACCACCATGAAACCGGGGCTGAGTTCTTCGTCTTCTGGCCTCACGGCTGGTACTGCTTCCGTCGCATGCTGGCGCATGCATGCGACTCTACCGCAAGGGAGCTTGCGCCTAGCGGCGCCCGGGTATCAGTTGCAGGGCGCCGGCACTTCGATGGCCTGGCCAGGCTCGAGGCCCTTGTCTTCCACCCTCAGCCGATCGAGCAGCGGCTGGTTCAGCACCCAGATGTCCTGTGCATGCCACTCGGCGCCCATTTCGTTCGCCGCGATCGCTTCCAGCGTCTCGCCAGCCTGGAAGATGTGCGTGTGGTGGCAGCCCGTTGCGCGGCCGGGCGCCGGCGTCAGGCCCGCGCTGGCCAGCGGCCGCCCCGGCTCGGCGAAGTGCAGGCGCTGGGCCGGCATCTGCAGCCAGAGCACCCAGCCCGCGATCACGAGGACCGAGGCAGTGGCCGTCCAGCCGACGGCGACGTTCGCGATGTGGCGGCGCTTTTGCAGCACGCCATGCGCCGGTTCGGCGCGCGCCAAGACGGAATGGAGGGGGACGAAGAGGGAGCGGCCGCAGCTGGCGCACTGGTAGCGCCGGCGTGCCGGGAACAGCAGGCGCATCCAGCCGGAGCGCGGAAGCCGGTGGAGGTCCGCGGTACCGCAGCTGCAAAGAGTCCAGCGCATCGATGCGTCCCCTTGTTTCGGGGCGAGGCTAGCGCTGAGGCACTGACGGGCACCTGACCCGGCCCGGAAAAGGAAAAAGGGAATGGTCTCGCGACCATTCCCTTCGGGATTCCTGGTAGGACGTACAAGATTCGAACTTGTGACCAACGGATTAAAAGTCCGCTGCTCTACCAACTGAGCTAACGTCCCGCCGTTCACTGCTGTTTGCGCAGCAGCAAAGCCCACGATTATAGCGTCACTTTTCCCGGTTTTCAGGCCGCGATGCGATCGAGCACCCAGCCGGCCGCGCATTGGCCGAAAGTGGCGGTGACGCTGACCACCGAGCCGTAGCCGTGGCAGTTGAGCGTGCCATCGCCCTCGAGGTTGCACGACGGGTCCGGCGGCGCCACGGCCTCGCGGCTGAACACGCAGTTCACGCCGATCTTCTTGCCGTCCTTCGGCGCGCCATGGGACTTGCGCAGGCGATACCGGAGTTGCGCCAGCAAAGGGTCGTGCGTCGTCGCGGACAGGTCGTCAACGTCCACCTTGTGCGCGAGCCGCTTGCCGCCGGCCGCGCCGCAGGAGATGAACAGCGCGCGCGTGCGCCGCGCCCACTCGGCCATCGCCACCTTGGCCTTCAGCTGGTCGCAGGCGTCGATCACCGCGTCGGGCAGCACCGGCAGCAGCTGCGGCCAGTTCGACGGCTCCACGAACTCCTCGACCGCGTGCACCGTGCAGCGCGGGTTGATCTGCGCGATGCGCTCGCGCATGGCCTGCACCTTGGCCTGGCCGACCGTGCTGTCCAGCGCGTGGATCTGGCGGTTGATGTTGGACTCGGCCACGTGGTCCAGGTCGACCAGCGTCAGCGTGCCGACGCCGCTGCGCGCCAGCGCCTCGGCCGCCCACGAGCCGACGCCGCCGATGCCGATGACGGCCACGTGGGCGTTGCGGATCGCCGCGGCGCCGTCCATGCCATACAGGCGCTCCAGCCCGCCGAAGCGGCGCTGCAGGTCGAGGGCTTCATCCAGGTGGGTCATGCCATGCGCTCCACTCGCCAGGCCTGCCAGCGCAAGCCGCCCAGCGCACCGAGCACGATACCCGCGACGGCGACGAAGCTGGTGGCGCTGAGCGTAGCCAGTCCGCTCAGGCCCTGGCCGATGCTGCAGCCCAGCGCCGTCACGCCTCCCACGCCCATCAGGAAGGCGCCGACCAGGTGGTTGGCCACGTCCTCGGTGCCGGCGAAACCTTGCCAGCGGAACTGGCGGCGCAACAGCGCGCTGGCAAAAGAACCCGTGACCACGCCGGCGACCGACACGATGCCGATGGTGAGCAGCTTGCTCTTGTCGCTGAAGAACAGGAGCCAGTCCAGCGTGTAGGCGATGGGGCCGACGAAGCTCAGCGCCTCGGCCCGCCCCGAGTTGGTGGCGAGGAAGGTTTCCTCCAGCGTCTCCGGGTGTTCGGCGAGGTAGCCGAGATGGGCCGACACCCACCAGGCCGCGACGATGACGAGGCCCACGCCGATGCCCGCCAGCAGGTTGTCGAAGGTCCGGAAGCCGCGCCCGGCCAATGCCCACAGCGCGAGCCCGCCGCCCAGCACCAGCGCGCTGGCGAGGCCGGCCGCGTGCAGGCTGATGCCGCCGAGGCTGGCGATGCCCACCGGCAGCAGCGCCGGGGCGCCGAAATCGAACGCCACCCGGTCCACCGTGTTGACGCGAAGCACGCCGGTGATGCCCTTGAGCGTGGCGAAGGCCGACAGCCCCAGCACGAGGAAGACGACCAGCGACTTCAGGTTGCCAGCCCCGAGGCGCACCAGGTTCTTGCTGCCGCAGCCAGACGCCAGCACCATGCCAGCGCCGAACAGCGCGCCGCCGGTCAGCGCCGACAGCCAGATCCAGCGGCTGCCGCTGTAGAGGGTCTTGGCCGGGTCGATCTGGCCCGCGGCCGCCAGCGCCCAGAAACCGAGGATGGCGATGCCGGCGGCCAGCGCCCATTGGCGCAGTCGCATGGTGTCGCCCATGTTGTAGGCGTCGGCCAGCGCGCCCATGGTGCAGAAATGGGTGCGCTGCGCGATCGCGCCGAACAGGAAGGAAAGGAAAAAGGCCGCCAGGAGAACCTTGGCGGCCAGGGCTTGGACTTCGGCCATCGGGAAATTGTAGGGTGCGCGGCTCGGCCGCGCACCGCGGCCCAACGTTCCATGCGGTGCGCAGCGAAGCTGCGTACCCTAGCGCAGCCGCGCCAGCCGTTCCTTCGCCGCGCTTGCGGCCTCGGACTGCGGATACGCCTTCACCAGGTCGTCCAGCGTCCGGCGGGCGCTGGCGTTGTCCTTCAGCTCGATCTGGCAGTTGGCGACGGACAGCACGGCCTCGGGGGCACGCGGGTGGTCCGGAGCCTGCTGCAGCAGCGCGCGGAAGTTGGCGATGGCGCCGCGGTAGTCGCGGTTCGCGTACTGCGCGTTGCCCAGCCAGAACAGCGCCGTCGGCTTGTAGCCCGAGGACGGGTACTTGCGCACGAAATCGGCGAAGGCGCTCTGCGCCCCGACGAACTCGCCCTTGCGGAAGGACGCCAGCGCGGCTTCGAAGTCGCGCTGCTCCGCGGGGTCGGCCGCGAACTCCTTGCCGTCCACCGTCACCTGCACCGGCTCGAACTTGCGCAGCCGCTCGTCCACGCCCTGCGCGATGTCCTTCTGCCGGCGCTGCAGGTCCGACAGGTCGCGGGCCAGCGACTCGTCGTTGCCGCGCAGCCGCGCGATCTCGGCCTTCAGGGCTTCGATCTGCTGCTGCAGGTCCAGCAGGCTGCGGCGCAGCGAGGCGTTGTCCTCGTTGGCGTGCCGCAGGTCCTCGCCGAGCGACTGGCGCTGCTGGTCCACGCGCTGGCGCAGGTCCAGGATGGCGCGGCGCGCCTCTTCGTCCTCGAACAGCGCCGCGTGGGCGCCGGCGCTGAACAGGGACGCGACGGCCAGGGCGGCCGCGGCAAGGGCGGGACGGTTCATGCTGCGCATTATCGGTAGGCGATCTCGGCGCGGCGATTCTGCTGCCAGGAGGCCTCGTCATGGCCGTCGACGGCCGGCTTCTCCTTGCCGAAGCTCACCGACTCGACCTGCGAATCCGGCACGCCCAGCAGCTCCAGCGCGCGCCGCACGGACTCGCTGCGGCGCTGGCCGAGGGCCAGGTTGTACTCGCTGCCACCGCGCTCGTCGGTGTGGCCTTCGATCACGACGTGCCGGCGGTTGTTCGCCTTCAGGAAGCGCGCATGCGCCTCGATCAGCGAGCGGAACTCGGGCTTGATCTCGTTGCTGTCGTAGTCGAAGTAGATGATGCGGGCCACGTTGGCCGGGCCGGCCTTGTCCGCCGCGGACAGGTCGGCCTGCACCGGCGCCACGTTCGACTGCGCCCCACTGGCGGGGCCGGAGGCATCCGCGGGTGCTGTCACCCCGGTCTTGTCCTCGACGGGCACGTTGTTCAACGGCACGCCGCTGGAACACGCCGCCAATACCGCCACCATGGCAGCCGCAAGGAACACACGCTTCTTCATTCCAAAAACCTCCTGGAGAAAAACTGGAAAATCAACGCTGGAACGGGCCCCAGTCCGGCTCGCGGATGTCTCCGCTCTTGCCGGGCAGGCTGGCCTTGATCTTGCCGTCGAGGGTGGTGGTCATCAGCGCTTCGCGGCCGCCTTGCCGCGTGGCATAGATGATCAGCTTGCCGTTGGGCGCGAAGCTGGGGCTCTCGTCGGCCGTGGTATCGGTCACCGATGACACGTTGCCGCTGGCGAGCTCCATGACCTGCAGCTTGAAGGCGCCGCTGATGCGGGAAATGTAGGCGAGCCATTTTCCGTCGGGGCTCACCGTCGGCGAAATGTTGTAAGTCCCTGTAAAGGTGACGCGCTGCGGGTCGCCCCCCGTAGCGGGCATGCGGTAGATCTGCGGCGCGCCGCCACGATCGCTCACGAAATAGATGGTGCGGCCGTCGGCGGCATACACGGGCTCGGTGTCGATGCCGCTCGACTGCGTCAGGCGGCGCGGCTCGCCGCCCTCGGCGGGAATCGTGTACAGCTGCGAGCCGCCATCGCGCGTGAGCGTCACCGCGAGCGTGCGGCCGTCCGGCGACCAGGCCGGCGCGCTGTTGGAGCCGCGGAAATTGGCGATCAGGCGGCGCTTGCCGGAGCCGACGTCGTGCACGTAGACCACCGGCTTGCGCGACTCGAAGGAGACGTACGCGAGCTGCTGGCCGCTGGACGACCAGGCCGGCGAGATGATCGGCTCGGGGCTCGCCAGCGCCGACTGCGCGTTCTCGCCGTCGGCGTCGGCCACCCACAGGTTGTAGCGGTTGCCGGCCTTGGTGACGTAGGCGATGCGCGTGGAGAACACGCCCTTCTCGCCGGTCAACTTCTCGTAGACCAGGTCCGCGATGCGGTGCGCCGCCAGCCGCAGGTCGTTGGCGACCACCGTGAAGCTCTGGCCGCCCAGGTCCTGCCCGCGCACCACGTCCCACAGGCGGAAGCGCACGTCGTAGCGGCCGTCGGCCAGCCGCTGCACGCTGCCCACGGCCAGCGAGTCGGCGCCCTTCTGGCGCCACGGGCTCATGTCGGGCCGGCTGGTTTCGTCCAGCGCCTGGCCCGCGGCGTCGATCGCGCGGAACTGGCCGCTGCGCTCGAGGTCCGCCTGGACGATGGCGCCGACCTTCTGCGGCGCCTCCGCGTCGCCGCGGAAAGGCGCGACGGCGATGGGCAGCTGCCGCAGGCCGACACCCGTGACTTCCACCCGGAACTGGGCCCATGCCGGCCAGGCGGCCAGCCCTCCGACGAGCGCCGCCAGCTCCCGGCGGCGCCACAGCTTGTTCACTTGCATGCTGCTTGGTTCTTGATTCATCGGTTCAGTTCAGTGACGATTGCTTCCGGTTCATGAAGCGCTTCGGCCAGGCCGCGCTCTGCCCGGATCATGCCGCTTTCCATGCGCGCCGTGACGCGCGCGCGGTTGACGGCTTCGCCGGAGCGGCTCTGCTCGCGGTGCCAGAGGTGGTAGACCTCCGTGCCCAGGAAGCCGTTCTTGCGCTGCAGGCCCGCATGATGCAGGCGCAACACGAGATCGGCATCTTCGTGCCCCCAGCCGGCGAAGGTCTCGTCGAATCCGTTCACTGCCTCGAAATCCTTCCACGCCACGCCGAAGTTGCAACTGCGGATGCCCTTCCACCTGAAACGCGGCTGCACCCGGAAGGGCGCAGCCGGCCACTGGAGAAGATGCGTCAATTTGTTAACGTCACCCTTCAACCTCAGGCGCAGCCAGCCCGCAGTATCGCATTTGGACAAATCGATCCGCCCGGCCAGCACGCTTTCGGTCAGCTGCGGGCTCAGCAGCACCCGGCTGCCGTTGACGAAATGGCCCGCCTGCGCCAGTTGCGCGTGCCGCTGGACGAAGCGGGGATTGGGCACGCAGTCGCCGTCCATGAACACCACGTAGTCGGCCGCCGCCGCTGCCGCGCCCAGGTTGCGGGCGCGCGCCGCAGTGAAGCCGACGTCCGGATGCCACACGTGCTTCACGCTGCAGGCGAAGCGCGGCATGCCCGCGCGCAGGGCCTGCACGTTTTCCGGCTTCGAGCCGTCGTCGGCCACCACCACCACGTGCTCCGTCCCGCACTGCGGTGCGAGGCCGCGCAACACGGCGAGCGCAGCATCCGGACGGTTGTAGGTGAGGACGACGAAGGCGGTCTTCACGGGGCGCGGGTGGCCTGTTGCTGCAGCAGCCACAGCTTCAGGTAGCGGTAGTAGGTGCCCTCGGCGTTGGACACGGCCAGCGCGAAGCCCAGGCGCCCGTCGAGGAAGCCGCGCTGCAGCAGGTAGGTGCGCAGGAAGGCCCACAGGCCGTGCACCACGGCGCTGCCGAAAGAGGCGCGCTTGCCCTGCTCCCACATGCGCTGGGCGCCGGCCGTCGAATAGCGATCGACTTTCTGCAACACCGAATCGAAACCGGGAAAACTTTGATGCAACAAATCGTGCTGCAGGTGGCCCGTCGCGCCCTGCGCCACCAGCCGTTCATGCACGATGTCGTCGGAAAAGCGCGCGGTGCCCCGCTTGAACAGGCGCAGCACCCGGTCCGGATACCAGCCCGAGTGCGCCATGTACTGGCCGCAATAGCTGGAACGCCGCGGCATGTCCCAGGTATCCGCGCCGGCGTTGGCGCTGCGCACCACCGCCAGGATTTCTTCACGCAATTCGGGGGGCACGCGTTCGTCGGCGTCGATCGACAGCACCCAGGGCCGCGTGGCCAGGGCGAGCGCACGGTTCTTCTGCGGGCCGAAGCCGGGCCAGTCGGGGGCGTGGTGCACCTGCGCGCCGGCCGCACGGGCCAGTTCGGGCGTGCGGTCGGTGCTGGCGTTGTCCACCACGATCACTTCCCCGGCGAATGAAAGCGAGGCCAGGCATTCGGCGATGTTGGCCTCTTCGTTGCGCGTGATGAGGATGGCGCTGAGCTCGGGCGCGCGGACCGGGGGGGCCGCGGATTCGCTGGATAATCCACGCATGAACCTTGATTATGCCCGCGCCCCCTGCCGTGCCTGAGACTGCTCTCGGCGCCGCGCGCGCGGCGGCGGGATCGCCCATGCCACCAGAATCCACCCTGGTGCAGCGCATCCGCCGTGTCCTCCCCTATATCTCCCATGTCCGCCGCCTCTGGATCGTGGTGTTCCTCGCGACGGTGATCAGCTCCGCGACGGAGCCGGCCATGCCCGCGCTGATGAAGCCGCTGCTCGATCACGGCTTCACGCCGCAGGGGCTCAACCCCTGGCTGGTGCCGGCCGCCCTGCTCGGCCTCTTCGCCATCCGCGGCAGTGCCGGCTTCCTGGCCGACATCGCGCTGGCCAAGATCGCCAACGAAGGCATGTTCGCGCTGCGCAGCGCCCTGTTCGGCCGCCTGCTCGACGCCCGCATGGACCTGTTCGCGCGCGAGTCCGCCAGCTCGCTCGCCAACAGCATCGTCCACGAGGTGCAGAACGGCTTCAGCCTGCTGGTGAACGCCCTCACCGCGCTGGTGAAGGAAGCGTTCTCGGTCGTCGCCCTGCTTGGCTACCTGTTGTACCTGAACTGGCAGCTGACCCTGATCGTCGGCTTCCTCGGGCCGGCCGTCGCCTGGTTGATGCGCACGGCCTCGCGGCGGCTGCACCGCCTGGCCAAGAGCAGCCAGGCCGCGACCATCGAACTGTCGTATGCGGTCGAAGAGAACGTGCTGGCCAACCGCGTGGTGCGCCTGCACGAGGCGCAACCGGCGCAGGCCGGCCGCTTCGGCAGCCTCAGCAACCAGCTGCGCCGGCTGGCGATGAAGCAGGCGGTGGCCAACGCCGCCATCACGCCGACCATGCACATGTTCGCCGCCGCGGCGCTGTCCGGCGTGATCGTCATTGCGCTGTGGCAGACGCAAAACAACATGACGGTGGGCGGCTTCGCCGCTTTCGTGGCCGCCATGCTGATGCTGATCTCGCCGGTCAAGCGCCTGTCGGAGGTGACCAGCCCGATCACCCGCGCCCTGGCGGCGCTGGAACGCTCCTTCGACCTGGTGGAGCACACCGAGCCCGAAGCCGGCGGCACCTATGCGGCCGAGCGCGCGCAAGGCCACATCGAACTGCGCGGCGTGACGGTGCGCTACAAGGACGCCGCCCGCCCCGCCCTGCAGGACGTCTGGCTGGAGGTGAAGCCGGGCGAGGTCATCGCGCTGGTGGGCCCCTCGGGCTCCGGCAAGACCACGCTGGCCAACCTGCTGCCGCGCTTCCTGGACCTGAACGGCGGCAGCCTGCTGCTGGATGGCCATGAACTGCGCGACTGGGACCTGAAAGCGCTGCGCCGCCAGTTCGCCATGGTCAGCCAGGACGTGGTGATGTTCAACGACACCCTGGCCGCCAATGTGACGCTGGGCCGCGACTTCGACCGCGAGCGCGTGCTGCACGCGCTGGAAGCCGCCAACCTGGGCGACCTGCTGGCGCAGCTGCCGCAAGGCATCGACACGCCGGTGGGCCACAACGCCACGGCGCTGTCCGGCGGCCAGCGGCAGCGCCTGGCGATCGCGCGGGCGCTGTACAAGGACGCGCCGCTGCTGATCCTGGACGAGGCGACCTCGGCGCTGGACAACGAGTCGGAGCGCATGGTGCAGGAAGCCCTGCGCCGCCTGATGGCGGGCCGCACGACGCTGATCATCGCCCACCGGCTGTCCACCATCGAACACGCCGACCGCGTCGCGGTGCTGGACCAGGGCCGCCTCGCCGAACTCGGCACGCACGACGAACTGATCGCGCGCGGCGGCCTGTACGCCCGGCTGCATGCGCTGCACGCGTCGGAGGGGGCTCTTCCTTGAGCGCCGCACGGCCGCCCGAAGGCGCTCGAACCGCAGTGTGCAGCACGGAGGTCTCCGAGTGAGCGCCGTGGTTCCCCGGTACGTCAGCGAGGAAATTGCCTCCTGGAACGACCGCATTGCGCAGGCCATCCTGAGCTTCGGCCTGGCGACGCTGGGTTTCTTCGTCCTGTGGTCTTCGGCCGGCACCAGCATCGCGATGTTCTTCATCGTCGTCGCCTGCTGCCTGGTGCCGCGCCGCTTCGTCCAGCTCTGGCCCCGCCGCGACCGCATGGTGCAGATCGGCCTGCTGCTGCTGGCCTGGATCGCGCTGCGCTCCTTCGTCGGCGAGGGCGTGAACTACGCCAGCTGGCGCATCGTCAACCACTACCACGAGCTGCTGATGCTGCCCGTGATGTGGGCCGTGATGCGCCTGGCCTGGCGGCCGCAGGCCTTCACCAACGGGCTGATGCTGGCCGGACTGATCGCGACCGCCATCCTGTTCGCGACGGCGCTGCGCGCGTGGTACCACCTGGGTGGCAGCTACGAGCTGCAGGGGCACATGGAACAGGCCATCGTGGACCGCCGCATCTCGCTGGGCTTCGGCCTGAGCGTGTGCGCCTTCCTGATCTACGAGCACGCCCGGCTGGGGCGCCTGCCGCGCGTGCCGGGTTACGCGGGCGCGGCGCTGTTCGCCGGCGCGGTGCTGTTCGCCTGCGACGCCCGCACCGGCTACGTGCTGGTGCTGGCACTGGCCGGCTGCGCGGGCTACCGCGCCGCGCCGCGCAAGTGGCGCTACCAGGCCGTGGTGGCGCTGCTCGTGCTGGGCGCGCTGCTTGCCAGCACCTCGCAGCCGCTGCGCACCCGCTTCATGGACACGGTGAAGGTGCTGCAGGGCGCCCAGCCGGTCAACGATTCGGAGCTCTCGACCACGATCCGCCTCGAGGTGCTGCGCAACGGCCTCGACGTGGCCCGGGACCACTGGGTGCTGGGCACCGGCTGGGTCGCCTACCAGGATGCCTTCCGCGCGATCGCGCTGGCGCGCCACCCCGGCCAGCCCGAGCTGCCCGGCTCGCAGAGCGTCAACCCGCACAACGAGTACCTGTTGCAGCTCGGCGCGGGCGGCCTGCCGGCCCTGCTGCTGTTCCTCGCCTGGCTCGCGTGGCCCATGTGGCGGGCCGCGCGCCAGCGCCGCCTGGACCGCCCCTGGGTCGGCGCCGCCGGCTGCATCGCCTTCGCCTTCGCCATCAGCGCGCTGTTCAATTCGGTGCTGCTCGATTTCATGGAGGCGCACCTCTATGCCGCGCTCATGGGCTGGATGATGGCCCGGCGCCTGGACCGGAGCTGAGGCTTCGATGCGCTCCGTGCTGGTGGTGGTCACGCGCCAGATCGGCGACGTCCTGCTCACCACGCCGCTGGTGCATGCCGCGCGCGAGCGCTGGCCGGAGGCCGCGATCGACGTGCTCGGGTTTGCCGGCACGCTGGGCATGCTGCGCGGCAACCCGGACGTCCGCACGCTGATCGAGGTACCGGCGCGGCCCGGGCTGCGCGCCACCTGGGCCCTGGCCCGCAGGCTGTGGCGGCGCTACGACCTGGCGCTGGTGGCCGACCCGGGCGACCGCGCCCACCTGATCGGCTGGGTGGCGGCACGCGAACGCAGTGGCCTGCTGCCGGCGGAAAGCGGCAGCAACTGGTGGAAGCGCAAGCTGCTGCGGCATGGGGTCACGATCGGTGGCGACCAGGGCGAGACCCACGTCGTGCCCGAAAAAATGGAGCTGCTCGCGGCTTGGGGCGGCGGCACCGGCGCACCGCAATTGGTGGGCCCCGCGGGCGACCCGTTGCCCGCGCCGCTGGCCAGCCGGCTCGCGCCCGGCTACGTCGTGGTCCACACGCCTTCCATGTGGGTCTACAAGCAGTGGCCCGAGGAGCATTTCCGCAAGCTGATCGCGCTGCTGGCCCTGGCCGGCCGGCAGGTGGTGTTGACGGGCGGCCCGGGCGCCGGGGATCGCGCCACCGTGGCGGCGATGGAAGGCGCGGCGCCACCGGAACAGTTGCTCGACGCCGGCCTGCTCTCGTTCAACCAGGTGGCGACCTTGCTGCGCGGCGCGGCGCTCTACATCGGGCCCGACACGTCCGTGTCGCACCTGGCGGCCGCCTGCGGCACGCCGGTGCTGGCCATCTTCGGGCCCACGAATCCACGGCGCTGGGCGCCCTGGCCCGGTGGCGAGCAGCCGGTGCGTTTCGAGCGCCGCCGCCCGGCGCAGACGATCGGCCAGGTGACGCTGCTGCAAGCGCCGCTGCCCTGCGTGCCCTGCGGCCGCGCCGGCTGCGAGGACCACCGCGACAGCCGTGCCGACTGCCTGCCGGCCATCCTGCCGGAACGCGTGGCGGCGAAAGCGCTGGAGTTGCTCGACACCGCGCACGGCGCCTGAGGCGCCTCAGCCCAGGAAGGCCCAGCCCGTGGCCGCCGCCAGCAGCACGACGAGGAACGGCGACACGCGGGCGTAGACCAGCAGCGCGAACGCAGCCAGCGCCGTCGCGAAATCGGCGCGGCCGCGGATCGCGCTGGTCCACACCGGGTCATACAGCGCCGCCAGCAGGATGCCCACCACCGCCGCATTGATGCCCGCCATGGCGGACTGCACCGCATCACGCTGGCGCAGCGCATCCCAGAAGGGCAAGGCGCCCACCAGCAGCAGGAAGGCCGGCAGGAAGATCACGGCCAGCAGCACCAGCCCGCCCTGCCAGCCGGTGAGCGGCCCTTGCATCACCGCGCCCAGGTAGGCCGCGAAGGTGAAGAGCGGGCCCGGCACGGCCTGCGCCGCGCCATAGCCCGCCAGGAACTGGTCGTTGCTGACCACGCCGGCCGGGACCACCGCTGCCTGCAGCAAGGGCAGCACCACGTGGCCGCCACCGAACACCAGCGCGCCGGCCCGGTAGAAGCCGTCGACGACCTTCCAGGCCACCGACTGCGACGCAGCCGCGAGCAGCGGCAAGCCAACGAGTCCGGCCACGAGCAGCACCAGTGCCAGCACGCCCGCCATCCGCGAGACGCCGTAGCCCTGGTGCGCGACGGCCTGCTGGTGCGGCAGCTTCAGCAGCCTCCAACCCGCCAAGCCGGCCACGGCAATCGCCGCAACCTGCGCCAGCGCAGTCGGCAAGGCCAGCACCAGCAAGGCCGCGGCGACGGCGATGGCCGCCCGCGCGCGATCCGGGCACAGGTTCTTCGCCATGCCCCAGACCGCCTGTGCCACGACGGCGACCGCCGCCACCTTCAGGCCATGCACCGCGCCGCTGGCGGCCAGGTTGCCCCAGCGCGCCACGCCGTAGGCAAAGGCGATCAGCGCGAAGGCGGACGGCAGCGTGAAGCCGCACCAGGCGGCCAGCGCGCCCAGCCAGCCGGCGCGGGCCAGGCCGATGGCCATGCCGACCTGGCTACTGGCCGGCCCCGGCAGGAACTGGCACAGCGCCACCAGGTCGGTGTAGCTGCGGTCGTCGAACCAGCGCCGCCGGTCGACGAATTCGGAGCGGAAGTAGCCCAGGTGCGCCACCGGGCCACCGAAGGACGTCAGGCCCAGCTTGAGGAAGACACGCAGCACTTCGGCCACGGAGCCCCGGTTCACAGCAGCACGATGTCGTACTGCTCCTGGCCCATCGCGTTCTCGCTCTGCAACGAGATCGGCTTGCCGATGAAGTCCGACAGGCCGGCGAGGTGCTGGCTCTCCTCGTCGAGGAACAGCTCGATCACCTTGGGCGCGGCGATCACCCGGTATTCGCGCGGGTTGAACTGGCGGGCCTCGCGCAGGATCTCGCGCAGGATGTCGTAGGCCACGGTGCGCGGCGTGCGCACCGTGCCCTTGCCCTGGCAGAGGGGGCAAGGCTCGCACAGCATGTGGGCCAGCGATTCGCGGGTGCGCTTGCGCGTCATCTCCACCAGCCCCAGCTGCGAGAAGCCGCCGGCCATGGTCTTCACCCGGTCGCGCAGCAGCTGCTTGCGGAACTCCGCCAGCACCGCGTCGCGGTGGTCCTCGCGCTGCATGTCGATGAAGTCGACGATGATGATGCCGCCCAGGTTGCGCAGGCGCAGCTGCCGCGCGATGGCCTGCGCCGCCTCCAGGTTGGTCTTGAAGATCGTGTCGTCGAAGTTGCGCGAACCGACGAAGCCGCCGGTGTTGACGTCGATGGTGGTCAGCGCCTCGGTCTGGTCGACGATCAGGTAGCCGCCCGACTTCAGGTCCACCCGGCGGCCCAGCGCCTTGGCGATTTCCTCGTCGACGGAATACAGGTCGAAGATCGGCCGCTCGCCCTTGTAAAGCTGCAGCTTGGTGGCCGCCGCCGGCATGAATTCCTCGCCGAACTTCGCCAGCAGCCCGAACTGTTCGCGCGAGTCGAGGCGGATCGTCTGCGTCTCCGGCGTCACCAGGTCGCGCAGCACCCGCTGCAGCAGGTTCAGGTCCTGGTGCAGCAGCGCCGGCGGCGGCTGCCGCGTGGCGGCTTCGCGGATGCGGGCCCAGGTCTTGCGCAGGTAGGCGATGTCCTCGGCCAGCTCCGCGTCGGACGCGTCCTCGCCGTTGGTGCGCAGGATGAAGCCGCCGCCGGCATCGCCCACCAGCTTGGCCAGGCGCCGGCGCAGGCTGTCGCGCTGTTCGGAAGGAATCTTCTGCGAGACGCCGACATGGTCGTCCTGCGGCAGGAAGACCAGCAGCCGGCCGGCGATGCTGATCTGGGTGGACAGGCGCGCGCCCTTGGTGCCTATGGGGTCCTTGATCACCTGCACCATCAGGGCCTGGCCCTCGAACACCTGCTTCTCGATCGGCACCGCGGTGCGCGACGGCGCCGGCGGCTCGCCATCGGGTTGCCGCTGCCAGACGTCGGCCACGTGCAGGAAGGCGGCGCGCTCCAGTCCCATGTCGATGAAGGCCGACTGCATGCCCGGAAGCACCCGCGCAACTTTACCCAGATAGACGTTGCCCACCAGCCCGCGTTCCAGCGTGCGTTCGACGTGCAGTTCCTGCACGGCGCCGTTTTCGACGATGGCCACCCGCGTCTCCTGCGGGGACCAGTTCACCAGGATGTCCTGCTGCATGTTCTTGTCTGTTCCTGCCTGTCCGGCAGGAAAGCAGGATAACAGCCCGCAACCACATGCGACCAAAGTCCCATTGCCCGCGCAAGACACGAAACCTAGCCTCCGCGGCATGCTGTGCAGCAACCCCAGGCGGCGCCGCCACGCGCCCTTCACCCTCTCCCTGCGAGCCCTCGCGGTGGCGGCCGCACTCGTCGCTCTTGCGCCGCAACATGGGCTTGCGCAGGCACCGGCCGCGCCCGTCGCGGCCCCGCCGGTGCAGAACTCCGCGCAGGACCTCGAGCAACTGGTCGGGCCCATCGCGTTGTATCCGGACGACCTGGTGGCGATCATCCTGCCGGCGTCGACCAACCCGGTGCAGATCGTGCAGGTGGACCGCTTCCTGGACCAGCGCAAGTCCAACCCCAAGCTGGAACTCAATCCGAGTTGGGACGACGCGGTGAAGACGCTCGCCAACTATCCCGACGTCGTCAAGATGATGAGCCGGGACCTGGACTGGACCACGGCGCTCGGCGAGGCGGTGGTGGCCGACACCGGCGAGGTGATGGAGGCGGTGCAGGCCTTCCGCCGGCGCGCGCAGAGCGCCGGCAACCTGAAGTCGGACGACAAGACCAAGGTGACGGTGGAACAGGAGAACATCACCATCGTGCAGGCCGACCCGCAGGTGATCTACGTGCCCCAGTACAACCCGCAGACGGTGGTGGTCGCGGGCGGCTATCCGGCCTACAGCTACTACCCCTCGCCCTACCCGGTCTACTACTATCCGTATGCACCGGGCGCGGCGCTGGCCACCGGCATCATCTGGGGCGCCGCCATGGGCGCCATCTGGGGCGGCGGGCACTACGTCAACCACTACGGCGGCGGCGGCAACAACAACATCAACATCGATCGCAGCCGCAACACCAACATCAACACCGGCGACCGCAACATCGGTTCCGGCAACCGCGGCGGCAACCAGGCGACCCAGTGGAATTCCGGCAAGAAGCCGGGCGACGTCAGCCGCACCACCGGCAACACCGCGCACAACCGCGTGGGTGACCGGCAGGCGGGCGGCGGCGGCAACTACCAGAACCGACAGGGCGGCGCCGGCGGTGCCGGTGGCGTGCAGAACCGGCAGGCTGGCGGGGGCGGCGTCGGCGGCGGGACCAACGCAGGCGGCGCGCAGAACCGCGCCGGTGGCGCCGGCGTGCAGGACCGCGCCTCCACCCAGCAGATGGGCAACCGGGGCGGCGCCTTCGAAGGCAGCCAGGGTTCGGCGCGCCAGACCCAGATGGATAGCCAGCGCGGCGCGGCCAGCCGCGGCAATGCCGGGGCAGGCGCCTCGCGTCCCGCCCCGAGCAGCCGGCCCTCCCCCAGCGCCGGCGGCGGTGGCGGCGGCATGCGCGCCGGTGGCGGCGGTGGCGGGGCCCGCGCAGGCGGCGGCGGCGGTGGTCGCGGCGGCGGCGGCGGTGGCCGCGGTGGCGGCGGCCGGCGTTAGGAATCATCACCATGCAAGACATGCACAACCCATCGCATCCCGCATTCCGCCTGCGCACGCTCGCGCGCAGCCTGGCCCTCGCCGCGGCGCTGCTGGTGCCGCTGGCCGCAGCGGCGCAGCAGACCACCTTCGCCACGCCCGAGGCCGCGGCCGACGCGCTGCAGCGCGCGCTGCAGGCCAACGACTCGCAGGCCCTGGTGGCGCTCTTCGGCGACAAGTACAAGGACCTCGTCGGCACCGGCGAGCCCGGCTACGACGCCGCGCGCCGGGCCGAAGCGGCCCAGGCGCTCGCCACGCGGCGCAGCCTGGAGGAGATCGGCGCCGATCGCCGCATCCTGCGCATGGGCGCGCAGGCCTGGCCCTTCGCCATCCCGATCGTCCGCGAGGGCATCGCCTGGCGCTTCGCCTCCGAACAGGGCGCCGAGGAACTCCTGAACCGCCGCGTCGGCGCCAACGAACGGCATGCCATCCTCGTGATGCGCGCGCTGGTCGATGCACAGCGCGAGTACGCGCAGAAGGACCGCATGGGCGACGGCGTGCTGCAGTACGCCAGCCGCATCGGCAGCACGCCGGGCAAGCACGATGGCCTGTACTGGCCGGACACCGCTGGCGCGGATGCCAGCCCGCTCGGGCCCTTCGTGGCCGACGCTTCGCAGGAACTGGCGGGACACAAGGCCGGCGATCCCTACGGCGGCTACTACTTCCGCATCCTCACGCGCCAGGGCGCTGCCGCGCCGGGCGGGGCCCACAGCTACATGATCAACGGCCACATGCTGGCCGGCTTCGCGGCGGTGGCCTGGCCGGCCGAGTGGGGACGCAGCGGCGTGATGACCTTCGTGGTCAGCCAGAACGGCAAGGTGTACGAGAAGAACCTGGGGCCGAAGGGCGCACCGGTGACCAGCTTCGACCCGGGCGCGGGGTGGATCGAGGTGCCGCCGGAGGAATGAGGCGGCAAGCCGGGTTCGGCCATGCCGAACCCAGCACCCGGGGATTTACTTCGCCGCCGGCTCGACCTTGATGGCCAGCGACTCGGTGTAGAGCGCCTGCACCTGGTCGCCCTTCTTGATGTTCTTCAGCTGCTCCGGGTCGTCTACCGTCAGGTCGACCATATTGCCGGCCGGCCCCTTGAGGGTGACGGTCTTCTTCTTGGCATCGACGCTGACCACGTCCGCCAGCACCGTGACCTGGCGCGCCGCCATGCCACCCGGCTTCTGGCCCGGCTGCGAACGCGACATGCCTTCGCTGCTCGAGACTTCGGCCTTGCCGCCGCCGCCCTTCTTCAGGTCCAGCGCCAGCGCCTGCACGTACTCGGCCTTCACGGTATCGCCGACCTTGAGCTGGTCGAAGTTGCGCAGTTCGTCGCTGGCGACGACCGTGCTCACCTTGCCGTCCTGCCGCTTCAGCGTGATGGTCCGGGTGGCGGGGTCGAGCGAGACGATCTTCGCGCTGGTCTTGATGGTCTGGGCGGCCACCGCCTTGCCGGGCGCAGTGGCGGCGCCGACGTCCATGGTGGCGGCCGGCTGCTGCGCCAGCGCGGGCAGGCAGGCGGCGGCGAAACCGATGGCCACGATGACCGGGGTGCGACGGAATGACATGATGGAATGCTCCTGCGAAATGAGGCGGGGCGAGCATCGGCCGGCGCTGGGTTTGCGTCCATGGGACCTTGGTCGCACGGGCCGTCCCCGATGCGACCAAGGTCCCATGGACGAGCCGCGCCGGCGCCCTAGGCTGTATGCGCAAGGAGAACACCATGCGCATTTCCAGCATCCTCGTCCTGGCGGTCGCCCTCGCCGGTCCCGCCCTTGCGCAGAAGCCCAGCGCCTATCCGTCCAAGGGCCAGTCGGCCAGCCAGCAGTCCAAGGACGACCATGACTGCCAGGCCTGGGCCCAGCAGAACACCGGCGTGAACCCGGCGCAGGCGCAGCAGGCCGCCAACGCGCCGCCCCCGCCGCGCAGCGGTGGCGTGGCGCGCGGCGCCGTCGCCGGCGCCACGGTCGGCGCCATTGCCGATGGCGACACCGGCAAGGCCGCGGCCGCGGGCGCCGTGGTCGGCGGCGCACGGCAGAACCGCCAGCGCCGCGAAGCCCAGGCTGCGCAGAACGCCGGCGGCGCCAGCGCGATGACGGCTTACTGGAACGCCTATGCCAATTGCATGGGCAACCGCGGCTATTCGATGAAGTGAGGCTCAGGCGAGCCGCAAGCCCGCGGCTCGCAGCAGTTGCGCCGTCTCGTGCAGCGGCAGCCCCATGATCCCCGTGTACGACCCGGCGATGCGCGAGATATAGGCCGCGGCGCGGCCCTGCACCGCGTAGGCGCCGGCTTTGCCCATGGGCTCGCCGCTGGCCACATAGGCGCGGACCTGCGCCGGCGTCATCGGCGCAAAGGTGACGCGCGAATCGCTCACAGCCTCGTGGCGCTTGCGCCCCGACTGCACGCCGACGGCCGTCAGCACGCGGTGGGTGGCACCCGCCAGTTCCCGCAGCATGCGCTCCGCGTCGCGCCCGTCCACCGGCTTGCCGTAGATGCTGCGCCCCAGCGCCACCGTGGTGTCCGAGCACAGCACCGGCGCCGGCGGCAGCCCGCGGCGCTTCAGGCGCGCCACGGCGGCGTCGAGCTTGAGCGCCGTCACGCGCTTGACGTAGGCGGCCGGCGCCTCGCCCGCATGCACTTCTTCCAGCGCTTCGCTGTCCTCCTCGGGGCCGGCCAGCAGCAGCTCGTGCCGCACGCCCAGCTGCTCCAGCAACTGGCTGCGGCGCGGGCTCTGGGAGGCGAGATAGATGAAATCACTCACGGTGGTAAGGGTGGCCGACGTTGATGGACCAGGCACGATAGAGCTGTTCGGCGAGCAGCACGCGCACCATGGCGTGCGGCAGCGTCAGGTCCGACAGGCGCACGCGTTCGTGCGCAGCCTGGCGGAACGCCGGATCGAGGCCGTCGGGGCCACCGATCACCAGCGCCACGGCGTCGTTCTCCAGCTGCCAGGCCTTGAGCTTCTGCGCCAGGGCGACGGTGGTGAGCGAGGTGCCGCGCTCATCGAGCGCGACGACTCGTGCCCCTTTCGGAATCGCCGCCTCGATGCGTTCGCGTTCGGCGGCAAGCAAGGTCGCCAGCGTCTTGGAGCCGCGCGGCTCCGTCTTGACCGCCTTCAGCTCGAGCCGCGACTCCGGCGGGAAGCGCTTGGCGTAGTCGTCCCAGGCCACCTGTGCCCAATCGGGCACGCGCTGGCCGACGGCCACCACCAGCAGGCGCATGCGTCAGGCCTTGCGCGGCGCGGGCTTCTTGGCGGCGGCCTTCCTGGCGGGCGCCGCCTTCTTCGCCGGCGCGGCCTTCTTGGCGGGCACGGTCTTCACCGCGGCCTTCCTGGCCGGGGCGGACTTTTTCGCGGCGGGCGCGGCCTTCTTGGCCGCCACCTTCTTCGCCGCGGCCTTCTTGGCCGCTGTTGCCTCGCGCTCGATCGTCTTCACTGCGGTGCTGCGGCGCAGGGACTGGTTGGCGCCGGCCGGCAGCTTCTTGGCCGGCGTTGGCTTGACCGGCGCGGCCGGCTTGGGCGCGCCCAGGCGCAGGCGGATCGGCTTCTCGCCCCAGATCTCTTCCAGGTGGTAGTACTGGCGGATGGCGGGCTGCATGACGTGGACGACGGCGGGGCCGCAGTCCACGATGATCCATTCACCGTTCTCCTCGCCCTCGATGCGCGGCTTGGCGAAGCCCGCTTCGCGCACCGCGTCGACCACGCTGGAGGCCAGCGCCTTGGTCTGGCGGTTCGAGGTGCCCGAGGCGACGATCACGCGCTCGAACAGCGGCGACAGGTGCTCGGTGTTGAAGACCTGGATATCCTGCGCCTTGACATCCTCGAGGCCATCGACGATGGCCCTCTGGAGTTTCTGCGTGTCTTTCTTGGCGGTGGCTTCTTGGGTCATCAGGTCGGGGTGTAGAGGTGATGGCGGGCAATATAACTGGCAACCCGCGGGTCAACCAGTGCGGAAATGTCCTGCCCGGCTGCAAGCCGGGTCCGGATCTCGGTGGCGCTCTCGGACATGCGCGGCAGTTGCAGGCTTTCGACCCGCACGCCCGGCAGGGCGCGCAGGGCGGCAAGGCCCTCGCCTGCCCCGCGTCCAGCGACAGCAAGCGTAGCGAGGCGGGCGATCTCGGGCCAGGCGTGCCAGCGCTCGAAGCCGCTGGCCTGGTCCTCGCCCATCAGCAGCACGAGCGCCGCGCCGGGGTGTTCGGCCTGCAGCTCGCGCAGCGTGTCGACGCTGTAGGTGGGGCCGCTGCGACGCAGCTCGCGATCGTCGACGACGACCTGTGGCAGCTCCGCAAAGGCCTCGCGCGCCATGGCCAGGCGGTCTTCGGCCGGCGACAGCGTGCGCTGCTTGTGCCAGGCGTCGCCCGTGGGAAAAACGTAGAGGCGGTCCAGGCCCAACTGGCCCAGGGCCGCTTCGGCCAGGGCCACGTGGGCCCGGTGCGGCGGGTCGAAGGCGCCGCCGAACATGGCGATCTTCAAACCCAGTCCTTGCGCACGACGAAGCGCTCCAGCAGCGCGGCCTCCGGGGAGCCCGGCTCGGGCGCGTGGCGGTAGGCCCAGGCAGCCAGCGGCGGCATGGACATCAGGATGGACTCGGTGCGGCCGCCCGATTGCAGGCCGAAGTGCGTGCCGCGGTCCCATACCAGGTTGAATTCGACGTAGCGCCCACGGCGGTACAGCTGCCAGTCACGCTGGCGCTCGCCGGAAGCCTGGTCCTTGCGGCGCTCCAGGATGGGGCGGTAGGCCGGCACGAAGGCATCGCCCACCGAGCGCAGCATGGCGAAGCTCTGCTCGAAGCCGCCTTCGAAGTGGTCGTCGAAGAAGATGCCGCCGACGCCGCGCTGCTCGTTGCGGTGCTTCAGGAAGAAATATTCGTCGCACCAGGCCTTGAAGCGCGGGTACTTGTCGGCGCCGAAGGACGCCAGGCTGTCGCGGCAGGTCGCGTGGAAGTGGACCGCGTCCTCTTCGTAGCCGTAATAGGGCGTGAGGTCCATGCCGCCGCCGAACCAGTAGACCGGCTCGGCATCCTCGGGCAAGGCGGCCAGCATGCGCACGTTCATGTGCACCGTGGGCGCATACGGGTTGCGCGGGTGGAACACCAGCGACACGCCCATGGCCTCGAACGATGCACCCACCAGCTCGGGCCGGTGCTGCGTGGCCGAAGGCGGCAGCCTGGGCCCGGTGACATGCGAGAAGCCGCAGCCGGCGCGCTCGAACACGGCGCCGCCTTCCAGGATCATGGAGATGCCATCGCCCTGCAGCGGCTCGCCCGGGTCCTTCTTCCACGCATCGGGGACGAAGGGCTGGCCGTCGATGGCGCCGAACTCGCGGGTGATGCACTCCTGCAATCCGAGCAGGTAGGAGCGGACTTCCGGCACGCGTGACTGCACTTCAGCCTTTCACGGCGCGGTGGCCGATGTCGCGCCGGAACTGCGCGCCATCGAAATGGATGTTGCGCAGCACCTCGTAGGCGTGCAGCTGCGCCGCCTTGACGGTGTCCGCCAGCGCGGTGACGCACAGCACGCGGCCGCCCGAAACCACGGTCTGGTTGCCTTGCGGCGACGTGCCGGCATGGAACACCATCGCTTCCGGCGTCTCCTTGGGCAGGCCGGTGATCACGGCGCCCTTCTGCGGGTCCATCGGGTAGCCGGCGGCGGCCATCACCACGCCCAGCGCGGTGCGGCGGTCCCATTCGAGGTCGACGTTGTCCAGGCCGCCCGAGGTGGCCGCGATCATCACGTCGTACAGGTCCGACTTCAGCCGCATCATGATGGGCTGGGTTTCCGGGTCGCCCATGCGGCAGTTGAATTCCAGCGTCTTCGGGTGGCCGTCCTTGTCGATCATCAGGCCGGCGTAGAGGAAGCCGGTGAACGGGATGCCGTCCTTTTCCATGCCACGGATGGTGGGCAGGATGATCTCGCGCATGGCGCGCGCATGGATCTCGGGCGTGACCACCGGCGCCGGCGAATAAGCGCCCATGCCGCCCGTGTTGGGGCCCTGGTCGCCGTCCTGCAGGCGCTTGTGGTCCTGGCTGGTCGCCAGCGCCGTCACGTTCTTGCCGTCGCACAGGACGATGAAGCTGGCTTCCTCGCCCACCAGGCATTCCTCGATCACCACGCGGGCGCCGCCGGCGTTGTGGGAGACGCCCAGCTTGTTGTCCAGGAGCATGAAGTCGATGGCTTCGTGCGCCTCGACCAGCGTCGTCGCCACCACCACGCCCTTGCCGGCCGCCAGGCCGTCGGCCTTGATGACGATGGGCGCGCCCTTGCTGTCCACGTAGGCGTGGGCGGCCGCGGCGTCGGTGAAGGTCTCGTACTCCGCGGTCGGGATGTTGTGCCGCTTCATGAAGGCCTTGGCGAAGGCCTTGGAGCTTTCCAGCTGCGCGGCGGCCTGGGTGGGGCCGAAGATGCGCAGGCCGTGGGCCCGGAAATCGTCCACCACGCCGGCGGCCAGCGGGGCCTCGGGGCCGACCACCGTCAGCGCGATCTTCTGCTCCAGCGCCCAGTCGCGCAGCTGGCGCAGGTCGGCGATGGGCACGTTTTCCAGCCGCGGGTCGAGCGCGGTGCCGCCGTTGCCGGGCGCGACGTAGACCGCCTGCACCTTGGGCGAAGCCGCGAGCTTCCAGGCGAGCGCGTGTTCGCGCCCGCCGCCGCCGATCACGAGGACTTTCATTCAGAGATCTCGGCGTTGTGGTACACGGCCTGCACGTCGTCCAGGTCTTCCAGCATGTCGATGATCTTCTGCATGCGGGCGGCGTCGTCGCCGGCCAGGGCTATCGTGTTTTCCGGCCGCATCGTGACCTCGGCCAGCTCGGCCTTCAGGCCGGCGGCCTCCAGCGCGTCCTTGACCTTCTCGAAGTCGCCGGGGGCGGTGATGACCTCGATGGCGCCCTCGTCGTCGGTGATGACGTCCTCGGCACCAGCTTCCAGCGCCACGTCCATCACCTTGTCCTCGCTGGTGCCGGGGGCCAGGATCAGCTGGCCGACGTGGCGGAACTGGAAGGCCACCGAGCCTTCGGTGCCCATGTTGCCGCCGTACTTGCTGAAGACGTGGCGCACCTCGGCCACCGTGCGGACCTTGTTGTCAGTCATGGTGTCGACGATGATGGCCGCGCCCGCGATGCCGTAGCCCTCGTAGCGGATTTCCTCGTAGCTGACGCCTTCGAGGTTGCCGGTGGCCTTGTCGATGTTGCGCTTGATGGTGTCGGCCGGCATGTTGGCCGCCTTGGCCTTGTCCACCGCCAGCCGCAGCCGGGGGTTGGCCGTCAGGTCGCCGCCGCCCTGGCGGGCCGCGACCATGATTTCACGGATGACCCGCGTCCACACCTTGCCGCGCTTCTCGTCCTGGCGCCCCTTGCGGTGCTGGATGTTCGCCCATTTGCTGTGTCCGGCCACGGAATATTCCTTGTTCGCTGTGCGTTACTCTTCGGATAACCCCGATTCTACTTTTTGCCTCCATGTCCGAACCGCTGTTGATCGCCCAGGCCGGAAAGAACCAGGCCTTCCTGCTGCCCGGCCTGGCCAACCGCCACGGCCTGGTGACCGGCGCGACCGGAACCGGCAAGACCGTGACCCTGCAGAAACTCGCCGAAAGCCTGAGCCAGGCCGGCGTGCCGGTGTTCCTGGCCGACATCAAGGGCGACCTCACCGGCATCAGCCAACCGGGGCGCATCGAAGGCAAGCTGGCCGCCTCGATCCAGGAACGCGGCCTGCCTGAGCCGCAGCCCTTCGCCTGCCCGACGACCCTGTGGGACGTCTTCGGCGAGCAAGGCCATCCGGTGCGCGCCACGGTCTCGGACATGGGCCCGCTGCTGCTGGCCCGCATGCTGAACCTGAACGACACCCAGGCCGGCGTGCTGCAGATCGTCTTCAAGATCGCCGACGCCAACGGCCTGCTGCTGCTGGACCTGAAGGACCTGCGGGCCATGCTGCAGCATGTGGGCGACAACGCGAAGGACACCACCGAGTACGGCAACATCAGCGCCGCCAGCGTGGGCGCCATCCAGCGCGGCCTGCTCCAAGTGGAAGCGCAAGGCGGCGACCGGTTCTTCGGCGAGCCGATGCTGAACATCGCCGACTTCCTGCAGACGGATGCCGCCGGCCACGGCGTGGTGAACATCCTGGCTGCCGACAAGCTGCTGAATTCGCCGCGGCTCTATGCGACCGTCCTGCTGTGGATGCTGTCGGAGCTGTTCGAGCAATTGCCCGAGGTGGGCGACGTCGACCAGCCCAAGCTGGTGTTCTTCTTCGACGAGGCGCACCTGCTGTTCGACGACGCGCCCAAGGTGCTGCTGGAGCGCATCGAACTGGTGGTGCGGCTGGTGCGGTCCAAGGGCGTGGGCGTCTATTTCGTCACCCAGAACCCGCTGGACATCCCCGACAGCGTGCTGGCGCAGCTTGGCAACCGCGTGCAGCATGCGCTGCGCGCCTTCACGCCACGCGACCAGAAAGCCGTCAAGGCGACGGCCGAGACCATGCGGCCGAAGCCGGGGCTGGACATTGCGGCCGCCATCACGGAGCTGGCCGTGGGCGAGGCGCTGGTGAGCTTCCTCGACGAGAAGGGCCGGCCGAGCGTGACGGAGCGGCTGTATGTCATCCCGCCGGGCAGCCAGATCGGGCTGATCACCTCGGAGCAACGCAAGGCCTTGATCGCGAATTCCATCGTGGCCGGCGTGTACGAGCAGGCGGTGGATCGCGAGTCTGCCTACGAGAAGCTCAAGGGGCGGGCCGCGGCGGCGCCCTCGGCTTCCGCGGGTGGCGCGGCTGGCGGCGTGATGGGCGGGCTGTCGGACGTCCTGTTCGGTTCGACCGGTCCGCGCGGCGGCCGGCACGAGGGCCTGGTCGAGGGCTTCGCGAAGTCGGCGATCCGGACGATGGGGAGTTCGGTGGGGCGCGAGATTGCGCGCGGAATCCTGGGGAGCATTCTCGGCGGCAAGAAGCGCTAGGGAGCGCTCGTCCAAACGGGTGTCGGCGGGCGCGCACCCGCCCGGCGTTTCATGCCCATGCGCCGCTACATCCGTGCCAATACCACCGGGGCCACCTCCTTCTTCACGGTGACCCTGAGGGACCGCGGCATGCGCACCCTGGTCGACTACGTCGTCGACCTGCGCACGGCATTTGCCCAGGTGAAGCAACGCCATCCGTTCGCCATCGACGCGATGGTCGTCCTGCCGGAACACCTGCACACCATCTGGACGCTGCCGGAAGGCGACGCGGACTTCGGCATGCGGTGGATGTTGATCAAGCAGGCTTTCACGCACCGGCTGAGTGCGTCCGGGGTGGAACCCGCGCCCCGGCGCCAGCGCGGCGACCGATCGCTCTGGCAAGCACGCTGCTGGGAACATGCGATCCGTGACGAAGACGACTTCGCGCGGCACGTGGACTACATCCACTTCAACCCCGTGAAGCACGGCTGGGTGCTGCAGGCTTCGGACTGGCCCTATTCCAGCCTGCACAGGTACGTGCGCGACGGGGTATTGCAGCAACATTGGGGCATCGGAGGGCCGATCGAAGGCGAGTTCGGGGAGTGAGGTTGACGCATCAGGCCCGAGCTTTGCTAGAGTGTCCATTTTGAGGGCCCCGCCATGCCATCCGAAGTCTCGGCACCGCGCCACATCCGCCTGACGTCCCACTCGGGCAGCCACGGAGCGCTTCCCATCCACTGGGGGGCGGCGACGCCCGCAGAAAGGGGGCCGGTGGTCGGCACCACGACGAAGCGCAGCCATCGCAACGTCATCGGCACCCACAGCGGCTCGTACAGCGTCTACCGGGCGTTGGCAGTGGCAGCCGGTGCCCTGGCCCGCGACCACAAGGCCGACCTCACCAACACCTCTCCCACCGACGCCATCGGCCCCTACCCGCAGTGGGCCGACCCCGGCAAGATCGTCAGCCTCGACCCCTGGGGCGCGACGGTGGCTGAAGTTTTCGCCGGCGACATCAAGGCCGGCTACGACATCCGCCCGACCATCGCCGTCACCAAGGCGCACGTGATCCTGCCCGAGGTGATCGAAGCCCTGCAGAAGGGCCGGCTCAAGGCCGACGGCAAGTTCCTCACCGAAGGCGGCGCCGCCATGGTGACCAAGGCCGCCATCGAGCCCGTGTGGTACCTGCCCGGCGTGGCCCGGCGCTTCGGCTGCACGGAGGCGGACCTGCGCCGCGTGCTGTTCGAGGAAACCGGCGGCATGTACCCCGAGCTCGTCACGCGCAGCGACCTCGAAGTCTTCCTGCCCCCGATCGGCGGCCAGACCGTCTACATCTTCGGCAACCCGCAAGACCTGGCCAACCCCGAGGTGGAGCTCACCGCGCGGGTGCACGACGAGTGCAACGGCTCGGACGTGTTCGGCTCCGACATCTGCACCTGCCGCCCCTACCTGACGCACGCCATCGAGGAGTGCATCCAGGGCGCGCAACGCGGCGGCGTCGGCCTGGTTGCGTATTCGCGCAAGGAGGGCCGCGCGCTCGGCGAGGTGACCAAGTTCCTCGTCTACAACGCGCGCAAGCGCCAGGTGGGCGGCGACACCGCCGACAAGTACTTCGCCCGCACCGAATGCGTGGCGGGCGTGCAGGACATGCGCTTCCAGGAGCTCATGCCCGACGTGCTGCACTGGCTGGGCGTCAAGAAGATCCACCGGCTGGTCTCCATGAGCAACATGAAGTACGACGCCATCACCGGCAGCGGCATCGAGGTCGGCGAGCGCATCGACATCCCCGACTCGCTGATCCCCGCCGATGCCCGCGTGGAGATGGACGCCAAGAAGGCGGCCGGCTATTTCACCCCCGGCACGGTGCCCGACGCCGAAGCCCTGAAGAACACCAAGGGACGCGCGCTATGACCGCTCCCTGGGAATCGGATGCGGCGCAGCAGGCGGCCGAGCAACTACGCACCACGCCCGTCATCCGCGACCGCTGCAAGCAGCTGCTGCAGCGCGTGCGCGCCGGCGAGAGCAAGTGGTTCGTCCTGGACGAAGGCTTCCTGGACACCGCGGCACGCGAGGTTGCGGACAGCACGCGGCAACGCTATCCCAAGCTGCACGTGCCCTTCCACAGCCGCTGGCGCCACTTCGAAGCGGGCGGCGTCGACCGCAAGGCGCAGCTCGATCGCCTGCTGGCGCCCTTGCCTCCGGTGGAGCGCGCCCACGCGCTGATCGACCTCGCCTTCGTCAGCGTGCTGCTCGATGGCGGCGCTGGCCCCGACTGGAAATACGTCGAGCCGGCCACGGGCCAGACCTTCACCCGCTCCGAAGGCCTGGGCGTCGCCAGCTTCCATGCCTTCACCAGCGGCCTGTTCTCCAGCAACAAGGCCCGGCCGCTGCAAGCCGATGCCGACGGCCTGCGCGGGCTGGTTACCGACCACCTCGCCAGCGCCTTCCAGGTCAGCGAGGCCAACCCGCTGGTGGGCCTGGAAAGCCGTGCCGTGCTGCTGCGCCGCCTGGGCGAGGCGATGGCCGACCAGCCGGAGATCTTCGGCGACGAGGAAGTGCGGCCTGCCGGCATCTTCGACGTCATCATCTCGCCGCTGGGCCCGGCCGTGCCGCCGACGGCGGACGTCGCGGCGCACGACATCCTGTCGCAGGTCCTTGCCAGCTGCTCCGGCATCTGGCCTTCGGGCAACTCCATCGGCAACATCCCGCTGGGCGATTGCTGGCGGCATGCGGCCGTGCGCGGCGACGGCCTCAGCGACGGCTGGGTGCCCTTCCACAAGCTGTCGCAGTGGCTCACCTATTCGCTGCTGGAGCCCTTTGCCTGGGCCGGCGTGCAGGTGCGCGGCGTCGAGGCGCTGACGGCCCTGCCCGAATACCGCAACGGCGGGCTGGTGCTCGACTCCGGCTTGCTGCGCCTGCGCGACGAAGCGGCCGCCGGCGAGCTGTGGCAGCCCGGCGACGAGATCATCGTCGAATGGCGGGCCCTGACCGTGGCGCTGATGGACGAGGTCGCGCGCGCGGCGCGCAAGCAATTGCACCTCGACGAACAGCGCTTCCCGCTGGCCTGCGTGCTGGAAGGCGGCAGCTGGGCCGCCGGCCGGGCGCTGGCGCAGCAGCGGCGCGGCGGCCTGCCGCCGCTGCAGGTGGCCAGCGATGGCACCGTCTTCTAGAACACGAACCTGAGAACAACGATCATGCACAGCTCCAACGTCCACGTCATCGACCATCCCCTGGTGCAGCACAAGCTCTCGCTGATGCGCAACAAGGAGGCCAGCACCAACAGCTTCCGGCGCCTGCTGAACGAGCTGTCGATGCTGATGGCCTACGAGGTGACGCGCGACGTGCCGATGCAGGAAATCGACATGGAGACGCCGCTGGAGAAGACGCGCGTCAAGGTGATCGATGGCAAGAAGCTGGTGTTCGTCTCCATCCTGCGCGCCGGCACCGGCATCCTGGACGGCATGCTGAGCGTGGTGCCCGGCGCGCGCGTGGGCCACATCGGCCTGTACCGCGACCCCAAGACGCTGACGGCGGTGGAGTACTACTTCAAGATGCCGCAGAACATGGAGGAGCGCGACATCATCGTCGTCGACCCCATGCTCGCCACCGGCAACAGCGCCATCGCCGCCGTGGAGCGGCTGAAGGAGCTGGGCCCCAAGTCGATCAAGTTCGTCTGCCTGCTCACCTGCCCCGAGGGCGTGGCGAACCTGCAGAAGGCCCACCCCGACGTGCCGATCTACACCGCCGCCATCGACCGCGAACTCAACGACCACGGCTACATCCTGCCAGGCCTGGGCGACGCGGGCGACCGGATGTTCGGGACCAAGTAGGCGGGGTTGCGGGCAGCGGCTCCCCTCGCCTTCCCGCTTGACGTTTCCGCCGCCTGGCACGACGCTTGCACCGGTTTGCCGACCGATCACGCAAGGAGAAGAGCCATGCATTGCACCCGCCGTCACCTGATGGCGCTGGCCGCGGCCGCCCTGGCCGCTGCCGCACCGGGCTTCAGCCACGCCCAGGCGAAGACCAAGGTCGCCGCCGTCTACACCGTCCCCTTCGAGCAGCAGTGGGTGAGCCGCATCCACAAGGCGCTGAAGGCGGCGGAGGCGCGCGGCGAGATCGAGTACAAGGCCAGCGAGAACGTGGCCAACGCCGACTACGAGCGGGTGCTGCGCGAGTACGCCACCGCCGGCAACCAGCTGATCGTCGGCGAGTCCTTCGCCGTCGAAGCCGCGGCGCGCAAGGTGGCCAAGGACTTCCCCAAGACCGCCTTCCTCATGGGCAGCTCGGGCAAGCCGCAGGCGCCCAACTTCAGCGTGTTCGACAACTACATCCAGGAGCCGGCCTACCTCACGGGCATGATCGCCGGCGGCATGACCAAGTCGAACCGGATCGGCATGGTCGGCGGCTTCCCCATTCCCGAGGTCAACCGCCTGATGCACGCGTTCATGGCCGGCGCGAAGGAAACCAACCCCAAGGTGGAATTCACCGTCACCTTCATCAACAGCTGGTTCGATCCGCCCAAGGCCAAGGAAGCGGCCTTCGCCATGATCGACCAGGGCGCGGACCTGCTGTATGCCGAGCGCTTCGGCGTGTCGGACGCCGCCAAGGAGCGCAGCAAGCTCGCCGTCGGCAACGTGATCAACACGCAGGACAAGTACCCCGACACCGTCGTCGCCTCGGCCCTGTGGAACATGGAGCCGACCATCGACCTGGCGCTGAAGAAGGTGAAGGACGGCAAGTTCACCGCCGAAGACTATGGCCAGTACTCGATGATGAAGCACAAGGGCAGCGAACTGGCTCCGCTGGGCAGCTTCGAGAAGAAGGTGCCGCCGGAGGTCGTCGCCAAGGTCAAGGCCAGGGAACAGGCCATCCGCGACGGCAAGTTCACCGTGCCGGTGAACGACAGCCAGCCCAAGTCCTCGGCGAAGTAAGGCGATGCGCAAGCTGCTCCGCTGCCTGCTCGCGGGCGGGCTCGCCCTGGCAACCCTCCTCGCTTCCGCGGCGCCCGCCCTGGACGAGACCCCGCGCATCGCGGTGATCTCCGCCTTCCAGCCCGAGCTGTCGCTGCTGCTGTCGAAGGTGCAGCAGCCGCAGAAGTTCAGCGCCAACGGCGTGGAGTTCACCACCGGCACCTTGCAGGGCAAGCCGGTGGTGCTGTTCCTGAGCGGCATCAGCATGACCAATGCCGCGATGACCACCCAGCTCGCGCTGGACCGCTTCAAGGTGACGCACATCGTGGTCAGCGGCATCGCGGGCGGCGTCAACCCGGGCCTGCACATCGGCGACGTCACGGCGGCGCAGCGCTGGGGCCAGTACCTGGAAGTGATCGCGGCGCGCGAAGTCGCGCCGGGCCGCTACCTGGTGCCGGGCTGGGCGAAGGATGCGACCGTTCCCAACTTCGGCATGTTCTTCCCGCAGAAGGTGGAGGTGCGCTCCACCGGGCGCAGCGAGGCCGAGCACAAGTTCTGGTTCGACGCCGATCCGGGCCTGCTGGCCATCGCCGGCCGGATGAAGGACGTGCCGCTGGGCCGCTGCGACACGGAGCAGAAATGCCTGGGGCACCAGCCGCAGCTGGTGGTGGGCGGCAACGGCGTGTCGGGCCAGGCCTTCGTCGACAACGCTTCGTTGCGCGAATACGCCTTCAAGACGTTCGAGGCCAACGTGCTGGACATGGAGACGGCGGCGATGGCGCAGGTGGCCTATGCCAACGGCGTGCCCTTCATCGCCTTCCGTTCGCTGTCGGACCTGGCCGGTGGCGGCGAAGGCGAGAACGAGATCGGCACCTTTTTCAAGATCGCCGCGGACAACTCGGCCAACGTGCTGCTGGCCTTCCTCGCCGCATGGAAGTAGCCGCAGCCCCGGTGCTGCGGATGGAGCGCATCGCGAAGCGCTTCGGCCCGGTGCTGGCCAACGACGGCATCTCGCTGCAGCTGGCCGCCGGCGAGGTGCTGGGCCTGCTGGGCGAGAACGGCGCCGGCAAATCCACCCTGGTCTCCATCCTGTTCGGGCACTACACGCCCGACGCAGGACGCATCGAGGTGTTCGGCCGCGAGCTGCCGCTGGGGCAGCCGCGCGCCGCGCTGGCCGCGGGCATCGGCATGGCGCACCAGCATTTCACGCTGGCCGACAACCTGACGGTGCTCGAGAACGTGGTGCTGGGCACCGAACCCTTCTGGCGTCCTTTCACACGACGCGCCGAGGCGCGTGCGAAGCTGCTCGCCGTGGCGCAACGTTTCGGGCTGGCGGTGGCGCCGGATGCGATGGTGGGCGCCCTGTCGGTGGGCGAACGCCAGCGCGTCGAGATCCTCAAGGCCCTGTATCGCGGTGCGCGCATCCTGATCCTGGACGAGCCGACGGCGGTGCTGACGCCACAGGAAAGCGAGGCACTGTTCCGCACCCTGGCCGACATGGTGGCGCAAGGCCTGTCCATCATCTTCATCACGCACAAGCTGGCCGAAGTGATGCGGGTGGCGCTGCGTGTCGTGGTGCTGCGCGCCGGGCGCGTGGTGGCCGAGGCGAAGACGACGGACACGCAGCCGGCCGAACTGGCGCGCTGGATGGTGGGCCAGGACGTGGCATTGCCACAGGCGCGGCCTTCCACGGTGGCTGCGCGGCCGGTGGTGTGTGGGCTGGAGAACGTGGGTACCGGCGCGGGACGCGAGCGCCTGGTGGATGCGTCGCTGCAACTGCGCGCGGGCGAGATCACGGCGATCGCGGGTGTCTCCGGCAATGGGCAGCTCGCGTTGGCCGAACTGCTTTGTGGCATGCGTCCGGCCGTGTCGGGAAGCGTCACCTTGGGCGGTTCGCCGCTGGCAGCCGACCCGGCGTGGCTGGTGCGCAAGGGCGTGGCGCGCATCCCGGAAGACCGCCATGGCACCGGCGTCGTCGGCGACTTGCCGGTGTGGGAGAACGCGGTGGCGGAGCGCCTGCGCAGCCGCGCGTTCCGCCGCGGACCGCTGGTGCGGCGCGCAGCTGCGCGGGCCCATGCCCTGGCGATCGAACGCGCCTTCGATGTGCGCGGCGGCGGGCTGGACGTGCCCGCGCGCGCCCTCTCAGGCGGCAACATGCAGAAGCTGATCCTCGGCCGCGCGCTGCTGTCGCCCGAAGGCGGCGCGCCGCGGCTGATCGTCGCGCACCAGCCGACCTGGGGTCTCGACGTCGGCGCCGTCGCCTACGTGCAGCAGCAATTGCTGGCCGCGCGCGACGCCGGCGCCGCCGTGCTGCTGATCTCCGACGACCTCGACGAGGTGCTGGCGCTGGGCGACCGCATCGCAGTGATGCACGCAGGCAATCTCACGCCGGCCCTGCCGGCCAGCGGCTGGACCCGCGAACAGATCGGCCTCGCCATGGCAGGAGCCAGATGATGCGCCTCGAAAAGCGTCCGGCCATCTCCCCCCTTGCACTCACCCTTGCTCCCATCGGCGCCATCGCCTTCACCCTCCTCGTCAGCTCCCTCCTCGTCCTCTGGGCCGGCGCACCCGTCGCGCCGACGTGGGCGGCGCTCGTGAAAGGCGGCTTCGGCTCGCTCTTCGCCTGGACCGAAACGCTGACGCGCGCCACGCCCCTGATCCTTACCGGCCTGGCCGCAGCCGTTGCCTTCAGGGCCCGCCTGTTCAACATCGGCGCCGAAGGCCAGCTCTATGCCGGCGCGCTCGCCGCAGTCGCCGTGGGCGGGCTGCATGGCGGTACCGGCTTCGACCTGCCATCCGCCCTGCTTCTTCCCTTGATGTTCCTCGCCGCGGCGCTGGCCGGCGCCCTGCTCCTGCTCGGGCCCGCGCTGCTGAAGGCACGGCTCGGCGTCGACGAGGTGGTCACGACCCTGCTGCTCAATTTCATCGTGCTGCTGGCCGTGTCCGCGCTGCTGGATGGACCGATGAAGGATCCCGGCGCCATGGGCTGGCCGCAAAGCGTCGCGCTGCAGCAAGGGCTGGAGCTATCGAAGCTGGTGCAAGGCACGCGGGTGCACAGCGGGCTGCTGCTCGCTTGCGGGCTGGCCGTGCTGCTGTGGGCCGTGTTCAAGTACACCGTGTTCGGCTTCGACCTGCGCGCGCTCGGGGCGAACCCGCGCGCCGCCGCCTTCGCTGGCGTGCCGCCGCTGCGCACCCTGGCCGGCGTCGCCATCGTCTCCGGCGGACTCGCCGGGCTGGCGGGCGCCATCGAGGTGGCCGGGCGCACCGGCTATGTGACGCTCGACATGTCGCCCGGCTACGGCTACAGCGGCATCGTCATCGCGATGCTGGCGGGCCTGCATCCACTGGCGCTGCTGGCGGCCGCGGTGTTCGTGGCCGGCGTGCTGGTGGGCGCGGACAGCATGAGCCGCGTGATCGGCGTGCCGACCTATATCGCCGACGTCATCGTCTCGGCCTCGCTGATCGCGGTGCTGGTGGCGACGCTGCTCGCGCAATATCGCTTGCGGTGGCGCTGATGCAGGCCCTGCTGGAGCTGCTGGCCAACCAGGCGCTGTGGATCGCGGTGCTGCGCATCGCCACGCCCCTGATCTTCGGCACCTTGGGCGTGCTGCTGTGCGAGCGCGCCGGCGTGCTGAACCTGGGCATCGAAGGCATCATGGTCGCGGGCGCCTTCACCGGCTGGCTGGCGGTGTACGCGGGCTGGCCCTTGTGGGCCGGCGTGGCGGTGGCGGCCGGCACCGGCGCGGTGTTCGGCGCCTTGCACGCATTCCTGACCGTGGGGCTGGCGCTGTCACAGCACGTGTCGGGGATCGGCATCACGCTGCTGGCGACCTCGCTCAGCTCCTACGCGTATCGCGTGAGCTTTCCCAAGGTGAACACGCCGCCGACGGTGAAGCCCTTCGCGCCGATGGAGGGACTCGGCATCCCCATCCTGTCGGCGCAGACGCCGCTGACCTTGCTGGCCCTGCTGCTCGTGCCGGTGGTCGCGTGGCTGCTCTATCGCACGCCCGCCGGCCTGGCCCTGCGCATGGTGGGCGAGAACCCGCAGGCCGCGGAGAGCCAGGGCGTGTCGGTGCTGGCGGCGCGCAGCGGCGCGGTGATCGCGGGCTCGGCCTTGATGGGCGTGGCCGGCGCCTTCCTGACCTTGTCGGCCTTCGACGCCTTCTTCTTCAACATGGTCAACGGGCGTGGCTGGATCTGCGTGGCGCTGGTGGTGTTCGCCAGCTGGCGCCCCGGCAAGGCCTTGGCCGGGGCGCTGCTGTTCGCCTTCTTCGACGCATTGCAACTGCGGCTGCAGCAGTCCGGCGCGGCGGTGCTCCCGTACCAGGTGTACCTGATGCTGCCGTATGCCTTGTCGATCCTGGCGCTGGTGCTCGTTGCGCGGCGGGCGGCCTATCCGCAGGCCTTGATGAAGCCGTATCGCAAGGGCGAGCGCTAGACGGCCGCCGGCTGCGCGCCGAAGAAGCCGACGACACGCAGGAGCTTGCCATCGACGTCCAGCTCCGCGACGTCGACGCCCTCCAGCACCGCCGCGCCATCGGCGTTCACCAGCCGCCAGCCATAGCGCAGGAAGTCGTGGTGCGCATCCACCGCGGTGCTGCGCTCGAAGCGGTGCTGCGGAAACTGCGACAGCAAGGTCGCGGCCTGGTCCGAGATGCCCTGGTGGCCGCGGGCGGCCAGCGGCGGGTCGACCAGGCTGCCGTCGGCGTTCCAGGCGGCGCGGATGGCGCTGGCGCGGCGGGCGGCGTCGGCGTCGCAATAGGCGGCCAGGTGGCTGTCGACCAGGCGTTCGATGGCGGGAAGGTTCATCATGGGCTCCTTTCGTTGACGATGGAGCCATTGTTCGCGGCCGCTCGCCGCGTGGCGATGACCTTGGAGGTCATGGAAAGGCTATAAATCGGACATGCTCGACCTGCTCCTCACCAACGCCAGCCTGCCCGATGGCCGCACGGGCATGTCCGTCGCAGTGCAAGGCGGCAAGATCGCGGAGCTCGCGCCTGGCCTGCATGCTCCCGCGCTGGAGACCATCGATGCCGGCGGCCAGCTGCTGGCACCGCCCTTCTGCGACCCGCACTTCCACATGGACGCGACGCTCAGCTACGGCCTGCCGCGGGTCAACGAGAGCGGCACCTTGCTGGAAGGCATCGCGCTGTGGGGCGAGCTGAAGCCGCTGCTGAAAGCGGAGGACCTGGTCGCGCGCGCACTGGCCTACTGCGACTGGGCGGTCGCGCGCGGCCTGCTGGCGATCCGCAGCCACGTGGACACCAGCGACCCGAGCCTGCTGCCGGTGGAAGCGATGCTGGAGGTGAAGAAGCGCGTCGCGCCCTACCTCGACCTGCAGCTGGTGGCCTTCCCGCAGGACGGCGTGCTGCGCACCAAGGGCGGCGTGCAGAGCCTGCTGCGCGCGCTGGACCTGGGCGTGGACGTCGTCGGCGGCATCCCGCACTTCGAGCGCACCATGGCGCAGGGCGCGGACAGCGTGAAGCTCCTGTGCGAGATCGCCGCGGAGCGCGGCAAGCTGGTCGACATGCATTGCGACGAGACGGACGACCCGCAATCGCGCCACATCGAGACCCTGGCCTTCGAGGCGCAGCGCCTGGGCCTGCAGGGCCGCGTGAACGGCAGCCACTGCACCTCCATGCACAGCATGGACAACTACTACGTCAGCAAGCTGATTCCGTTGATCGCCGAGAGCGGCGTCAGCGTCATCGCCAACCCGCTGATCAACATCACCTTGCAGGGTCGGCACGACAGCTACCCCAAGCGGCGCGGCATGACGCGCGTGCCGGAGCTGCTGGCCGCCGGCGTCAACGTCGCCTTCGGGCACGACTGCGTGATGGATCCCTGGTACGGCATGGGCAGCGCCGACATGCTGGAGGTGGCGCACATGGGCCTGCACGTGGCGCAGATGACCAGCCAGAAGGGCATCCACGCCTGCTTCGCCGCGGTGACGGTGAATGCAGCGAAGGTGATGCACCTGCAGGGCTACGGCCTCGCGCCGGGCTGCGATGCGAGCTTCGTGCTGCTGCAGGCCCGCGACGTGGTCGAGGCGATCCGGCTGCGGGCGAATCGCCTGAAGGTGTGGCGCAAGGGCAAGCTGCTGGCGCAGACGGCGGAGGTGGTGGCGCAGTTGCATGTCGAAGGACGTCCCGCAGGCACGCGCTTCACGCGGCCGTGAGCTCGCCACGCTTGCCAAACAGGGCCGCTCCGCCCTCGGCACATCTCTTGCAAACTCCCCTCCCATGACCCCTGCCGACCTCGTCAATGAATACCTCCGCCTCCACATGCTGCCGGATCCGCAGGGCGCGGCGGCCTTCGTGGCGCCGGACATCCGCATCCGCTTCACCGGCAACCGGCCCATGGGCCACCCGGCGGACGCCACGGCCTTCAACGCCAAGCGCTATGCCTGGGTCAAGAAGAAGATCGAGCGCACCGAAGTGGTGGCCGGCGCCAGCGAAGACGAAGCCATCGTCTACAGCCTGGGCACGCTGTACGGCGCCTGGCCGGACGGCACGGCGTTCGAAGGCAACCGCTACGTCGACCGCTACGTGGTGAAGAACGGCCGGATCGTGCAGATGGACGTCTGGAACGACAGCGCCGAATGGCTGCTGGTGCGCGCCGGCCTGGCCGACGCCGACGGAGCGCCGGTGTGAGCGAGGCGCCCCAGTGGACCGGCCCGCTGCCCGGCCACGAGCGCTTTCCCTACCAGCCCATCACGCGCAGGCCCGGCTGGCGCTGGCCCAATGGCGCGCGACTGGCCGTCTACCTCGGCTTCAACCTGGAGCACTTCGCCTTCGGCGCCGGCCTCGGCGCCTGCCTGGGGCCGGCCTCGCCGCACCCCGACGTCCTCAACTACAGCTGGCGCGAATACGGCAACCGCGTGGGCGCCTGGCGCTGCCTGGAACTGTTCGACCAGCTGCGGCTGCCGGCCGCCGCCATCCTCAACACCGCGCTCTACGACCATTGCCCGGAACTGGTCGCGGCCTGCGCGGCGCGAGGCGACGAACTGGTCGGCCACGGCCACACCAACGCCGAACGCCAGGGCACCTGGACCGAGACGCACGAGCGCGCCCTGCTCGCATCCTGCGCCGAACGCATTACCCGCGAGAGCGGCCAGCGGCCCACCGGCTGGCTGTCGCCCTGGATCTCGGAAAGCGCCTCCACGCCCGACCTGCTGGCGGAGACCGGCTACCGCTACACCCTGAACTGGTGCCATGACGACCAGCCGGTCGCCATGCGCACGCGCGACGGCCGGCACCTGTGGTCCGTGCCCTATCCGCAGGAGCTGAACGACATCCCCATGATCGTGGCGCGCCAGATGGACGCGCGCGACTTCTTCGACCTGGTGCTGGACAACTTCGAGGAGATGCTGGAGCAGGCTCGCACTACGCCGCTGGTCATGGGCCTGGCGCTGCATCCTTACATCGTCGGCCAGCCCTACCGGCTGCGGCACCTGCGCCGGGCGCTCCAGCGGCTGGCGCAGGCACGCGACGACGACCGGATTTGGTTCACGACGCCGGGCGCGATCGCACGATTCATGGACGCGCCGGGCTGAAGCGCACCAGGGGCGTGCATCCCGGCTGGCACGGCCGTTGCATCCCTGCCCCAACATGGATGCCGCCGCAGTCGTGCCCGCCTATGCCGTCGAACTGGTCCACCTGACCAAGCGCTACGCGCCGGGCACGCCGCCCGCCGTCGATGCCATCGACCTGCGCATCCCCGCCGCCAGCTACTGCTGCCTGCTCGGGCCCTCGGGCTGCGGCAAGACGACGACCTTGCGCATGATCGCCGGCCACGAAAGCGTCAGTGCCGGCGACATCCTGCTGGAGAACCGCAACATCACCTTGCTGGGCGCCGCCGACCGCGGCACGGCAATGATGTTCCAGAGCTTCGCCCTGTTTCCCCATCTCTCGGCGCTGGACAACGTCGCCTTCAGCCTGAAGATGAAGGGCGTCGCGCGCGCCGAGCGCCACCAGCGCGCCCAGGAACTGCTGGAGCGCGTGGCCATGGGCCACCTCGCGCAGCGCAAGCCAGGCGAGCTCTCCGGCGGCCAGCAGCAGCGCGTGGCGCTGGCGCGCGCCCTCATCACCCAGCCGCGCGTGCTGCTGCTGGACGAGCCGCTGTCCGCCCTCGATCCCTTCCTGCGCATCCAGATGCGCGCCGAGCTGCGCCGCTGGCAAAAGGAACTGGGCCTCACCTTCATCCACGTCACGCACTCGCAGGAGGAAGCGATGGCGCTGGCCGACCAGATCGTGGTGATGAACCAGGGCCGCATCGAGCAGGTGGGCCGCCCGCGCGAGGTGTACAACGCGCCGGCCACCGAGTTCATCGCCCGCTTCATGGGCGGCCACAACGTGCTGGCCACCAGCGCCGGCAAGCTGGCCGTGCGCAACGACCACATGCTCATCGCCCCGGCCACGGGAGAAGCGCTCGACAACGGCAACCTGCCCGGCACCGTCACCGACGTCGAATACCAGGGCACCTACGTGCTGCTCGGCCTGCGCGCGCGTGACGCCGCCGGCGAGCGCGAGGTGTCGGTGATGCTGCCCGAAGCGCAGTTCGCCGCCCTGCCCTATGCGCCCGGCGACGCCGTGGAGCTGTCCTGGCTGCACGACAACGCGCACCCGCTGCTTGCCTGATTCCCACCCAGAGAAGGAGAGAAAACCATGGCTCACGACCAAAACGACGCCCCCAAGGGCCTGCTGCGGCGTTCGCTGCTGCAGGGAACCGCCGGCATCCTCGCCACCGGGCTCGCCCCGGCGATCCATGCGCAGGACAAGCCGGTGCTGCGCTACCTGGGCACCGCGGTGAACCAGGACAAGGAGATCGCGGACAAGTTCAAGGCCGACACCGGCATCACCATCCAGTACGTGGCGGTGACCACCGACGACGTCACCAAGCGCGCCGTCACCGCGCCCAACAGCTTCGACCTGCTGGACACCGAATACTTCTCGCTGAAGAAGATCGTGCCCACCGGCAACCTGAAGGGCATCGACGTCAAGCGCGTGAAGAACGCCGACAAGATCACGGCCCTCTTCACGCGGGGCGAGGTGGCGGGCAAGAAGGTCGGCGACCAGGGCACGGCGCCCAAGAAGGTGATCTTCCTGGAAGGCGAGAAGAGCAAGGTCTTCGCGAAGGCGCCGACGCAGTTCATGTCGCTGATCCCGACCACCTACAACGCCGACACGCTGGGCATCCGGCCAGACCTGATCAAGCGGCCGATCAACTCCTGGGCCGAACTGCTGAACCCCGAGTTCAAGGGCAAGACGTCGATCCTGAACATCCCCTCCATCGGCATCATGGACGCGGCGATGGTCGTGGAGGCCATGGGCAAGTACAAGTACCCGGACAAGGGCAACATGACGAAGAAGGAGATCGACCTCACGATCGCCACGCTCATCGAAGCCAAGAAGGCCGGCCAGTTCCGCGCTCTGTGGAAGGACTTCAACGAATCGGTGAACCTGATGGCTTCCGGCGAGGTCGTGATCCAGTCGATGTGGTCGCCGGCCGTGACGGCCGTGCGCACCAAGGGCATCGACTGCGTGTTCCAGCCGCTGAAGGAAGGCTATCGCGCCTGGGCTTCCGGCTTCGGCCTGCCGGCCACCTTGTCCGGCAAGAAGCTCGACGCCGCCTACGAGTTCATCAACTGGTTCCTCGACGGCTGGGCCGGCGCCTACCTCAATCGCCAGGGCTACTACAGCGCGGTGCTGGAGACGGCCAAGGCCAAGATGGAACCGTACGAGTGGGCCTACTGGATGGAAGGCAAGCCGGCCACGCAGGACATCAAGAGCCCGCACGGCGACCTGCTGGCCAAGACCGGCTCGGTGCGGGACGGCGGCAGCTACGAGCAGCGCATGGGCGGCATCGCCTGCTGGAACGCGGTCATGGACGAAAACGAGTACATGGTCCGCAAGTGGAACGAGTTCGTCGCGGCCTGATGGCGCGCGCGGTCCCCGCCTGGTGGCAGGCGGGGCCGTTCGCCGCGGTCTTCGGCTTGTTCTTCCTGCTGCCGCTGGCGTTAACGCTGGCGGTCAGCTTCTGGAACTTCAACGAATACGAGCTGATCCCGGCGTTCTCGCTGCGCAACTACCTGACGGTCTTCGAGGGCTGCGGCGCCCTCGGCGATCGCGGCAACCTGTGCGTGACGCTCGCCACCTATGCGTCCACCTTGCAGCTATGCGCGCTGGTGTGGGCCTGCACGCTGGCGCTGGGCTTCACGGTCGCCTACTTCCTGGCCTTCCACGTGCGTTCGCCGGGCATGCAGACCGCGCTGTTCGTGCTGTGCACGGTGCCGTTCTGGACCTCCAACGTGATCCGGATGATCTCCTGGGTGCCGCTGCTGGGGCGCAACGGGCTGGTCAACGACTTCCTGATGGGCGCGCACCTGGTGGACCACCCGGTGGAATGGCTGCTGTTCTCGCGCTTCTCGGTGGTGCTGGCTTTCGTGCACCTCTACACCATGTTCATGATCGTTCCCATCTTCAACAGCATGATGCGCATCGACCGCAGCCTGCTGGAAGCCGCCAGCGACGCCGGCGCCTCCGCCTGGCAGGCGTTGTGGAACGTGGTGGTGCCGCTGTCGCGCACCGGCATCCTGATCGGTTCCATCTTCGTCATCACCATCGTCATGGGCGACTTCGTCACCATCGGCGTGATGGGCGGGCAGCAGATCGCCTCGGTCGGCAAGATCATCCAGGTGCAGACCTCCTACCTGCAGTTCCCGCTGGCGGCCGCCAATGCGGTGATCCTGCTGGCGGTGGTGCTGATGATCATCTGGGGCCTGACCCAGCTGGTCGACATCCGCAGGGAGCTCTGAGCGATGCAGGCCCGCGTGTCCGACGCCCGTGCGCCCGGCTTCTGGCCGCTGGCGATCGTGTTCGGCCTGTTCGTGATGTTCCTGTACGGGCCGATGCTCACCATCTTCGTGCTCAGCTTCCAGGGGCCGGAAGGCGGCCTGACCTTTCCGCTGCGCGGGCTGTCGCTGCACTGGTTCCACGCGTTGGCCGCGGGGCTGGGGACGGTGGACATCGCCGCGGCCTTCCGGCGTTCGCTGCTGCTGGGGACCGTGGTCATGGGCTTCACCGTGCTGCTGTCGCTGCTGGCCGGCCTCGCCTTTCGCAAGCGCTTGCGTGGCGGCGATGCGCTGTTCTACGTGGCCATCGCCAGCCTGATCATGCCTTCGATCATCGTGTCGCTGGGCATCGGCCTGCAGTTCAGGCTGGTGGACACTGGCGTCAAGGCGGCGCTGTCCGCGCTGGGCGCCGAAGGCACTCTGGAGGGCTACGGCAGCGCGCTGGGCCTGCTGACCTCGGCGCTGGGCGCGCACCTCACGTGGACCCTGCCCTTCGGCCTGCTGATCATGTTCGCGGTGTTCAACCGCTTCGATCCGTCCTACGAGGAGGCGGCGCGCGACCTGGGCGCCACGCCCTGGCAGACCTTCCTCCACGTGGTGCTGCCGCTGATCGGGCCTTCCGTGGTCGGCATCGGCATGTTCGGCTTCACCTTGAGCTGGGACGAGATCGCGCGCACCTCGCAGGCCATCGGCGACGTCAACACGCTGCCGCTGGAGTTGCAGGGGCTGACGTCGACGGTGACGACGCCGGCCATCTATGCACTGGGGACGCTGACGACGGTGGTGTCGTTCCTCGTGATGGGCGTGACTGCAGGCTTGCTCGCCTGGCTGCGGAAGCGGCAGAAGCGAGGGCGGGCGTGAGCCGATCGCTGCTCGTGATCAATCCGAACACGACGGAGGCGGTCACGGTGTTGTTGCGGGAGCATCTGATGCGGGCGGCGGGTCCTGACATCAAGGTGCATGCGGTGACAGCCCGCTTCGGTGCGCCCTACATCGCCGACGAGGCCAGTTACGCGGTGGGGGGCCATGCGACGCTCGATGCGTGGACGACAGGGACTGCAGTCGCCCCGGATGCGGTGTTGATCGGGTGCTTCGGCGACCCGGGCCTGTTCGCACTGCGTGAATGCACGTCCGTTCCGGTGACCGGGCTGGCGGAAGCTTCGTTCGTCGAAGCGTCCCGCCACGGCCGCTTCGCCATCGTCACCGGCGGCGCGAAGTGGGAAGCCATGCTGCGGCGGCTGGCGCTCGCCACGGGATTCGCGCAAGCCCTGGCCGGTATCGTGACGGTGGCGCCTACCGGGGCGCAGTTGGCGGCGGATCCGCAAGGCGCGCGCGACCTGTTGACCCAGGCTTGCCAGGAGGCGGCGGTGCGCTTCGAGGCGCAGGCCGTGATCGTCGGCGGCGCAGCCCTGGCGGGCTACGCGGCGCTGATGCAGGCGGACGTGGGAGTGCCCTTGATCGACAGCGTGGCGGCCGGAGCGCGCTGGGCGCTGCGCGCTACTCACCCGCTTCGCGCGAGCGGAAGCGATCGAACAGCGCCGCCACCACGATGAACCCGCCGACGAAAGTCCCCTGCCAGAAGGTACTGACGCCCAGCAAGGTCAGGCTGTTCCGGATCACCTCGATCAACGCCGCCCCCACCACCGCACCGAAGGCCGTTCCCGCCCCACCCGCCAGGTTCGCGCCGCCGATCACGGCTGCCGCGATCACGGTGAGTTCCATGCCCTGCCCCAGCCCGGTGGTGATCGTCCCCAGCCAGCCCACCTCCAGGATGCCCGCGATGCCGGCGCAGAAGCTGCAGAACATGTAGACGCTGACCTTGGTGCGCTTCACCGGCACGCCGGTGAGGACAGCCGCGCGCTCGTTGCCGCCGATGGCGAACAGGTGCCGGCCCCAGCGCGTCCAGCGGAAGGCGAAGCTGGCCGCCAGCAGCAGCACCAACAGCACGAGCACCGGGTTGGGGATGCGCACCGCCGCCGCGAAGGGAATCGGCAGGTCGATGAATCCGCCGCCCAGGACCAGCAGCTTCGGCTGGTCCGGGCCGAACTCGTACACCATGCGGTTGTCCGAAAGCACCATCGCCAGGCTGCGCGCGATGGACAGCATGCCCAGCGTGACGACGAAGGCCGGCACGCCGACATACGCGATCAGCACGCCATTGATCGCGCCCACCAGCAGCGCCGCGCCCAGTGCCAGCGGAACCGCCAGCCACACCGACATGCCGTCGTGCATGGTCATGCCGATCACCATGCCCGAGAGCACCAGCACCGCGCCCACCGACAGGTCGATGCCGCCGCTGACGATGACCGCCGTCATGCCGATGGCGATGATGGCCACGAAGGCGAAGTTGCGCGTGACGTTGAACAGGTTCTGCTGGGTGGCGAAGACGACGCTGGTGAGCGTCAGCACCACGAAGGCGACGATGGCCGCCACCGTGACCCAGAAAGTCTGCTGGCCGACGACCCAGGCCAGCCAATGCCGGTGCGCCGAATGCGCGATGGCCTCGTCCAGGCTGGCAGCTACGTCGTCATCGCGAACCATCACGCCCTCTCGATCGCGCCGGTGATGAGGCCGGTGACTTCCTCCGGCGTGCTTTCGGCCACCGGCTTGTCGGCCACCTTCGAACCCCGCCGCAGCACCACGATGCGGTCCGCCACCGCGAACACGTCAGGCATCCGGTGGCTGATCAGGACCACCGCGATGCCGTGCTCGCGCAGCCGCCGGATCAGGGCCAGCACCTCCGCCACCTGGCGCACGCTGATGGCCGCCGTCGGTTCGTCCATCAGCACGATGCGCGGATCGGCCAGCCGCGTGCGCGCGATCGCCACCGCCTGGCGCTGGCCGCCGGACATGCGCCGCACGAGGTCGCGCGGACGCGTCTCGGACTTGAGCTCGGCGAACAGCTCGCCGGCGCGCTTGCGCATCGCCGCGTAGTCGAGGATCCGCAGGGGCCCGATGCCCTTGCGCAGCTCGCGTCCCAGGTAGACGTTCTCGGCCGCCGTCAGGTTGTCGCACAGCGCGAGGTCCTGGTAGACGATCTCGATGCCGGCCGCCCGCGCATCGGCCGGTTTGCGGAAGCTGACCGGGCGGCCTTCCAGCGCGATGCAGCCCACGCTTTGCGGGTAGTTGCCGGCAATGACCTTGACCAGCGTGGACTTGCCGGCGCCGTTGTCGCCCATCAGGCCGACGACCTCGCCGGCCTGCAGCGCAAGCGACACGCCGCTCAGCGCCTGGATGGCGCCGAAGTGCTTGGAAACCCCGTTCAGCTCGAGGACCGCCACGCCCGGCTTACTTGGCCGGGCACTTGCCCAGGTTGGCCGGCGTGCATTCGTCCAGGCCGGTGTACATCGGGTCCGTCACCTTCTTCTTGTTGATCAGGTCGATCAGCACGGTCGGCGCGCGGTAGCCCATCTCGAAGGGCCGCTGGCCGATCTGCGCATGGCTGCGGCCGCCCTTCAGCGCGTCCAGTTGCGGCGGCAGCGTGTCGCCGGCCACGATGATCAGGTCCTTGGTCTTGAGCTTGGGCATCACCTGGTCGGTGACCTGTGCATAGGCCTGCGGGCCGAACTGCGCCCAGCCGCCAACCAGGATGAAGGCATCGAGCTTCGGGTTCTTCGTGAACACGTCGGCCATCTGCTGGTTGGCCAGGTCGATCTGGTCGTTGGTGAACAGCGGGCAGCCCGCCACCTCGCTCCAGCCACCTTCGCCGGCCAGCTTGGCCACGCCCTTCTTGCCGGCGATGGTGTCGCGGAAGCCCGCGGCGCGCGCGTTGATGTTGTCGGCCGCCACGTTGCCCAGCTGCAGGCAGACGCTGCCGCCCTTGGGCTTGAGCTCCTTGAGGTGCCTCGCCATCAGCACGCCCATGTCGTAGTTGTTGGTGCCCAGGTAAGTGGTGCGCAGCGACCGGTCCGCCGCCGCCAGGTCGGCATCGATGGTCATGATGGGCATCGTCGGCTTCTTGTCCTTCAGCATCTTGGCCATGGCCGGCGCGTTGGATGGCGAGATGGCGATGCCCGCGACGCCCTTGTTGATGAGGTCCTCGACGATCTGGACCTCGCCGGCCTCGTCGGCGCTGGAGGCCGGGCCGGTGTACAGGCAGGTGTACTCGGAGTTCGGGTTCTCCTTGTTCCACTTGGCGCAGCCGTCGCCGAGCACCGTGAAGAAGGGGTTGTCCAGGCCCTTGACGACGACCGCGAGGGTCTTCTTCTGGGCCGCCGCGGGTGCCGCGGCAAGAAGAGCGGCGAGCGCGAAGCCCGCGATCCTGAGAAGCGACTGCCTGTTCATGCATGCCTCCTCGATGGAAACCCGGCGCAGGGAAAGCGCGGGGGGAAATCACTCTACGCGCCGCGGCGCGGGGTGTCGAGGAAGGGGAGACGCGAATATCGAAGCGGGTATCGGTCGATCACGGAACGAAGATGCCGCGCCCATGCGATGGGGACGATTCTTGCCAAAATTTGGCAAAATGGCTAGGCTCTGATCATGGGAACGATGAACGTCTCGCTGCCGGAAGGCATGAAGGAATTCGTTGACCAACAGGTGGCCGAACGCGGCTACGGAACCAGCAGCGAATACATCCGCGACCTGATCCGGAGGGAACAGGACCGACTGCAATTGCGCAACCTCATCCTCGAAGGTGCCACGGCCCCGCGGACGGGCGAAGCCGACGCCGTCTATTTCGACGGCCTTCGTGACCGGGTCCGCGGCAAGTCAGCGCCGCCTTCCAGCAAGAAGACGACTACGCCGCGCAAGCGCTGACGACATGAAGCCGCTGGTCCGGCGCGCGCTCGCAGATTGCGATGTGGAGTCCGCTGTCGACTACTACCTTGGTAAAGGCGATGCCGATGTTGCGTTGGCGTTCGTGGACGCGATTCAGGACGCCTATGGACATCTGTCACGGCATCCAGGCACTGGTTCACCGCGGTACGCCCAGTTGCTGGGCATCGACGGGCTTCGATCGTGGCCCATGCGATCGTTCCCCTACATCGTGTTCTACTTTGAACGCCCCGACCTGGTAGAGGTGTGGCGGGTTCTGCATGCAAACCGGGACCTGCCCGTCCACCTCCAGGAATCGCTCTAGGACCCGCGGTTCGGCGCGAGTCGCCGCAGCCTTCGCGCCTCCTCCCACATCCGCTCCGGCCCGACATGGGCGTACCACGCCAGGAAGCGGCGGCGGTCGCTTTCCCAGGGCTCGGCCAGCGGCTGGCGCGGGTCTTCGCTGAGGGCATAGGCCATGCCTTCGACCAGCCAGCGCGGCTTCAGCAGCATGGCCAGCGCGTTGAGGTGGCGGGCTTGCACGTAGTGGATCAGCTCGTGGCGCACGATCCAGTAGGTCCAGGCCCGCGGTCCGATCACCGCGCCCCAGGTGCCCATCATCACGGCGGCGCGGTCGCCCAGGCCGAAGGCCTCGGCACAGCGCTGCGTCCAGCAGAACACGATGCGCGGCGGCCGGTCCATGGGCGCGAGCCGGGCCGAGACGAAGGCCACGGCCTCGTCGTACAGCGCCTGCGCGTCGCCGGACCGGGCCAGGTCGTCGACGCATACGTTCGAGCGGACGCAGGTGACGCCCACCAGCGTCGGCGCCAGTACCCTCACCGGCTTGACGAGGAACCAGGCCGCCACCGGCAGCAGCAGCGCCAGCCCCAGCAATCGCCAGCGCAAGGAAAACAACGTTGCCTCAGGACTTCGTTTCGAGCAGCTTCACCAGCGCCCACAAGGTGCGGTTCACCGGCGTCGGGATGCCCAGCGCCTCGCCGCGGCGATCGACGTAGCCGTTCAGGTAGTCGATCTCGCTGGGCTTGCCGCGCGCCAGGTCCTGCGCCGTGGACGAGTACTGGGCGGGCATCTGTTCCGGCAGCTTGCGCACGACCTCGGCCACCTCGCCCGGCACCACCACGCCTTCGGCACGGGCCACGGCCAGGCATTCGGCGATGACGTCGTCCATGACGTCGCGGATGCCGGGGCTGTTCACCGTCTTGCCGTAGGGCAGCTGTGAGATGGCGGAAATCGCGTTGTACGCGCTGTTGAGGATCAGCTTGAGCCACAGCGCGCCCCGCACGTTATCCGAAAGCTCGGTCGGCACGCCGGCCGCGCGCAAGGCCTCGGCCAGCCGCTCGGCCGCGGGCGACGGGTCGATGACCAATTCGCCGCGGCCATGATGCTTGAGGTGGCCGGGCCCGGCCATCTCCGTGCCGACGTAGACGACGGCCGCCGCCACTTGGTGCTCCGGCAGCACGCTGCGCAGGCGGTCGGCGTTGTCCACGCCGTTCTGCAGGCACAGAACCAGCGCGTCCGGCCGCAGGTGCGGCCGGATCTGCTCGCCCGCGCTTTCGGTCGCCATGGACTTGACCGAGAACAACACCACGTCGGCGCCAGCCACCCCGGCCGGGTCGCTGGTGGCCGCGAGCCGCACCTGTTCGTCGAAACTGCGGGTTTCCATACGCAGGCCTTGTGCCTGGATCACGTCCACGTGCTGCGGCCGGGCGATCAGAGTGACTTCATGGCCGGCACGGGCCAGCATGCCGCCAAAGTAGCAGCCGACGGCGCCGGCGCCCATGACGGCGACTTTCAGGGAGGGAGTGGAAGGCATGGCGGCATTCTAGGAAGAACGCCGCCGCCCCGATCACTCCAGCGCGGCGCGGAGGCCCCGGAAGCCCGTGTTCGGCAGGGCCAGCACCGCCTTCCGCGCGCGCTCGCAGGCCGCGGCGCTCCGGCCGGCGGCGCTCCACAGTTCTTCCGTCCAGGCGGTGATCGTGTCCCACTCGATCGCGAGCTCCTTGCCGCCATCGCGCAGTTCGCCCGCCACCTGCTCGCCGCCCTCGACCGCCAGCGTGACGCGGCAGCTGAGCGTGCCCAGGTCCTGCGCGGCTTCCACGTCCGTCGCCGCCACCAGCCGCGAAGCCTCGCGCGACAGTGGTCGCAGGAAGGCGTCGAAGTCGAAGCGGCCGGCCTCCAGCACCGAAGCGGCGCAGAAGCGCGCGCTCATGAGGCGGTCGGAGAAAGACCGGAACTCGGGCCCGGCGTTGAGCGTCCCGGGATAGTTCATCTCGAAAGCGTTCATTTCGACCCGCACCTTCTCGATGCGGCGGCCGGCCAGCTGGCGCGCCAGCTTCTCGGTCAGGCGCACCACGGGCTGGCAGATGCCGCTGACCGGGTAGCGCTTGAGGACCGACTCCACGATCGCGGCATCGGGCTCGAAATCGGGGGCGATCTCCTCGAAGGAAGGCGTGCGCCCCAGCAGCGCCGGATAGAAGCCGGACGGGCCATCGAGCGCATGCGCGCCGCCCGCCACCCCGGCTTCGGTCAGCTCCGCGCACAGCAGCGCCTGGCTGGCGGCGTTGGCGGCGTGCAGTTGGTACTCGTCGGAGCCATCGCGCCAGCACTGCGTGGTGCCGAAGGACGACTGCGAGGCCAGCGCGACGGTGTTGCCGATGGCGCGGGCGTCCTGCCCGCGCAGGCGCGCCACGGCCGCCGCCGCGCCCATGCCGGCATACAGGCAGGTGGAGCGCAGGCCGCGCGGCGTGTTCAGCGGCGAGAAGCGGCGCGACAGGCCCACGGCGCAGGCGTAGCCCACGGCCATGGCATCGAGGAAGGTTTCGCCCGTCACCTCGCGGCGTTCCGCCTCCGCCAGCAGCGCCGGCAGCACGAGGGTGGCGATGTGCAGGTTGCCGGCCGGATGGAAGTCGTCCTGCGTGCGCGCATGCATCAGCGCGCCATTGAAGAAAGCCGCTTCGCGCGCGCTGCCGGTCTCGCCGCCATCGAGCAGCAGATGGCCGCTGCCCGCGGCGGGACGCGGCAGTCGCAGCGCGCTGCGCCCGGCAACGGCGACCGACAGGTTCGCGAGCAGGCACAGCAGCAGCTTGCGCCGTGCCGGTTCCGACAGCTTGCGCCAGGCGACCTCACGCAGCTGGCGTCCCAGGGCTTCGATCATGCACGGGCCTCCTTTCCATGCAGGCATTCGATGGCGAGCGCCGGCTTGAGCGCGCTCTTCTGGATCTTGCCGGCGGCGTTCTTGGGCAGTTCGGGCAGCGTGTAGATGCGCTGCGGCTTCTTGAACCCGAGCTGCTCGCGCGAGAAGGCCAGCAGCTCGCGCCCCTGGCCCGCGTGGGTGTCGCGCAGCACCACGTAGGCGACCACAGCCTGGCCCCATTCGGTGTCGCTCTCGCCCACCACCGCGGCTTCCTGCACGCCGGCGTGCTGGTACAGCACGTCCTCGACCTCGCGCGGCGCGATGTTGTAGCCGCCGCTGATGATCATCTCGTCCTTGCGACCCAGCAGGTACACGTAGCCGTGCTCGTCGATGCGCCCCATGTCCTTGGTCTTCAGCCAGCCGTCGCGCAGTGCTTCGCGGGTCTGCTCGGGCTTCTTCCAGTAGCCGCTCATCATGTGCGGGCCGCGCAGCACGACCTCGCCGATGCCGCCGGGTGCGACGTCCTGGAAGTCGTCGTCGACCACGCGCATCTCCACCGTGGCCCAGGGCCGGCCGGCCGAAAGCAGGCGCTGCGGGTACGGCTGGTCCAGCCGGTGCTCGCCGGCGTGCAGCACTGACAGCGTCACCGGGCATTCGCTCTGGCCGTAGATCTGCACCAGCCGCTCCGGCCCGAAGACGTCGATCGCCTGCTTCAGCGGCTCCGCCGGCATGGGGCTGGCGCCATAGATCATGGCTCGCAGCTTCGGCAGCTTCACCTGCGCCACGCCCGGCACGCGCAGGATGCGCTGGAGCATGGTGGGAATCAGCTTGATCACCTCGATCTCGTGCACGGCTGCCAGGCGCAGCACTTCGGCCGGGTCGAAGCTGCGCATGATGACGCTGCAGCCGCCCTTCATCCACTGCGGCAGCACGAAGAAGCCGGCGCCGTGGGACAGGGGCTGCATCAACAGCACCTTTTCGCCGATGGCGAGCGGCCCCACTTCCATCAGCAGGTTCCAGGCGACGTGCAGCATGGCGCGGTGCGTGAGCATCACGCCCTTGGGCCGGCCGGTGGTGCCCGAGGTGTAGAAGAGGCAGTAGAGGTCCTCGGCGTCGATCGCGCGCCCAGGCGCCTGCGGCGCACCGCTGGCCAGGAAGGCTTCGAAGTCCTCGCCGGCGGCGGACACAGGTGTCCCTTCGCTGGCCCGCACCCGCAGTTCCAGCTGCGGCGCGTCCTGCATCACCTGCGCGATCTGCGCATCGAAGGAAGCGCCCCAGACGAGGCAGCGGGCATCGCTGTCCTGCACGATGTACTGCGCCTCACGCGGCGTCAGGCGCGGGTTGAGCGAGACGCGCACCAGGCCGGCCTTGGCCAGCGCGAAGTCCAGCTCGACGCAGCGGATGGAGTTCTCCAGCCAGGTGGCGACGCGGTCGCCATGCTTCAGGCCGCGCGCGAGCAGCGCATGGGCCAGGCGGTTGCTGCGTTCCTCGAGCTCGGCAAAGCTGCGGACTTCGTCCTCGCAGCGCGCGGCGACGGCGTCGCCATACAGCAGCGCGCAGCGGTGCAATTGGTCGGCGACGTTCATGCGGCCTGCTCCAGCGGGGCGTAGGCGAAGCCGATGCGGCCGTCGGCGCGCTCCAGCAGCCTGAAGCGCAGCGGCATGCCTGCACGCAGCTCGGTGCCCGGCTTGGCCGCAATCGGCGCGAAGGTATGCGGCCCCTGCTCCGTGGCGATGGCGCCGATGAAATACGGCGCATCGAAGCCGTCGACCGAGTGGAACACCTCGGCCGATTCGCCCAGAGTCGCCCGCTGGCCGATGCAGACGGTTTCCAGCGCGCGCCCGCCGCAGCGCGGGCAGGCGGCGATCTGCAACAACACGGTCTGGCCGCAGGCCGGACAGCGCGAACCCTTGAGGCCCGGCGCGCCCGGCGCCTCGCCTTCCAGGAAGAAGAGGGAGGGATTGGTCTTCTGCATCAGCGGGAACCTTCGAGGATGTGGACGGCGCTGACGGCGGGGTCCTCGCCGATCCAGCCGCCGGAGTTGTGGGCCAGCGCGAGCCTGGCGCCCGGCACCTGGCGCGGGCCCGCATCGCCGCGCAGCTGCAGCGTCAGTTCGATCAGCTGCGCCACGCCGGTGGCGCCCACCGGGTGGCCGCGCGAGTTGAGGCCGCCGCTGGTGTTCACCGGCAGGCGGCCGCCCAGCGCGGTTGCCTTCTCGGCCACCAGCTTCGCCACCTCGCCTTCGCTGCACAGGCGCAGCTCGCGGTAGTGCATCAGTTCGGCCGGCGAGACCGCGTCGTGCACCTCGGCCAGGTGCAGGTCCGAAGGCGCGACGCCAGCCTGCGCATAGGCCTTGTCGGCGGCCATCGTCGGCCCGGGCAGCGCGCCCGCATCCAGCCGCCAGGGCGAGGACGCCAGCGCGCTCGCGCGCACGCGCACCTTGCCGCGCCCCGGCTTGCTCGAAAGCACCAGCGCGGCGGCGCCGTCCGAGATGGCGCTGCACATGAACAGGCGGATCGGGTCGGCGATCATGCGCGAGGCCCGCACCTGCTCCATCGTCACCGGCTTGCGATACTGCGCGATCGGGTTGCTCACGGCGTGCTCGTGGTTCTTCACCGTGACCCATTCGAAGGCCTCGGCGCCCACCTCCTCCTCGGCCATCATCTCGCGCACGCGGATCGCGTCCACCGCCGAAAACTGCAGGCCGATGTTGCCCATGACTTCGGTGTCGGCCGAATTCGCCAGCGCGGCCAGCGCGCGGCCGGTGTCGTTGACGAACATCTTCTCGGCGCCCACCACCAGCACGGTGTCGTAGTTGCCGCTGGCAATGCCCATGCAGGCCAGGTGCACCGCGGTGCTGCCGCTGGCGCAGGCGTTCTCCACGTTCATCACCGGGACACCGCCCAGGCCGATGCCGCGCAGCCACGTCTCGCCGCGGATGGACTCCTGGTTGTTCAGGAGGCCCGCATAGGCGTTGGCGCAGATGGCCGCATCGAGCTCGCGCACGCTGATGCCGGCGTCGTCCAGGGCGCCGAGCGCGGCGGTCGCCGCCAGCGTCTTGAGCGACTTGTCGGGAAAGCGGCCGAAGGGATGGAACCCGACGCCGGTGACATAAACGTCCTGCCCTTTCACTTGGCCTCCTGGTAGCTGCGCTCGGCGGGCACGCTGGCGCGGATGTAAGCGACGATCTGCGTGAGCGAGGTGCCCGGCGTGAACACGCCCTGCACGCCCAGGCTTTTCAGCTCCTCGCGCGCCGGCTCGGGCACGATGCCGCCCACCACCAGCACCACGTCGTTCACCTGCTGCGCATGCAGCGCTTCCAGCACGCGGCGCGTCAGCGGCACCACGGCGCCGGAGAGGATGGACAGGCCCAGCACGTCGGCGTCCTCCTCCAGCACGATGCGTGCGATGTCCTCGGGCGTGCGGCGCAGGCCGGCGTAGATCACCTCCATGCCGGCGTCGCGCAGCGCCTGCGCGATCACCTTCACGCCGCGGTCGTGGCCGTCCAGGCCCACCTTGGTCAGGACCACCCGCAGGGGCCGCTGCTTGTTGTCTGGCACGAGCTGCATCAGAACCTCACTGCTTCGGGAACATAGGTGCCGAAGGCGTCCCGCCAGACGTCGGCGATCTCGCCGATGGTGGCGTAGGCCTTGACGGCGGCGAGCACGGCGGGCATCACGTTGACACCGGCCTTGCAGTCTTCGCGCAGCCGCGCCAGGGTGCGCTGCACCTCGGCGGCATCGCGCCGCTCGCGCACCGCGCGCAGCTTCGCCACCTGCCGCTCCGCGGCGCCCGGGTCGAGCTTGAAAGTCGGCACCGGCTGCGCCTCGTCGGACTGGAAGCGGTTGACGCCCACCACCACCTGCTCGCCGCTCTCGATGGCGCAGGCCTCGCGGTAGGCGCCCTGCGCCAGTGCGCGCTGGTAGAAGCCGTCGTGCACCGCGGCCAGCGCGCCCCCCATGGCGTCGACCTGGCGGATGATGGCCTCGATCTCCCGCTCGTAGGTGAGCGTCAGGTGCTCCACGAAATAGGAGCCGCCCAGCGGATCCACCGTGTCGGGGATGCCGCTTTCGTAGCCGATGATCTGGTTGGTGCGGATCGAGGTGCGCGCCGCTTCCTGCGTGGGGATGCCCAGCGCTTCGTCGAAGGACGCGGTGCGGGTCTGCTCGCAGCCGCCCAGGATCTGCGCCAGTGCCTGCAGGGTGATGCGGGCGATGTTGTTCAGCGGTTGCTGCGCCGTCAGCGGCCGGCCCGAGGTGGCGGCATGCAGGCGGAAATGCTGCGAGCGCTCGGTGGTGCCGCCGAAGCGCTCGCGCACGAGCTTCGTCCACACCTTGCGGGTGGCGCGATATTTCGCCACCTCGTCGAAGAAGTCCATCTCCGTGCAGAAGTGCAGCTCAAGCACGTGGCCGAAGTCGTCGATCTTCATGCCACGCTCCAGGCAGGTCTCGACGTAGGCGATGGCATTGCAGATGGTGAACGCCGCTTCCTGCACGCAGGTGGCGCCGGCCTGCTTCATGTGCGAGCCGGACACCGAAATCGGCAGCCACTCGGGGGCGGCGGTGCGGCAGAACTCGATCATGTCGCAGGACAGCTTGACGGCCGCCTCGATCGGCAGGAACTGCGTGCCGCGCGCCACGTATTCCTTGATCGGGTCGTTCTGCAGCTGCACGATGCAGTCGCCGGTGGGCGTGCCGCGCTTCTCGTACAGCGCGATCAGCCAGGCGCAGACGATCGGTCCGATGGCGTTGGCGGTGGAGAAGATGTGGCCCACCTTCTCCAGCGGGATGCCGTCGAACACCCGCTCCACGTCGTCGAGCGAGGTGAGCGCCACGCCGATCTGGCCCACCTCGTCGCGCGCCATCGGGTGATCCGAGTCGTAGCCGACCTGCGTCGGCAGGTCCAGCGCGATCGAGATGCCGCCGGTGCTGCCCTGGGACATCAGGTAGCGATAGCGCTGGTTGGCTTCCTCGGCGGAGCCGAAGCCCGCATACATCTCCATCTTCCACAGCTGGCTGCGGTAGCCGCCGGGCGTGAAGCCGCGGGTGTAGGGCGCCTGGCCAGGGTAGCCGACGTCGCGCTGGTAGTCCCAGCCCTCGTGCTGCAAGTGCTCGGGCGTGTACAGCGTTTCGACCGGGATGCCGGCGGGCGTCTCGAAGGATTTCTTGCGCGAATCGCGCAGTTCCTCCTGGTGGCGCTGCAGCCAGGCTTCGTAGTTCTCGGCGGGGGGCGGCGGCACGCGGGCCGGCCGGGTGGATGAACCCATGTCCTCTCCTTCTCTATTCCAGCGCGATGCCGGCGGACTTGATCAGTTCTTCCATGCGCACGTAGTCGCGGCGATGGATGGCGCCGAACTCCTCGGCGCCGACCTGCTTGGGCACGAAACCGGTCTCGAAGATCTTCTGCTGCACGTCGGGGCGGCTCATGATCTTCACGATCTCGGTGCTGTAACGCTGCACGATCTCCTTGGGAACGCCGGCCGGCACGAAGAACCCGGCCCAGGTCTCGTGCTCCATCGGCAGGCCGGCCTCGGCCATGGTCGGCACGTTCAGGTCCAGCTTGTTGCGGTTCTTGCTGGTGATCGCCAGCGGCCGCAGCTTGCCGGCCTTGATCAGGCCCATGCTGGTGCCGAGCGGGTCGCACACCAGCTGCACGCGGTCGGCGGCCAGGTCGGTCAGGGACTGCGGCGAGCCCTTGTACGCCACCTTCATGATGTCCACGCCGGCGACGCCGTTGAACATCTCGCCGCACAGCAGCGCGGCGCTGGTGCCGTAGCCGTAACTGAGCTTGCCCGGCGCCGCCTTGGCCGCCGCCACCAGGTCCTTGACCGTGTGGTAGTTCGAGGACGCCGGCACCATCAGCGCGAAGTCGATCGTGCCCAGGATGGCCAGCGGCGCGAACTCCTTGAAGGGGTCCATGCTGGCTGCGGACTTGTACAGGAACTTGTTCGCCGCCAGCGTGGTCGACGAACCGATCACGAAGGTGTAGCCGTCGGGCGCGGCCCTGGCCGCCTCGTTGATGCCGACCACGCCGTTGGCGCCGACGCGGTTGTCGATGATGATGGGCTGGCCCAGCGCTTCGCCGAGGTACTGCGCCACCACGCGGGCCGCGACGTCGGTGCCGCCACCGGGCGCCAGCGGCACGATCATGCGGATCGGCCGGCTCGGCCAGGCATCGGCGCCCTGCGCGAAGCCCGCGGCCAGGGCCAGCACCGCGCCGGCGGCGCCGCGCAGGAAGTGTTTGCGGTCCATGCTCGTCTCCTTACTTGTTGACGGCGAAGTTGGAGTCCTTCACCGTCTTCGCCCAGCGCGCGGTGTCGGCGGCGATGCGCTGCTGGAACTGTTCCGGCGTGTCGGGCAGCGCGTCGTAGGAAAGCTCTGCCAGCTTCTGCTTCGATTCCGGCAGCGCGAAGATGCGGTTCGTTTCGCGATAGAGCTGGTCGACGATGGGCTTGGGCGTGCCCACCGGCGCGAACACGCCGATCCAGGTCTGCACTTCGTAGCCTGGGAGGCCGGCCTCGGCCAGCGTGGGCAGCTCCGGGAACACGCTGGAGCGGCGCGAACCGGTGACGGCCAGCGCGCGGAACTTGCCGGCCTTGAAGTGCTGCACGCCGAGGAAGGGATCGAAGATCACCTGCACCTCCTTGCCCAGCATGGCCGTGACCTGCGGCGCCGTGCCCTTGTACGGCACCGCCACCATGTCGGTGCCGCTGATGTGCTTGAACATCTCGCCGGCCAGGTGGGTGAAGGTCGAGCCCGCGGCGTAATTGAGCTTGCCCGGATTGGCCTTGGCGTAGGCCACCAGGTCCTGGACGTTCCTGATCGGCAGGTCCGGCTGCACGCCCAGCACGCAGCCCACGCTGGCGATGTTGGCCACGGGGATCAGGTCCTTGGCCGGGTCGAAGGGCATGCTCTTGTACAGCGCCGGGTTCATCACGATCGGGCTGGAGGGGATCACGCCCAGCGTGTAGCCGTCCGGCGCGGCCTTCACGATCAGGTCGGTGCCGATGATGCCGTCGGCGCCCTGCTTGTTGTCGACGATGAAGCCCTGGCCGGTGCTCTTCGTCATCTGGTCGGCCAGCACGCGGGCCAGCAGGTCGGTGCCCGAGCCGGCCGAGAACGGCACGATCATCTTGACCGGGCGCGTGGGCCAGTTCGGCGCCTGCGCGCGGGCCAGGGCGGGCAGCAGCGCGGCGAGCGCGGTGCCGGAGGAGAGCGCGAGCGCGCGACGGCGCGTGATCTGCGGGTTCATGGGCTTGTCTCCTTCATCGGGTAGCTTGGTTTTCGAGGACGGCGTCGGCCAGCAGGCGGGCGGCGGCGAGCGGGTCGCCCTGCCCGCCGGCGAGTTCGGCTTCCAGCCGGTCGGCCAGGGCCAGGGAGGCGATGCGTGCCTGCAGCCGCTGCTGCACCACCTCCATGAAGTAGGACTGCATCCGGCGCAGGTCGTGCAGCCGGTTCAGTTCGGCCAGGCGGCCCTGGCGCTCGAGCACCGCGCGGTGTTCGCGCAGCGTGTCGCACAGTTCCTGCACGCCCTGCCCGGTGAGCGCCACGGTCGCCAGCACGGGCGGGTGCCAGTGCACGGCGCCATCGGGCAGCGCGTTGGCGCCCGGGCGCATATGCGCTTCGCGCTCGGATAGCTGCAGCGCCTGGCGCAGCGAAGCGGCGGTGTCCAGCGCGCCGGGACGGTCGGCCTTGTTGACGGCCAGCACGTCGGCCACTTCCATCACGCCGGCCTTCTGCGCCTGCACGTCGTCGCCCAGGCCCGGCGCGTTGACCAGCAGCACCGTGTGCGCCACCTGCAGGATGCCCAGCTCGGATTGGCCGGCGCCCACTGTTTCGATCAGCACGATCTCGTGGCCGGCGGCGGCCGCGACCCGCACCAGGTCGGCAACGCAAGTCGCCAAACCGCCCTGCCCGCCTCGCGTGGCCACGCTGCGGAAGAAGACGCGCGGGTGCTGCTCGCCGTTGGCGTCGCGGATGCGGTCGCCCAGCAGCGCGCCGCCGGTGAGCGGGCTCGACGGGTCCACCGCCAGCACGGCGATGCGGGTGCCGTCCTCGGCGAGCCGGCGCGCGAGATGCGGCACCAGCGAGCTCTTGCCGGCGCCACCGACGCCCGTGATGCCGACCACCCAGGGATGCGGCGCCTGCGCGTAGACCTGCTCCAGCAGCGCGGAGGCCTGCGGCGCACCGTTCTCCACCCAGGAAATGGCGCGGGAGAAGGCACGCGGCCGGCCTGTGCGCAGGTCGCCGAACACCTGGCTCGCCTCCGCCTTCACCATGCAGCCTCCAGCAGCTCCAGCACTTCGGCTTCGCAGGCCAGCCGCGGATTGAAGTAGAGGCCGCGGTCGGACATGGCACCGTGCGCCAGGCGCGGCAACAGAGCGCGGTCCAGGCCGGCGTCGCGCAGGCGCAGCGGCACGCCGATGCGCCGTTGCAGCGCCTCGACTTCGGTGATCGCGGCATCGGCCGCCTGCACCGGCGTGAGGCCGGGCGTGTCCGCGCCCAGCGCCTGCGCCGCCAGTGCGAGCGGACCGCTCGCCGCGAGACGGTTGAAGCGCATCGCATGCGGCAGCAGGATGGAGTTCGCCACGCCGTGCGCCAGGCCACCCAGCGAGCCGAGGCCGTGGCAGACGCCGTGGTGGATGCCGACGCGGGCATTGCTGATCACGAGACCGCTCACGTAGGCGCCAACCAGCGCCTGTTCACGCGCCTCGGTGTCCGCCGCGTTCGCCACCACCCGGGGCAGCGCCGCGTGCAGCAGCCGGATGCCCTGCAGCGCGAGGCCTTCCGAAATCGGGTTGCGCACCCGCGAGTACATGCCTTCGACGCAGTGGGCCAGCGCGTTCATGCCGGTGCTGGCCAGCAGGCTGGCGGGCACGTCGGCGCAGGCCGCCGCATCGAGCACGATCAGGCGCGGCACCACGTTCGCGTCCCAGAACACCAGCTTGTGGCCCTGGGCGTCGCGGATGCCGAGGCCGGGCGTCACTTCGGCGGCCGACAGCGTCGTCGGCACCGCGATGATCGGCAGCTTGGGCGCCGGCAGCACCTTCTGCAGGTAGCGGTCCGGCGGGTAGAAGACGTTGGCGTGCTCCTGCAGCGTGCCGCCTTCGGCCAGCAGGATGGCCGCGGCCTTGGCGCTGTCGGACGCGCTGCCGCCGCCGACGGCAACGAAGCCGTCGATGCGCTGCTCGTGCGCCTGCGCGGCCAGCGCCGTGACGGCGTCCACGCCGGAATGTTGCGGGATCTCGGTCCACTCGGCGGCCAGCAAGCCACCGAGCGCGGCACGCACTGCCTGCGCCGCATCGCCGCGCGCCGAGCGCGAGCCGCTCACCAGCATCAGGCGCCGCGTGCCGAGCGCGGCCGCTTCTTCGGCCAGCGCGGCGATGGCGCCGGGGCGGCAAAGCAACTTGCTGCGAGCCGAGAGGTACTGGAAACCGTCCATGGTGCTTGCTCCGGGTTGTCAGGCGGCCGAACGCACGTGCGGGCGCAAGTGGCGGTCCACGGCGTTGCGCAGCAGGTCCACGTATTCCTGCTGGCGTGCGCGCATCTCGCGCGCCCAGCCGCCGATGCCCACGGCCAGCGGCAAGCCGCCCAGCTCCATGGGCAGCAACATGCCGACGAGGCCGGCGCCGGGCGTCACGCCGCGCAGCACCACGGCATGGCCGCGCGCGCGGATCCCGGACAACTCTCGCTGCAGCGCGGCCAGGCTCACGCGGCCTTCCTCCGCCGCCAGCGGGCCATCGTTGTGGCGCAGCACAAGTTGCCGCACCTTGTCCTCGCTCATCGTCGACAGCAGGACGCGGCCGAGGCCCGAGGCCACCAGCGGCCGCATGGTGCCGGGCCCGACGTGCATCCGCATCGTGGTGGTGGCCGGCACGACGTGCAGGTATTGCGCCTGGTCGCGCGTGGGCGCGGCGAGGATGATGGTTTCGCCGGTGGCTTCGCCCAGTTCCGCCATCATCCGCATCACTTCGGCCTGCGGCGTCAGCAGCGGCTCGACCCAGGAGCCGAGCAAGGTGACGCGCGGCGTAGGAAAGTAGGAGCGCTGGTCGGCGCCGTGGCGCAGGTAGCCGCGCTCGAACAGGTTGGCCAGCAGCATCGAGGTGCTGGAGATCGGGTAGCCCAGCTCGCGGGCGATCTCGCCGACCGACGCTTCCCGCTGGAGCCGGTCGAACAGTTCCAGCACTTCGAGCACTCGCACGGCAGACTTCACGGTACGCGGCATCTTGCTTCCTCGGCTCCCGCGGCAACGGGCTGAACCCATTCTCCGCCGCGCTTCCACGCATGCGGAATGGCAGTTCACATATGCGATGGGATCCGGGACTTTTCGGGGGTTAACCCGCGACTGCGAGGCGCGGCCGGGCTGGCTTCCGGGTTAACCCCCGAACTGCGCGCGCCGCATCGCATATGTGAAAGCCAATTCCCGTGTGTGGAGGGCCGGACATAGAGTGGTTTCGTCTGAAGCCACTCCAGGAGTCCCGATGATCAAGGTTGTCTCCCTCTGGGCCCTGCCCGCCGGCATGAGCGAGGACGAATTCGAGTCCTGGTACGTCGGCAAGCACATCGGCGATGCGCAGAAGATCCCCGGGCTGCGCCGCTACACCGTGAACCGCGTGGTCCCGGAAGAGCGCGCCAACACCCGCTTCTACCGCATGGCCGAACTCGGCTTCGACACCATGGACGCCGCCCGCGCCGCGTTCGAGTCGGAAGAGTGGCGCTACGCCTTCGCCGACGCCAAGCGCTACATCGGCGAGTTCATGCGCTTCTACTTCGACAGCACCGACATCAAGAGGTAGCCGCGCCATGAACGCATTCCCCGAGCTGCCCTGGTTTCGCGCCTATGCCGCGGCGCTGGAGAAGGACGCCGACTTCCGCGCCAACTGCCGCTGGTTCCGCGGCCGCGTGGCCTTCCGCGTGGATGGCCAGGCCTGCACCGTCGCCTTCGACGACGGCATGGTGACCGGCGTGGAGGAAGGCATGCAAGGCGCCGAGTACGTGCTGAGCGCGCCGCGCTCCTGCTGGGACCGCCTGCTGCATGCCGACATCACGCTGCTGCGCCTGTACCGCGCCGGCGAACTCGACATCCGCGGCCGCAACACCGAGATCATGAAGAACTGGAAGGCGCTGTTCTGGATCGCCGAAGGCATGAAGCTCGTCGCCGGTTCCGGCAGGAAGGACTGACACCATGCCCTACGCCAAGCTCCAAGGCTCCCGCCTGTACTACGAGGAGGAAGGCAGCGGCCAGCCGCTGATCTTCACGCACGGCGCGAGCCAGGACACCTTGTCCTGGCGCGAGAACATCGGCCATTTCGCGCAGCACTACAAGGTCTACGCGATCGACCTGCCGGGCCACGGCAAGTCGGACCTGGTGCAGAACCGCCCGACCCGCTCCACCGACGAACACGCGGCGGCCATTGCCGGCTTCATGCGCGCGCTGGACATCCGCCGGCCGATCCTGGTCGGCCACTCGATGGGCGCGGCGATCTCGATCACGGCCTCGCTGAACTATCCCGACCAGGTGCGCGGCGTCGTCGCCGTCGACGGCGGCGCGGCCTTCTCCGGCGCGGCCGGGGTCAACTACCGGGGCAACATCCTGACCGACGCCGAGATCAACCCCGGCGACTGGATGGAGACCTCGATCCTGTCGGTGCTGGGCAAGACCACGCCGACGGAGCGCCGGCGGCAGATGGCCTTCGACTGCTCGCGCTGTTCGCCCTACGTGCAGTATTCGGACCTGCTCACCTACACCTCCTTCGGCTTCGCCGCGCGCCTGCACGAGGCCAGGGTCCCCGTGTACTACATCATCGGCGAGGACGACTGGTCCACCACGCCCGCGATCTGCCGCGAGACCGCGGCCAAGCTGGAAGCGCGCGGCGTCGCCAGTGGCGTGTGGGAGCTGAAGGGCGTGGGCCACATCCCGCACTGGGAGCAGCCCGAGGTCTTCAACCGCACCCTGGAACAGGTTCTCGCCAAGCTCGGGCGGGATTGATTCCACAACCACAAGGAGACAAGCAGCCATGGAATTGCCAAACCCGCTCCGCGCCTGGCCCGGCATCGTCGCGATCCTCTGCGCTGCCCTGGCAGCACCCGCCGCGCTCGCGCAGGATGCCGGCGCATCCGACGTGGGCGTCAGCAAGGACGCCATCAAGATCGGCGCCACCGGCGGCATCACCGGCGCCTACCCGATGGCCGGGCGCCAGTTCACCGGCTTCATGAAGCGCGTCTTCGACAAGACGAACGCGGCCGGCGGCATCCACGGCCGCAAGATCCAGTTCACCGTCATGGACGACGGCGCCGACGGCAAGCGCGCCATCGACAATGCGCAGGCCCTGGTGCGGGAGGAGAAGGTCTTCATCATGACCTCGGTCGGCACCACGACGACGCCGGGCATCATGCGGCTGCTCGAATCGCAGAAGGTGCCGCTGGTGTTCCCGCTGGCGCTGTTCAACGACCTCATCACGCCGCCGAAGGATGGCGTCTATGCCTTCCTGCCGCTGTACCACCAGCAATCGAGCGCGATCGTGGAATGGGGCATGAAGAAGAAGGGGCCCGGCAAGGTGGTCATCATCCGCGCCAATGCCCCGGTCTGGGATCCGCCGACCGACGCCGCGGCGAAGAAGGTGAAGGAACTGGGCGGCGAGGTCGCCGGCGTGATCAACACCGAGTACAGCCAGAAGGAATGGGGCTCGGTCGTGATCCGGCTGAAGGAGCTGGCGCCCGATTACCTGATGGTCCTCACCACCGCGCCCGACCAGGGGCGGCTGTACGCCGAGATGAAGCGCCAGGGCTTCGCGGTGAAGAAGTCCATCCTCGGCACGGCGACGCTGGCCGACCAGGCTTTCCTGGACGCCGCCGGCTCGGTGCCCGACGGCCTGGTGTACGCCTCCGTCCCCGCGACGCTGATCCAGACGGCGCCCGAGGCCAAGGTCTGCCAGGACCTGTGGCCCGACGAGAAGATCGGCGTCTATGGCATCGAGGGCTGCGCCGCCGGCGAGATGATCGTCGAAACGCTGCAGAAGCTCGGCCCGCAGCCGACGCGCGCCAACCTGAACAAGATGCTGTCGACGAGCTTCGGCCCGTTCAAGCTGCCCTACACCGGCGTGTTCAAGTCCTCGCCCGACCACCTGCTGGCGCACGGCATGGGCGTCGCCACCGTCGAAGGCGGAAAGTTCGTGTCGGTCGGCACCGAAATCATCGAAGCGAAGTAGCCAGCCATGCAGATGCTCGGGGCCACGCTGGTCAACGGCGTCGTCGTCGGAATGATGTACGGCCTGCTGGCCATGGCCCTGATCCTGCTGCTGCAGACCACGGGCGTCTTCAACTTCGCGCAGGGCGACGTCGGCATGCTCGTGGCCTTCGTCTCCTGGGCGCTCATCACCTCCGGCAAGTGGCCGGTCGGCCTGGCGGTGCTGGCGAGCGTGCCGATTTCGGCGGCGCTCGGGGTGCTGCTCTACTTCGTCGTGATCCGGCCCGGGCGGGCCGATCCGGTGGGGCTGTCGCTGCGCAGCCTGGGGCTGCTGGTGCTGTTCATCGCCCTGGCGCAGCGCACCTGGGGCACCAATGCGCCCTACACCTTCCCGAAGCTGCTGCCCGATTCCGGCGTGGCGGTGTCCGGCTTCAACATCACCTGGCTGCAATTGGCCACGCTCGTGTTCACGATCGCGCTGGCCCTGCTCGTGAGCTTCATCCTGCAGCGCACGCGCATCGGCCTGATGATCCGCGCCGTCCGGGCCAACCGCGTCGCCGCCTTCGAGCTGGGCGTCAACGTGGCCGCCATCGAGATCACCGCCTGGGCCGCCGCCGCGGTGGTGTCGGGCGTGGTCGGCATCCTGTTCGCGATGCTCACCTTCCTGGCCCCGACCATGATGGCGCCCTTCCTGCTGTCCGCGTTTGCCGCGGCCATGCTCGGCGGCCTGTACAGCATGGCCGGCGCGCTGGCGGGCGGCGTGCTGCTCGGCGTCGTCCAGTCCGCGTCCTCCGTCTACCTGAACCAGCCGGAGCTGACCAGCCTGATCGCCTTCCTGATCCTCGTCGCGGGCCTGCTCCTGCGCCGCGAGCGCCTGGCGCTCAGCACCTGAGGCCCGCCTCCATGCGCAGTTCCATGCCGCAGTCTCCTCCGCTGCCGCTCGCCTGTGGCGGCTTCGAATCGCTGGCCGGCTGCGCGGCGCTCGTGCTGCTCGCGCCGCTGCTGCTGTCCGAGTACCAGGTCTACGCGCTGGCCGTGACCTTCGCCTACGCAATCGCCGCGCTGGGCACCGGCATCGCCTATTCCAGCCTGGGCATCCTGGCGCTCGGCCAGTCCGGCTTCATGGCGATCGGCGCCTTCGCGAGCATCCTCCTGCTGGAGGCCAAGGTGCCCTTCATCGCGGTGCTGCCGCTGTGCCTGCTGCTCGGGCTGGCCTGCGGCGCCGCCTTCGGCCTGCTAGCCAGCCGCCTCACGCAGTTCCCGCTGGCGGTGGTCGGCTTCGCCTTCGCCTTCCTGCTGATGGACCTGGGGACCGGCGGACTGCTGAAGCGCCTCACCGGCGGCGAAGCGGGACGCACGGCCCCCGTGGGCACGCTGTTCGCCGCCGACGTCAGCCAGGGCCTGCCCATGTACTACCTGGGCGCGATCGCGCTGGTGCTGTGCCTGCTGCTCGCGCTGCTGGCGCAACGCTCTTCCTTCGGACGCGCGCTGCTGTCGATCAAGCGGGACGAGATGCTCGCGGCCTCCTGCGGCGTCCACGTGTCCGGCTGCAAGACGGCACTGCTGGCCCTGGCCACGGCCTTTGCCACGCTGGGTGGCGCGCTGGTCGCGCAGTTCACCAACTTCGCGTCGCCGGGACAGTTCGGCCCGGGCTTGACGGTGAGCCTGCTCGCGATGGCGCTGGTCGGCGGTTCACGTTTTCTGCTCGGCCCGCTGGTGGGCACGCTGATCCTGGACACCCTGCCTTACCTGGTGAAGATGCGCGCCGACGACCGCCAGGTGCTGGTCGGCGTGGTGCTGCTCGCGGTGCTGGTGCTGGCGCCCGACGGCCTGCTCGCGTGGCTGCAATCGGGATGGCGCGCGCTCGCGCGCCGGCTGCCGCGCCCCGCGGCCAAGCACGAGGAGCGGACGCCATGAACGCCGGCATGCTGCAGGTGCAGGACGTTTCGGTGCGCTTCTCCGGCCTGCTGGCGCTCGACCGCGTCCGGCTGGCGGTGGGCCGGCGGGAAGTGGTCGCGCTGATCGGCCCCAACGGCGCCGGCAAGACGACGCTGCTCAACGCGATCTGCGGGCTGGTCACACCTGCCAGCGGCGGGGTCAAGTTCAGCGGCGGCAGCCTCGGCAGCGCCGGCTTGCGCGGCCTGCGCGGCATCGGCGTGGCGCGCACCTTCCAGCACGCCAAGCTGCTGGACGAACTGACGGTGCTGGAGAACGTGATGCTCGGCACGCACTCGATGCGCTCCCGCCTCTCGCTCGCGGGCGAATGCCTGCGCCTGCCCGCCAGCCGCCGGGATGCTCGAGCGGCCGAGCGCAAGGCCATGGACATGTTGTCGCTGTTCTCGCTGGCGGGGCTGGCCGGTACGCTGGCCGGCGCCCTGCCTTTCGGCAAGAAGAAGCTGGTGGACCTGGCGCGGGCGCTGGCGAGCGAGCCGACGCTGATCCTGGTCGACGAACCCACCGCCGGCCTGAACGACAGCGAAGTGCAGCACCTCGGCGCCGTGCTCGCCGACCTGCGCTCGCACATGTCCATGCTGATCGTCGCCCACCACATGGGCTTCGTGCGCGGGCTCGCCAACCGCGTGCTGTGCCTCGATCGCGGGTCCGCCATCGCCGAAGGCACACCCGAACAGGTGCAGCAGGATCCGGTCGTCGTGCAGGCCTACCTCGGAAAGGACTGAAGGCATGGCTGCGAACCAACCCGTGCTTCGAGTCCAGCAACTGGCCGTGTCCTACGGCGGGCTCACCGCGCTCGACGACGTGGCCTTCGCGCTGGCCGAGGGCGAAGTGCTGGGCGTGGCCGGCCCCAACGGCGCCGGCAAGAGCTCGCTGCTGAAGGCGTTGGCCGGCGTCGTGCGGCCGGCCGCCGGCCGCGTGGCCTTCGGCGAGGAGCCGATCTTCGATGGCAGCGCCCGCGTGGCGCGCGGACCGCGCTGGGCCGTGCGCCACGGCATCGTGCTGGTGCCGGAAGGGCGGCACCTGTTCGGCGACCTCAGCGTCGAAGAGAACCTGCGCTTCGGTGCCTACCTGCTGGGCGCGCATCGCTACGACGAGGACCTGGAGCGCGTCTACACGCTCTTCCCCAAGCTGCGCGAGCGGCGGCAGCAGAAATCCGCGACGCTCAGCGGCGGCGAGCAGCAGATGGTCGCCATCGGCCGCGGCCTGATGGCGCGGCCGCGCCTGCTGCTGCTGGACGAGATGTCGCTCGGCCTCGCGCCCGCGATCGCCGCGGAGGTTTCCTCCGCGCTGGTGCGGCTGCGCGAGCAGACCGGCCTCACGATGATCGTCGTCGACGAGAGCCTCAAGCGCCTGGCCCGCATGACCTCGCGCGTGCTGTTCCTCGCCCGCGGCCGCGTGCACAGCGAGCTCGACTCGCAAGGCATGCGCGTCGACGAGGCCAATTACCTGCTTTCGAGCTTCTGATGGACAAGGCATGAGCAAGCTACTGGGCATCGACGTAGGCGGCACCTTCACCGACCTCTTCCTGCTGGACGAGGCCACCGGCGAAGTCCGCATCAGCAAGGCCTCCACCACGCCGGGCGACCAGGCCACCGGCCTGTTCAACGCGATGGCGGCGATCGACGTGCAGGCGGCCGACATCAACCTCTTCATCCACGGCACCACCATCGCCACCAACGCGCTGATCGAGCGCAAGGGCGCGGCCTGCGGGATGATCACCACGCGCGGCTTCCGCGACGTGCTGGAACTCGGGCGGCGCGACCGGCCGCACCTGTACGGCATGACGGGCCTGCAGGATCCGCTGATCCCGCGCTGGCTGCGGCTGGAGGTGCTGGAGCGCATGGGCCCGGATGGCGCGGTCATCGAACCGCTCGACGAAGCTGCGGTGCTGCAAGCGGCACGGGTGCTGCGGGCCCGCGGCGCAGAGGCGATCGTCGTCTGCTTCCTGCATTCCTATGCCAACCCGGCGCACGAACGGCGCGCGCGGGACCTGCTGCGGGAAGCCGAGCCGGACTGCATCGTCAACCTGTCGTCGGACCTGCTGCCGCAGATCTACGAGCTGGAGCGCTTCAGCACCGCCGCCATCCACACCTACCTGCAGCCGCTGGTGAGCCGCTATGTCGATGCACTGCGGCAGCGCCTGTCGGCAGCCGGCTACCGCCAGGACGTGCTGTTCGTGCAATCCAGCGGCGGCGTGATGTCCAGCGCCACGGCGCGCCAGCGGCCGGCCAACCTCGCCCTGTCCGGCCCGGCCGCGGGCGTCATGGCCGCGAGCTACGTCGCCGAAGTTGCCGGTTTCGAGAACGTGATCTCCGCCGACATGGGCGGCACGAGCTTCGACGTCTGCCTGATCCCGAAGGGCCGGCCACGCACGTCGGACCAGACGGAGCTGGGCTTCCGCATGCCGCTGCGCGCGGCGATGATCGACATCCACACGATAGGCGCCGGCGGCGGCAGCATCGCGCGCGTCGACCGCGGCGGCATCCTGCAGGTGGGCCCCGAGTCGGCGGGCGCCATGCCCGGCCCCGCCGCCTACGGCCGCGGCGGCGTGCAGCCGACCGTGACCGATGCGAACCTCGTCATCGGCCACATCGGCGAATCGTTCGCCTTCGGCGGCCAGGGCGGCATGAAGCTGGATCGCCAGGCAGCTGAAAGCGCGATCCGCTCGCGCGTGGCCGAACCGCTGGGCCTGGCGGTCGAAGAAGCGGCGCGCGCCATCGTGCGCCTGGCCAACCACGGCATGGCCGGGCGCATCCGCGCGGTCTCCATCGAGCGCGGCTACGACCCGCGCGAGTTCGCGCTGGTCGCCTATGGCGGCGCCGGGCCGATGCACGCGGCGGCGCTGATGAAGGACGTCGGCATCGGCCGCTGCGTCATCCCCTACTACCCGGGCGTGCTGTGCGCGCTGGGCAGCGCCGCAGCGGACGTGCGGCAGGACATCGCGCGCACCGTGATGCGCGACCTCGACACGCTGGACTTCCCGGCCTTCGCGAAGACCGTCGACGAAATGGTGCAGGAAGGCGCGCGGCTGATCCAGGGCGAAGGCGTGCCGGTAGATCGCGTCGATGTCTTGCTCGCCGCCGACATGGGCTACGAAGGACAGCGGCACGACATCCGCGTCAACCTGCCGGCGGCGCTGTCGCGCGAATCGGTGCGGCAGGCTTTCGAGCAGGCCTACCAGCTCGAATACCGGCAGATCCTGCCGCGGATCGGCATCCGCCTGACCGCGCTGCGCGTGATGGTGCTGGGCGTGCGGCCCCGCCTGAACATCGCGGGCTGGTTCAAGCAGCGGGGGCGCGGCATCCAGGCCCCGCCGGCCACGCGGCCCCTGTACGTGGAGGGCGAATGGCGCACGGCCGAAGTGCACCAGCGCGACGACCTGGGCGTCGGCGCCGAGGTGTTCGGCCCCGCCATCATCGAGCAGCGCGACTCCACGGTCGTCGTCGACGCCGGCACCGCCGCCCGCGTGGACGCGCATGGCAACCTGGTCCTGGAAATGAGGAGCCGCTGATGGCCAAGGACAGCATCGACCCGATCACGCTCGCCGTCGTCAAGGGCGCGCTCGAGCAGATCGTCGAAGAGATGGACGCAATCATCGTGCGCGCCGCCTTCTCGCCCGTCATCTCCGAGCAGCTCGATCGCTCCAGCGGCATCTTCCATCCGGAGACCGGCGAGGTGGTGGCGCAGGGCACGCTGTCGCCGCCGCTGTTCGTCACGGCCATGCAGGTCACCACGCAGGCGACGCTGGAGGCCGCCAGGCAGCGCGGCGGCTTTCGTCCCGGCGACGTCTACATCGTCAACAACCCCTACCTCGCGGGCACGCACCTGCCGGACATCAAGCTGGTGGCGCCCGTGTTCGTCGAAGGCCAGCTGATCGCGCTGCTTGCCACCTGCGGCCACTGGAACGACATCGGCGGCGCCACGCCCGGCGGCTTCGCGCCCACCGCGACCGAGATCCACCAGGAAGGCCTGCTGCTGAACCCGCGGCCGCTCTACCGCGAAGGCGTGCTGCAGGAGGACTTCCTCGGCTTCCTCCTGGACAACGTGCGCATGCCGGAGGAGCGGCGCGGCGACCTCAACGCCTGCATCGCCGCGCTCGACGTCGGCAAGGCGCGCATGGGCGAGTTGGTGGAGCGGCATGGCGCGGCGACGGTGCTCGACACCTTCCAGTCCCTCAACGACCGCTCCGAGCAACACATGCGCTCGCTGATCCGCGAGATCCCCGACGGCACCTACCGCTTCCGGCACACGCTGGACAACGACGGCCAACAGGACCGCGAACTGGTCATCCAGCTTTCGGCCACCGTGCGCGGCGACACGATCCGGTTCGACTTCAGCGGCTCCTCGCCGCCGGTGCGCGGCGCCGTCAACGTGCCGCGCAAAACCTGCATCGCGGCCTGCCAGATCGCCATCAAGCACCTGTTCCCCGAGGTGCCCATCAACGGCGGCTGCTTCCGGCCCTTCGAGTACGAGATCCCGGCGACGACCTTCCTCGGCGTGGAGTACCCGTATGCGATCAGCGGCTACCTGGAGTCCATCGGCCGCGTGGTGTCGACCGTGGTCGGCGCGCTCAACCCGGGCCTGCCGCAGCGCGCGCTGGCCGACTCGATCAGCACCACCGGCGTCATCACGATGTCCGGCACCCACCCGCAGCGCAATGCCTACTACGTGATGCTGTTCCCGGCGGCCGGCGGCTACGGCGCCAACGCCCACGGCGACGGCCTCGTGCACGGACCGAGCGCGCTGGGCTCCGCCAACTATCCCTCGGTGGAGTCGGTGGAGCACCGGCTGCCGGTGCGGGTCGAAGCACTGGAACTGCGCACCGACTCCGGCGGCGCCGGTGCGCATCGCGGTGGCTGCGGCACGCGCTACGTGTACCGCAGCCTGGCCGAGGGCGTGGCCGTGGCGGCCCTGGGCGACCAGCATCGCAGCCGGCCTTTCGGCGTGCATGGCGGACAGCCGGGCGCGGGCTCGGATGTGGTCTTCTACGGCGCCGACGGCGCGACGCACCTGCCCTTGCGGACCAAGGGCTTGCGCGTGCTGAACACGGGCGACGTCCTCGAGTACCGCTCGCCTGGCGGCGGTGGCTACGGCCTGCCCGCGCAGCGCGCGCCCGAGGAGGTGCTGCGCGACGTGCGCTTCGGCTACGTGGCCGCCGCGACCGCACGCGAGGTCTACGGCGTCGTGCTGCGCCAGATGGCCGGCGCCGACCCGGACGCGATGGAAGTGGACGAACCCGCAACCGCCGCCGCGCGGTCCCGCATGATGAAGGAGAACGGATGATGCTGAAGGACAAAGTGGCCATCGTCACCGGAGGCGCCCGCGGCCTCGGATATTCGATGGCGCAGCACCTGGGCGCCCAGGGCGCGCGCGTCGTGATCTGCGACCTGGACGCAGCGGCCGTAGCCGAGGCGGCCAAGCGGCTCGAAACCGCGGATATCGAGGCGCTGCCGGTGGAATGCAACGTGGCCTCCACCGAGGACCTGGACCGCCTGGTGCAGGCCTGCCGCGAACGCTTCGGCCGCCTGGACATCCTCGTCAACAACGCGGGCGGCAGCGCCCACACGCCGCTGAAGATGGAGGACGTGACCGAGGAGCACTTCGACCGCGTGATGAACTGGAACGTGCGCGGCACCTTCTTCTGCATCCAGCGCGCGCTGCCCCTGCTGAAGGTGCGCGGCGGGTCGGTGATCAACATCTCGTCGATCGCCGGCCGCTCCGGCACCGAACTGGTGAGCCCGCAGTACAGCGCCGCCAAGGCCGGCATCGTCGGCATGAGCCGCAACCTGGCCAAGCACCTCGGGCCGGACGGCATCCGCGTCAACGTCATCGCGCCCGGCTTCATCAAGAGCGGCGAGCGGGTCGAGGCCGTCTGGCGCACGCGCGACGAGACTGCGGTGCTGTCGCAGGTGGCCCTGCGCCGCCGCGGCGAGATGCCGGAGATCGGGCAGGTGGCCGTCTTCCTGGCTTCCGACGCGTCCAGCTACATCACCGGTGCCGTGCTCGACGTCAACGGCGGCTTCATGATGGCCTGAGCCCATGGACGGCATACGCGGCCAATCGTTCCTCGTCACCGGCGGCTTCAGCCTGGTCGGGTCGCACATCGCGGAGCATCTGCTGGCCGCCGGGGCGGCACGCGTGCAGTTGCTGGACAACGGGTCCATCGGCCATGCCGGCACGGTGCGCTCGCTGTGCGCCGACGAGCGCGTGCACGTCCTGCACGCGGACATCCTGCGCCAGGACGCGCTGATGGAGGCCTGCGCGGGCGTGGACGGCGTCTTCCACACGGCCTTCTTCATCACCACGACACTCGCCCGCGACCTCGCCACCGGCATGGACGTCAACATCCGCGGCGTGCTGAACGTGCTGGAAGCCTGCCGCTGGCAGAAGGTGCCGAAGATCGTGATGTCCTCGTCCATCGCCGCCTACGGGCACCCCACCGGCGAAGTCGTGACGGAAGACGCCGCCTTCCAGCCGCAAGGCATGAAGCCGGCAGGCGCCCTTTATGGCGCCGCCAAGCTCATCGGCGAGCAGCTGTGCGCCTTCTACCAGGAGCGCCACGGCGTCGCTTACGCCAGCCTGCGCTATTCGACGGTCTATGGCGAACGCCAGCACGAGCGCGGCATGCACGTGATTCCGATGATGGCGGCCTGGCGCGCGGCGCGGGCCGGCCAGGACACGGTGTCGCTGCAGGGCGATGGCACCGACCGCCACGACTACGTGTACGCGGGCGACGTGGCACGCGCCAACCTGCTCGCGATGACAGCTGGCCAGGGCAACTACACGATCGCTACCGGCGTCTCCACGCCCGTGGACGAAGTGGTGCGGCTGGTGCTGCAGGCCTGCGGCGCGCGGACACAGGTCCGCTACCGCGAAGTGGCCGGCGGCAACCCGAACGCCTACCAGAGCGTGCCGCGCTTCGACATCGCGAAAGCCGGGCGCGAACTCGGCTGGGCACCCGAAGTCCGCTTGCCCGACGGCCTGGCGCGCATGGTCGCCTGGTGCGACGCCAACGGAGCCTGACATGCAAGCCGATTTCCCCCAGCGCGTACGGGCGGGCGAGCGCCTGCTCGGCTCCTTCGCCTTCCTGCCCAGCCCCGGCCTGGTGGAGGTGCTGGGCCGCGCCGGCCTGGACCACGTGATCATCGACCAGGAACACAGCCGCAAGGGCTGGGACGTGGTGGAGAACATGGTGCGCGCGGCCGACGCCGCGGGCATCGCGGCGCTGGTGCGCGTCGCCTGGAACGACGAGAAGGAGATCCTGCACGTGCTGGAGACCGGCGCCGCCGGCATCGTGCTGCCCTTCGTGGAGAGCGCCGCCGACGTGCGGCGCGCAGCGGCGGCCCTGCGCTATGCGCCCGAGGGCACCCGCGGCACCTGCACGCAGACGCGGGCGGCGGGCTACGGCTCGCGCAAGCAGGGCTTCGTGCAGTACGCCCAGGCGTGCAACCGGCAACTGCTGCTGGTGGGGCAGATCGAAAGCCGCAAGGGGCTGGAGAACATCGAGGAGATCGTCGCCGCCCAGCCGGGGCTGGACGTCGTCTTCCTCGGGCGCTCCGACCTGGCCTCCGACCTCGGCAAGCCCGGGCAGACCCATGACCCGGAAGTCGAGGCGGCCACCGGGCGCATCGTCGCCAGCGCACGTGCCGCCGGCAAGGTGGTGGGCATCGCGCACTACGAGGCGGCCGAAGTGGCGACCTGGGGGGCGCGCGGCTGCAGCTTCTTCGCCCTGGCCAGCGAGTCGGGATTCCTGCTGCGCCAGGTGGCGCGTTTCGTGGAAGACGCGGCACAATCCGCTCCACCATGAACTACTGGCTCATGAAATCCGAACCCGACGACGTGTCGGTCGACGACGCGCTGGCCGCGCCGAAGCACACGGTGCCGTGGACTGGCGTGCGCAACTACCAGGCGCGCAACTTCATGCGCGACCAGATGCGCGTGGGCGACGGCGTGCTGTTCTACCACTCCAGCTGTCCCGAGCCCGGCATCGTCGGCATCGCGAAGGTGGCTTCCACGGCCTACCCCGACCCGACGCAGTTCGAGAAGAAGTCGCCCTACTACGACGCCGCCTCGAAACCGGAAGAGCCACGCTGGTCGCTGGTGGACGTGCAGGTGGTGGAGAAGACCCGCAACTTCACCTTGCCCGAGATGCGCGAAGACCCGGAGCTCGCCGAGATGCTGGTGCTGAAGAAGGGCAACCGCCTGTCCATCACGCCCGTCGATCCGAAGCACTGGCGGCATATCGTGAAGAAGCTGGGCGCCAAGGCCGCCGCCTAGACAGGCTGCGGCAAGGCCAACGCCGGCCCGCCGCCGATAATCGCGGCGCAATGCAATTCGACATGAGCGGCTGGCAGGTCGCAGGCTTCCTCGCGTGCGCGGCCGTCGCCGCCGGCGCCCAGAGCATCACCGGTTTCGCGCAGGCGCTCATCCTCCTGGGGCTGACCGGGCTGTTCCACCTGGCGCCCTTGCCCGACGTCGCGAACGTGGCGATGGTGCTGTCGCTGGCCAGTGCCGCCACGGCGCTGCGCGGTTCGCTGCGCTCGCTCGACCGCGGCCTGCTGGTCTCCACCATCAACGGCAGCGTCGTGGGCGTCGCCGCGGGCGTCGTGCTGCTGTCCTGGCTCAACGCCAACGTCGTGATGCTGCTGCGCCTGCTGCTGGGGCTGGTGGTGATCGCGTGCGCCATCGTGGTCCTGGTGCGCGCCCGTCCGCTGGCGGCGCTGTCGTCACGACGCTCCTTCGCAGGCTTCGGCTTCCTCTCCGGCCTGCTGGGCGGCCTGTTCTCCGCTTCGGGGCCGCCGCTGGTCTACCAGTTCTACCGCCAGCCGATGGACATCGAGGCCGTCCGCGACACGCTGCAGGCCACGCTCGCCGCCGGCGCGCTGGTCCGCCTGGTGATGGTGGTGCCCAGCGGGCAGTTCAGCCTGCGCGCGCTGGTCCTGGCCGTCGTGGCCTTGCCGCTGGTGGTCGGGATCACGTGGTGGATGCGCCGGCATCCGCCTGCGTGGCGGCGGACCACGGTGCTGAAGTTCGTGTGCGCGCTGCTGGTGGTGACCGGCGTGGGCCTGGTCGGGCCCGCGGTGCACGCCGTCTTCTAGGCCCGCACGATTCTCGGCAGGGCCTTCACGGCCGATCCGGCCGGGAACAGCGCGTGCGCGACCCGCTCGCGATCCAGCCCGAAGGTCTCCGCCGCCGCGGTGGCGATGAGCGCATCGAGCTGCAAGGTAGGCCGCAGGTCCCGACCTTCGTGCAGGGCCCCGGTCGCCAACCCCGGCCAGTCCGCCAGCACCTTGCCGCCCTGCACCGCCCCGCCGGCCAGCAGCGCCGCCGACGCGGTGCCGTGGTCGGTGCCGCCGGTGCCATTGGCCGCGGCCGTGCGGCCGAACTCGGTGGCGACCAACACCACGGTGTGGTTCCAGGCCTCGCCCAGGCCCTGCTTCAAGGCGGCGAGCATCGCATCCAGCCCGCGCAACTGCGCAGCCAGGCGCGGGTTCTGCGCGCTGTGCGTGTCCCAACCGCCGGTCTCGATCATGGCGACGCGCGGGCCCTGGGCTTGCGCCAGGAAGTTGGCCGCCATGCGCCCGACAGCCCCCGGATCCTGGCGTCGGCCGCCCTCCTCCTGGCCGCCCGCCATGCCGCGCGCATCGAGCGCGGCCGACCACAGCGCGTGCAACTGCGCGTCGGCGGCATAGAGCTGTTCCACCCGCAGCAGCAGGTCGTCGCTCGCGGCCGGCAGAGCGGACGCCGCATAAGAACTGACCTCTGCGCTGCCGCGCAGCGCAAGCGGCACGGTCGGTGCGAAGGCGATGGCCTCCTTGCTCCGCCTGGGCAGCAGGCCCACCAGCCGGTTGAGCCAGCCGTCCTTCAGCTGGTAAGGCGAAGTGCCCCCGCTTTCCAGCACGTTCTGGCCGTCGAAGTGCGAGCGGTCGCGGTAAGGCGAGGCCACCGCGTGCACGCACAGCGCCTGCCCCTGCGTGTAGAGCGCGCCGAACTCCTGCAGCGCCGGATGCAGCGCGAAGCTGCCATCCAGCTTGATCGCGCTGGCGGGGTCGATCGCCAGCCCGGCCCGCAGCGCCGCGTAGTTCGGCTCCGCATACGGCACGACCGTGTTCAGGCCGTCGGCCGCGCCGCGCTGGATGACGAAGACGAAGCGGCGCTCGGTGGCCGCCTGCGCGAACAATACGCGCGGGGCCGCGAGCAAGGCCGCTGCGCCGCCGAGGAAGCCGCGTCGGTCCAGGGCCATGTCACCTCCTCAGGAATTCGGGCGCCACCAGCAGCAGCGCGAGCGCGCTGGCGGGGCTCTCGGAACGGGCGATCGCTTGCGTAGTCGCCTCGCCCACGCTGCCAGGCAGCAGGCGCGGCGCCAGTGCGCGCGCATCGGCACTGTCGCCGGAGCGGCCGGCGATGCGCTGCGCGACTTCCACGCGCCGCAGCAAGGCATCGGGTGCGGCCCAGGTGGCTGCCACGTCATCCCATCCGGCCGGCGAGCCGGGCCGCCACACGGGCTGGCCCAGCTGGTTCATCAGGTTCGCCACCTGCATGGGCGCGACATCGCGCACGCCGACGGCGCGCAGGCTGGAAATGCCCCAGTCCCAGGGTGACTTGAACTTGGCCGGCGCCGGCTGCCAGGCTTCGGGCGCCGCGACCAGTTCGCGGTAGACGGTGGGCAGGTCGCCGGCGCTGCGCTGGAAGGCCGCGGCCAGCCGCTGCACCAGCGCGGGCGGCGGGTCGTCGGCGACGAAGTGGCGCGCGAGCTTGCCGGCAATGTGCTGCGCCGTCGCCGGCGCGGTGGCCAGGTCGTGCAGGATGGCCCGGGCCTGCTGCTCGCCCGCTTCGCCGTAGCTGCGTCCCAGCAGCATGCGTGCGCCGGGCTCGTGCATCGCGGGGCGATAGCGGAAAGCCTCGCTGCCCGCCGCTTCGGCCTCCAGGCCCGGCAGCGACCAGCCGGTGAGGGCTCGCGCGAACTCGGTGACGTCCGCCTGCGTGTAGCCGCTGCGCACGCCCAACGTGTGCAGTTCCAGGATCTCCCGCGCCAGGTTTTCGTTCAGGCCGCGCCGGCGCCCGGCCTGCCGCTCGGCCAGCATGCTTTGCGGGCCCGCCGATTGCGCCTGGTCCAGGTACAGCAGCATGGCCGGATGGCGCACCGCGGCCAGCAGCAGGTCCTCAAAGCGGCCCAGCACGTGCGGGCGGATCGCGTCGGCCTCGAAGGCCCCGGCCAGCCCCACCACCGCGACCTTGTCGACCGAGATGGCGAAGTGGTTGGACCAGAAGTGCACCAGCCGCTCCGTGAAAGGCGTGGCGGTCGTGAGAGCGGTCGCAGCGCGGGCGCCGACGGCGGCGAGATAGGTGTCGCGCGCCTCACGCCGGTAGGCCTGGCGCGCGGCCTGCTTCTCGCCCTGCGCAGCGTCGCGCGCATTGCGCTGCTGTTCCACCAGGGCCTGCAGCAGCGCCGGCGTGCGCGGCTGCGCCTGCCACGTGGGCGGCAGCGGCTCGTAGCGATCCAGCTGCGCCAGCAGCCAGCCGCGCGGATCGGCGGGCGGCGCTTCGTCCGCGCGCGCGCCGAGGCCGAAGCGGTTGAGGGCGATGGCGGCGGGCGTCATGCGGCGATTGGACGCCATTGGCGGCCCGCATGCTTGTCAGGAAGGTATCGGCGAGGTAAAGCGAGACAGCGGCCAGCCTGGCCCGCGCTCGCCTGCCGGCCGGTCAGCGCGCGGGCGCGGCGCGTGCCCGCGCCAGGTTCGCCTGCACCTGCGCTGCGGTGCGCGAATCCGGCGGCAGCACCTGCAGCAGCCGCTCCCAGCTGGCAATCGCCTCGCTGCGATCGCCGCGCTCCAGCGCCGCGCTGGCCGCAAGGGCCAGCGCCTTGGGCTGCGCCGGGTCGAGCGCCAGCGCCGCGAGAATCTGCTCCCGCGCCGCGCCCTGCAACGTGCCGCCTTCGGCGCTGGCGAGCTCGTCGGCGAAATCGGCGCGCAGGGCAGCCTCACGCGGCAGCAGTTCCACGGCCCGGGCGTAGGCGGCTGCGGCGTCGCCGTGGCGCTCGAGGGCCGAGTAGGAGCGCGCCAGCATGGCCCAGCCCTCGGGGTCGTCCGGCTCGGCGCGCAGGCGTTGCGCCAGCTGGTTCACCATGCCTTCGACCTGCGCCGTGCTCGGCGTGCCGTGGCCATGGGCCAGGTCCTCGCCGGACCACAGCGCGATCGGATTGCCCAGGTGCAGGTACATCATGATCGCGCAGCTGGGAACCACGGCGATGAGCGCGCCGGCCAGCGCCGGCGCCGGAGGCGTCGCACCGGCGCCGCGCAGCAGGGGGCGCAGCAGGCCCGCCAGCACGCCGGCGACGAGCACGGCGGCAATGACCCAGAACGCCGTCATGCCTGCTGCCTCCGGTTGCGCACGAGGACCGCCACCACGGCGACCAGGAGGATCGCGGGCCCGAACCAGAGCAGCCAGGTGCGCGGCTGCAGCGGCGGCTCGTACAGCACGAAATCGCCATAGCGCCGCACCAGCCAGTCCTTGACGGCAGCATCGCTGGCGCCGGCGCGCAGCTGCTCGCCGATCTGCCGCCGCAGGTCCACGGCCAGGTCCGCCTGCGAATCGGCGAGCGTCTGGTTCTGGCACACCACGCAGCGCAGCTGCGCGGCCAGGCGCAGCACGTGCGCATCGAGGTCGGCGTCCGCTGCGCCGGCCGCGCAGCACGCAGCCAGCAGCAGCAGCGCCAGCACGCGCTCAGGCATGGCCGCCCTCCTGCCGCAGCTGCAGCAACAGGGGCAGCAGCTTCTGTTCGACGATCTCCGGCGTCAGCGGCCCCGCCAGGCGCAGGCGCACGATTCCGCGCCCGTCGACGACGAAGGTCTCGGGCACGCCATAGACGCCCCAGTCGATGCCGGTGCGGCCTTGCGGGTCCAGCAAGGTCGCCGCGTACGGATTGCCCAGGCGCCGCAACCACTCGCGCGCGGCAGCGGGCTGGTCCTTGTAGTTCAGGCCATAGACTGGCACGCGCGCGCGCCGCGCCAGGTCGGCCACCACGGGATGCTCCGCCTGGCAGGGCGCGCACCACGAGGCCCACACGTTGAACAGCCAGACCTGCCCGCGCAGTTCGTTCGCGGCCAGGCGGCGGCCCGCGCCATCGAGCACCGGCAGCTCGAACGCCGGCGCCGCCTGGCCCACCAGCGCCGAAGGCAAGGCCCGTGGGTCGTGCGACAGGCCCGCGGCCAGGGCGACCGCCAGCGCCAGGAACAGCGCCAGGGGCAGCAGGCGGCGCATCATGCGCGGGCCTCCTCGGTGGCCGCCAGGGCCGGCAGCGCCGCCCCCGCCGCGCTGCGTTGGCGCACTCGGCGGTCCCAGGCGGCGGCCAGGCCGCCCAGCATCATCAGGAGGCAGCCGGCCCAGATCCAGTCGACGAAGGGCTTCACGTAGATGCGTACGGCCCAGCGTCCGGTATCGACCTCCTCGCCGAACGCCACATAGAGGTCGCGCGTGACGCCGGCATCGATGGCCGCCTCGGTGGTCGGCATGCCCTGGCTGTGGTAGATGCGCCGTTCGGGCGCCAGCACCGCCACCAGCCTGCCCTCGTGCTGCGCCGTCACGCGCGCCACCAGCGCCTCGTAGTTGGCCCCCGTGGCCGGGGCGACACCCTCGAAGCGGAAGCGGTAGCCCCCGACTTCGACGCTGTCGCCAACCCGCATCGGCAGCTCGCGCATGCTTTCCTGGCTGCCCACCAGCGTGACGCCGGCGATGAAGACGCCGACACCCGCGTGCGCGAGCAGCATCCCGACGTAGCGGCCCGGCAGCCGCCGCCAGCCCTGCGGCTGGCGCAGCCGCTGCGCCAGGTGGGTGAGCACGCTGGCGCCCACCCAGCAGGCCAGCAGCAGGCCCAGTGCCGTCAACAGCGATGCGCCATGCAGCGAGGCCGCCAGCACCGCCGCGCCCAGCAGGCTCGCCGCGGCCGCCAGCCGCAGCGGGCGCAGCAGCTCGCGCGCCGTGCCTTCGCGCCAGCGGGCGAAGGGCGCGGCGCCCATCAACAGCACGGCCGGCGCCATCAGGGGCACGAAGACCTGTTCGAAGTAGGCCGGCCCGACCGAGATCTTGCCGAGGTCCAGCAGTTCCAGCACCAGCGGATACAGCGTACCGAGCAGCACGGTGGCGGCAGCCACGGCCAGCAGCACGTTGTTGGAGAGCAGGAAGTTCTCGCGCGAAGCCAGCATGCAGGGCACCGGGCGCAGGCCGCGCGGCGCACACAGCGCGAACACGAGGAGCGCCCCGCCGGTCACGGCGGCCAGCAGCGCCAGGATGAAGACGCCGCGCAGCGGGTCCACCGCGAAGGCGTGCACCGAGGTGATCACGCCCGAGCGCACCAGGAAAGTCCCCAGCAGGCTCAGCGAAAAGGTGAAGATGGCCAGCAGCGCAGTCCAGGCGCGGAAGGCGCCGCGCCTTTCCGTCGCCGCCAGCGAATGGACCAGCGCGGTACCGGCCAGCCAGGGCATGAAGGACGCGTTCTCCACCGGGTCCCAGAACCACCAGCCGCCCCAGCCCAGCTCGTAGTAGGCCCAGGAGCTTCCGAGCAGGATGCCCAGCGTGAGGAAGGCCCAGGCCGCGAGCGTCCACGGGCGCGAGCGACGGGCCCAGTCGGCGTCCAGCCGGCCGGAGAGCAGCGCGGCCAGTGCGAAGGCGAAGCTCACCGAGAAGCCGACATAGCCCAGGTACAGCATGGGCGGGTGCGCCACCATGCCGGGGTCCTGCAGCAGCGCGTTGAGGTCGCGGCCCTCCATGGGCGGCGGCAGCAGCCGCGTGAAGGGATTGGAGGCGAGCAGCAGGTACAGCAGGATGCCGCTGCTCACGAGGCCCAGGATGCCCAGCACGCGGGCGTGCAGCGCGCCGTCCAGGCCGGCGCCGCGCCAGGACACGGCGGCGGTCCACCCGCCCAGCATCAGCGCCCACAGCAGCATCGAGCCTTCGTGGGAGCCCCAGGTGGCCGCCAGCCGGTAGGCCAGCGGCAGTTCGCTGCTGGAATTGGCCGCGACGTTGGCCACGCTGAAGTCGTTGTCGGCGAAGGACCAGGCCAGCGCGCCGAAGGCCAGGGCCACCAGCAGTGCCTGCAGCCGGGCGGCCGGTTGCGCGACCGCCATCCAGCGCTGCCGCCCGCGCGCCGCGCCGGCCAGCGGCAGCAGGGCCTGCACCAGGGCCACCGCGAGCGCGAGGATCAGGCAGAAGTGGCCCAGCTCCGCGATCATGGCTGCCCGGTCCGCGCCTGCCGCAAGGCCGCGGCGGCCTCCGGCGGCATGTAGTTCTCGTCGTGCTTGGCGAGCACCTCGCTGGCGACGAAGGTGCCATCGGCGCGCAGCTGGCCGCGCGCCACCACGCCCTTGCCCTCGCGGAACAGGTCCGGCAGCAGGCCGCGATAGACGACCGGGACCTCGCGCGCGGTGTCGGTGACGACGAAGCGCACCGTCAGGCCGTCGCCTTCGCGGCGGATCGACCCCGGCAGCACCAGCCCGCCCAGCCGGAAGCTGCGCGTGGCCGGCGCCTCGCGCGCCAGCACCTGCGTGGGGCTGAAGAAGAACACGATGTTGGAGCGGAAGGCCTGCAGCACGAGGGCCAGCGCCACCGCGCCGCAGGCCAGGCCTGCCAGCAGCAGGCCGAGGCGGCGCTGGCGGCCCGTCATGCGCGAGCGCGCGCCGCCGCGCGCCAGCGCCGCCGCAGCATCGCCAGGTCCACCGCAAGCGCCCCGAACGCGAGGCCGAAGGCTGCCACCACGTAGGCCGTGTGGCCGTCCGCCGAGAGGCTCGCGAGCCAGGCCATGTCAGGCCGCCTCGCCCAGCACGCCGCGCTCGCGCAGCAGGCAGCGCAGGCGCACCAGCGACGCGCCGATCGCGTACAGCCAGCAGGCCAGCGCCATCAGCAGCATGCCGGCCAGCATGGCGAGCGCCATGGACGGAGCGGCGGTGAGGCTCACCGACGCGCCCTGGTGCAGCGTGTTCCACCACTGCACCGAGAACCAGATCACCGGTACGTTCACCGCGCCCACCACCGCCAGCAGCGCGCAGGCGCGCTCGGCGCGGCGCGGCTCCTCGATCGCCCCGTCGAGGGCCAGCAGTCCCAGGTAGAGGAACAGCAGCAGCAGCTCGGAGGTCAGGCGCGCATCCCACACCCACCAGGTGCCCCAGGTCGGCTGGCCCCACAGCGAGCCGGTGGCCAGCGCGATCGCCGTGAACAGCGCGCCCGTGGGCGCCAGCGCCGTGACCATCAGGGCCGACAAGCGCGTGTGCAGCACCAGTGCCAGCGCGCCGTAGCCGGCCATGACGAGGTAGATGAACATCGACAACCACGCCGCCGGCACGTGAATGAAGATGATGCGGTAGACCTCGCCCTGCTGCGCATCGGCCGGCGCGACGGCGAAGCCGACGTACAGGGCCGCCAGCGCACACGCCAGCGCGCCGGCGAAGAACAGCGGCACGAGCCGGCCGGCCACCGGGTCGAAGCGGCGCGCCGAAGCCAGCGCGAGCCAGCGCGCGCGGCGGCTGGGTGCCGGCGGGCTATTCCAGGAGGAAGCGACCCTGTCCACGGCCTCATTCCAGCGCGATGCGCAGGCCGGCTGCGGCCGCCAGCGGACAGGCGAACAGGCCGAGCGCCAGGCAGGCGCCCAGCAGCGACAACTGCGGCAGCATGCCGAGGCCGGCATCGGCGGCCGCGCCTGCGTCCGCGCCGAACACCAGCACCGGTACGCACAGGGGCAGCACCAGCACGCACAGCAGCACCGCGCCGCCCCGCACGCCGAGGGTGAGCGCCGCGCCGACCGCGCCCAGCAGGCTCAGCACCGGCGTCCCCACCAGCAGCGAGGCGGCGAGCTGCAGCGCGGAGCCGGCCGGCATGCCATATTGCTGCGCGAGCAGCGGCGCCAGCAGCAGCAGCGGCGCGCTGCTGGCCAGCCAGTGCGCGCAGGTCTTCGCCAGCACCAGCAGCGCGAGCGGCTGCGGCGCCAGCAGCAGCTGGTCGAGGCTGCCGTCCGCATATTGCGTTGCGAACAGCCCGGACAGCGAAAGCATGGAGGCCAACAGCGCCGCGACCCAGAGGATGCCTGGCGCGAGCAGGCGCAGCTGCTGCGGCTCGGGACCCAGCGCCAGCGGGAACAGGCTGGCCGCCACGACGAAGAACAGCAGGCCCGCCAGCAGGCCGCTGCGCCGGCGCCAGGCCAGCAGCAGGTCGTGCGCCACCGTCGCCGCGAACACCTGCGCCATCGCCCTAGCCTTCCAGCTGCAGCACGCGGCTGCGCAGGTCCAGCAACTGGTGGGTCGCGACAACCGCCAGGCCGCCGGCGCGCAGGTGCGTCGCCAGCTGGCTGGTGAAGCAGGCCGTGGCGGCGGCGTCCAGCGCGGCCAGGGGTTCGTCCAGCAGCCAGAGCGGACGCGCCAGCAGCACCAGCCGCGCCAGCGCGATGCGGCGCCGCTGACCCTGCGAGAGGCGCCGCAGCGGCGTCCCACCAGCCTCGTCGACACCGAAATCCCGCAGCGCACGCAGCGCCTCCGCGCGGTCCGGCCGCGCGCCCGCCAGCCGCTGCGCGTAGGCCAGGTTCTCGAACGCATCGAGGTCGGCCGAGAGGCCATCGGCGTGGCCGAGATAGCCGATGCAGCGCTGGTACCGCGCATCGCCGCCGCGCACGGGCAGCAGTTGCCAGGACAGCGTCCCGGCAGCCGGTGCCAGCAGGCCCGCCAGCACGCGCAGCAGGCTGGTCTTGCCGCTGCCGTTGGCGCCACAGACTTGCAGCAATTCGCCGGGTCCGAGGGCCAGGTCCAGGCCGGCCAGCAGCTGGCGGCCGCCACGGTGCAGCGAGAGCCCGCAAGCCGCCAGGCCCTGGCCGGCCGCCGGCACCGGTGCGTTCGCCTCGGCCGGCCCGCGCATGCCGCTACTTCCGTTCCGGCCCGGGGGCGGCCGCGCCCACGTCGGGCAGGTGGTGGGCGATGCCCTTGTGGCAGTCGATGCAGGTGCGCTCGCGGTTGGCCAGGTAGGTGGAGTGCATGGCCTGCGCGCGCGGCGACTGCCGGGTGAAATCCATCGACTCGTAGTCGTGGCAGTTGCGGCACTCGAGCGAGTCGTTCGCCTTCATGCGTGCCCATTCGTTCTGCGCCAGCTCCAACCGGTGCGCCACGAACTTCTCGCGCGTGTCGATGGTGCCGAAGATCTTGCCCCAGACCTCCTTCGACGCCTGCATCTTGCGGGCGATCTTGTTGGTCCAGTTGTGCGGCACGTGGCAATCCGGGCAGCGCGCGCGCACGCCGCTGCGGTTGGTGTAGTGGATCGTCGCCTGCAGCTCCTGGAACACGTTGTCGCGCATCTCGTGGCAGCCGGTGCAGAACTTCTCGGTGTTGGTCAGCTCCAGCGCGGTGTTGAACGCGCCCCAGAACATCACGCCGGCGATGAAGCCGCCCAGCGTGAGGAAGCCCAGGCTGAAATAGGCGCTCGGCCGGTTGATGGTCCTCCAGTAGCGCTTGAGCAGGTCCGGCATGGACGCCTCCGGCTACCTGGTGGATCCCAGCACGCCGGGCTTGCGCTGCAGCAGGCGCTCGACGTCGACGAACGTGTTGCCCACCAGCGGTTTCGCCTCGACCTGCGGCACGTGGCACTGGGTGCAGAAGTAGCGGCGCGGCGAGATCTCGGCCAGCACGTTGTTGTTGCGGTCCATGTAGTGCGTGACGCTCACGGGGATGGCGCCCGTGTCCTGCGCCACGGTGCGCGCGTGGCAGGCCATGCAGCGGTTGAAGTCCTTGTCGACCTGGTAGTTGTCGATCGTGTGGGGAATCGTCGGCGGCTGCATCGCGTAGTTGCGCGTGCGCCGGATGTCCTTGTTCTCGGTCGGGAAGACCGGCGGCGGCCGGGTCGAATCCGGGATGGGGGTCGCCCCCCGCATGGCGTCGCCGAAGGGCGGCGCAGGCGCCTTCTGGGCCGGCGCCGAGGAGCCCGCCAGCACGAGCGATGCCGCCAGCAAGAGCGTGCCTGCGATGCGCGCGACGCCCGTCATGCCTGCACCTTCACGAGCTTGACCGCGCACTTCTTGAAGTCGGTCTGCAGCGAGATCGGGCACGTGGCGTCCAGCGTGACCTTGTTGATCAACTCGCTGGCGTCGAACCACGGCACGAACACCAGCCCGCGCGGCGGCGCGTCGCGGCCGCGCGTCTCCACCCGCGTGCGCATGCGGCCGCGCCGCGAGACCACCTCCACCGTGTCGCCGCGCCGCATGCCCAGGGCCTTGGCGTCCTCGGGGTGCATGTAGCACAGCGCGTTGGGCACCGCCCGGTACAGCTCCGGCACGCGGCGCGTCATCGAGCCCGAATGCCAGTGCTCCAGCACGCGCCCGGTCGAGAGCCAGAACGGATATTCCTTGTCCGGCGCCTCGGCGGCGGGTTCGTAAGGCAGCGCGAAGATCACGGCCTTGCCATCGGGGTTGCCGTAGAACTTCCAGCCCTCGCCCGCCTTCACGTAGGGGTCGCTGCCCTCGCGATAGCGCCACCTGGTCTCGCGGCCGTTCACCACCGGCCAGCGCAGGCCGCGGGCCTCGTGGTACATGTCGAAGGGCGCGAGGTCGTGGCCGTGGCCGCGGCCGAAGGACGCGTACTCTTCGAACAGCCCCTTCTGGATGTAGAAGCCGAAGGCCTTGGCCTCGGCATTGGCGTAGTCGGGATCGACGTCCTTCAGCGGGAACTTGTCGACCACGCCATTGCGGTACAGGACGTCGAACAGCGTCTTGCCGCGCAGTTCGGGCTTCTTCGCGATCAGGTCGGCCGGCCAGACTTCCTCCACCTTGAATCGCTTGGAGAATTCCACCAGCTGCCACAGGTCGGAGCGGGACTCGCCCGGCGCGTCCACCAGCTGGTGCCAGAACTGCGTGCGGCGCTCCGCGTTGCCGTAGGCGCCCTCCTTCTCCACCCACATCGCCGTGGGCAGGATCAGGTCGGCGGCCAGCGCGGTCACGGTGGGATAGGCGTCGGAGACGACGATGAAGTTGTCCGGGTTGCGGTAGCCGGGGTAGCCCTCCTGCATCAGGTTGGCCGCGGCCTGCATGTTGTTGTTGACCTGCACCCAGTAGGCATTGAGCTTGCCGTCCTTGAGCATGCGGTTCTGCAGCACCGCGTGGTAGCCGGGCTTCTCGGGGATGGTGCCGGGCGGCAGGCGCCAGATCGTTTCGGCCGTCTCGCGATGCTTGGGATTGGCCACCAGCATGTCGGCCGGCAGCCGGTGCGAGAAGGTGCCGACCTCGCGCGCCGTGCCGCAGGCGGAGGGCTGGCCGGTCAGCGAGAACGGGCTGTTGCCGGGGGTGGCGATCTTGCCGGTCAGCAGGTGCAGGTTGTAGACCATGTTGTTGGCCCAGGTCCCGCGCGTGTGCTGGTTGAAGCCCATGGTCCACAGCGACATCACCTTGACGTTCGGGTCGGCGTAGAGCTGCGCCAGGTGCTCCAGCCGCTCGCGCGGCACGCCCGAGAGCTTGCTGACCGTCTCCACGTCGTACTTCGACACGAACCTGGCGAAGTCATCGAAGCTGATGGGCTTGGCCGCCCCCGGGTCCGCCGCGTTCTTCGCCGCCTTCTGCAACGGGTGTTCGGGCCGCAGGCCGTAGCCGATGTCGGTCACGCCCTCCTTGAACACGGTGTACTTGTTGACGAAGTCGCGGTTGACCTTGTTGTTGCTGATGATGTAGTTGGCGATGTAGTTCAGGATCGCCAGGTCGGTCTGCGGCTTGAAGACGATCGGGATGTCGGCCAGGTCGAAGGAACGGTGCGTGAAGGTGGACAGCACCGCCACCCGCGTCTTCGGCGCGCTCAGGCGCCGGTCGGTAACCCGCGTCCACAGGATGGGGTGCATCTCCGCCATGTTGGAGCCCCACAGCACGAAGGCATCGGCCGCCTCGAAGTCGTCGTAGCAGCCCATGGGCTCGTCCATGCCGAAGGTGCGCATGAAGCCCGCCACGGCGCTGGCCATGCAGTGCCGCGCGTTGGGGTCGAGATTGTTCGAGCGGAAGCCACCCTTCATCAGCTTGGAGGCCGCGTAGCCTTCCCACACCGTCCACTGGCCCGAGCCGAACATGCCGATCGCGGTGGGCCCCTTTTCCTTGAGCACGCGCTTGAACTGCTGCTCCATGACGTCGAAGGCCGTGTCCCAGCTGACCGGCTGGAATTCGCCGTTCTTGTCGTACTTGCCGTTGCGCATGCGCAGCAGCGGCCGCGTCAGGCGGTCCGAGCCGTACATGATCTTGGACAGGAAGTAGCCCTTGATGCAGTTCAGGCCGCGGTTCACCTCCGCCTGCGGGTCGCCCTGCGTGGCGACCACTCGGTTGTCCTTGACGGCCACCGTCACGCCGCAGCCGGTGCCGCAGAAGCGGCACGGCGCCTTCGACCACTTGAGCTTGGTGAGGTCGCCGTCGGTGACGAAGTTGGCCGCGCCCGCCGGCAGCGCCACGCCGGCCACCGAGGCGGTCGCCGCCACCGCCGTCTGCTTAATGAAGTCCCTGCGGCTGAAGCTCATGTCCCATCTCCTCGGCCATCGAGGCCGCGTCCTCGCCGTGCTGGTACACCAGCGCCGCGGACAGCACCCCTTCCAGCTGGTGGAGGACTTCGAGCTGCGCCGCGATGGCGCGCGCCGTAGGGCCTTCAAGGGTCACCACCAGTTTTCCTTCGGGGCTGCTCGCATGGACCTCGGCGCCCGTCATGAGGGCGACGGCCCCGGCTACGCCGGCGATCCGGGCCGGCGTGCAGTGGACTGCAACGCCGGCGACGTGCCATTCCTCGCAGGCTTCTGGCGCCTCGGGCTGGATGTGGATGAAGCGGGGGGTGATCGGCATGGCCGGCCCGTCAGTGCGTGGGCGGACCCGTGACGACCTGCGTCATCCAGACGACGAAGCCCCAGCCGCCCACCACGATGACCGACAGCACCGGCACCATCACGGCGGTCAGGAACAGGAAGCTGCGCCACTCCTCTTTCTTGCGTTGCGCGTCGATCTCGCTTGCCATGCCTTCCCCTGCAAACCGACGACGCGAAGTTTGCCTTGTGCGGCCGTCGACGCAATCCGGGATTGGGGCAAAGAAAAAGCCGCCCGAAGGCGGCCTGGTGTTGCGCGAGCGCGGCGGCTTACTGGCCGTCGGTGGAGATCTCTTCGGGCTCGGGCTTGGCCCGGCCTTCCTTCTTCGGCAACGGCTGGATATCCAGCTGCACGTCGCTGGTCTCCACGCCCTTGTCGTCCACCTTGGTCTCGATGTCCACCGTGAGGCGGCCACCTTCGGTGAGGCGTCCGAACAGCAGTTCGTCGGCCAGCGCCCGCCGGATCGTGTCCTGGATCAGCCGCTGCATCGGGCGCGCGCCCATCAGCGGGTCGAAGCCCTTCTTCGCCAGGTACTTGCGCAGGTTGTCGGTGAAGGTGACTTCGACCTTCTTCTCGGACAGCTGCTGTTCCAGCTGCAGCAGGAACTTGTCGACCACGCGCAGGATGATCTGCTCGTCCAGCGGCTTGAAGCTGACGATGGCGTCCAGGCGGTTGCGGAACTCCGGCGTGAACAGGCGCTTGATGTCCTGCATCTCGTCGCCCGCTTCGCGAGACGTCGTGAAGCCGATCACCGACTTGTTCATGGTCTCGGCGCCCGCGTTCGTGGTCATGATGATGATCACGTTGCGGAAGTCCGCCTTGCGGCCGTTGTTGTCCGTCAGGGTGCCGTGGTCCATCACCTGCAGCAGCACGTTGAAGATGTCCGGGTGCGCCTTCTCGATTTCGTCGAGCAGCAGCACCGCGTGCGGCTTCTTCGTGATGGCCTCGGTCAGCAGGCCGCCCTGGTCGAAGCCCACGTAGCCCGGGGGCGCGCCGATCAGGCGCGACACCGCGTGGCGCTCCATGTACTCCGACATGTCGAAGCGGATCAGGTCGATGCCCATGATGTAGGCCAGCTGCTTCGCCGCTTCCGTCTTGCCGACGCCCGTGGGGCCGGAGAACAGGAAGGCGCCGATCGGCTTGTCGCCCCGGCCCAGGCCGGAGCGAGCCATCTTGACGGAGGCCGCCAGCACTTCCAGCGCTTTGTCCTGGCCGAACACGACGCTCTTCAGGTCGCGCTCGATCGTCTGCAGCTTGCTGCGGTCGTCGTTGCTGACGGACGCCGGCGGGATGCGGGCGATCTTGGCCACGATCTCCTCGACCTCGGTCTTGGAGATGGTCTTCTTGCGCTTGCCCACCGGCAGGATGCGCTGCGCCGCGCCGGCTTCGTCGATCACGTCGATCGCCTTGTCCGGCAGGTGGCGGTCGTTGATGTACTTCGCGCTCAGTTCGGCCGCGGCCTGCAGGGCGCCGGCGGCGTACTTGACGCTGTGGTGTTCCTCGAAGCGGCTCTTGAGGCCCTTCAGGATTTCGACCGTCTGTTCCACCGTCGGCTCGACGACGTCGACCTTCTGGAAGCGCCGCGACAGCGCCGCGTCCTTCTCGAAGATGCCGCGGTATTCGGTGAACGTGGTCGCGCCGATGCACTTCAGCGCGCCGCTCGAAAGCGCCGGCTTCAGCAGGTTGGACGCGTCCAGCGTGCCGCCCGAGGCCGCGCCGGCGCCGATCAGCGTGTGGATCTCGTCGATGAACAGGATCGCGTTGGGCTTGTCCTTGAGTGACCTCAGCACGCCCTTCAGGCGCTGCTCGAAGTCGCCGCGGTACTTGGTGCCCGCCAGCAGCGCGCCCATGTCGAGGGAGTACACGTTGGATTCCGCGAGGATCTCCGGCACTTCCTTCTGCACGATGCGCCAGGCCAGGCCTTCGGCGATGGCCGTCTTGCCCACGCCGGCCTCGCCCACCAGCAGCGGGTTGTTCTTGCGGCGGCGGCACAGGATCTGGATGACGCGCTCGACCTCGTACTCGCGGCCGATCAGCGGGTCGATCTTGCCGTCCTTGGCCGACTGGTTCAGGTTCTGCGTGAACTGCTCCAGCGGCGAGGCCTTCTCGTTCTTCTCGCCGCCCTCGCCCTCTTCGGACGAGGCGTTCTCGCCGCTCTTGGCGGGCTCCGGCGGGTCGCTCTTCTTGATGCCGTGGGCGATGTAGTTCACCACGTCCAGGCGCGTCACGCCCTGCTGGTGCAGGTAGTAGACGGCGTGCGAATCCTTCTCGCCGAAGATGGCGACCAGCACGTTGGCGCCGGTGACTTCCTTCTTGCCGTTGCCGGTGGACTGCACGTGCATGATCGCGCGCTGGATGACGCGCTGGAACCCCAGGGTGGGCTGGGTGTCCACGTCGTCGGTGCCCGCGACCTGCGGCGTGTTGTCCTTGATGAAGTTCGACAGCGACTTGCGCAGGTCGTCGATGTTCGCACTGCAGGCGCGCAGCACTTCGGCCGCGCTGGGGTTGTCCAGCAGGGCCAGCAACAGGTGCTCCACGGTGATGAACTCGTGGCGCTGCTGACGCGCTTCCACGAAGGCCATGTGGAGGCTGACTTCCAATTCCTGGGCAATCATGAGATTTCCTTCTGCCTATCGTTCAAAACGTTCTGTTCCTTCTGAGTGCCGGTCATTCCACCGGTTCACTCAAACACTGCAGGGGATGGCCAGCTTGCCGGGCGGCCTCCTGCACTTGCTGGACTTTGGTCGCCGCGACGTCCCTGGAATAGACGCCGCAGATGCCTTTGCCGTCCAGATGGATCTTCAGCATGATCTGGGTAGCCGTCTCGCGGTCCTTGTTGAAAAACTCCTGGATTACCACCACCACGAATTCCATGGGCGTGTAGTCGTCATTCAGCATGACGACCTGGTACATCTGCGGAGGTTTGGTCTTCTGTGTTTTCCGCTCTGCTACCACCGAGCCGCCATCGTCGTCCGCCGGCCGGTTGACGGGACCGGTCGGGGGCGGGAGAGGTGTCTGACTGGCCATGAAAATCATTCTATCGAGGGCAAACAGCACCCGCCGACCTCAGGTGAATTGGTGGCGGTTGCGTCACATTCAAGCGACACGACGGCCGCGCTGTGCTGATTCTTGCGCGCACCCACCGCATTTGGAAAGTAATCGTTTGGCGACGCGGACTTACGCGGCCTTAAGTGAAAATATTGACAGCTGAGCCCGAGTGAACGAAACTCTCGGACCGCATTGAGGGAAGAAAAACGGGGGCGCACAGCATGGCGACCGGCACAGTGAAATGGTTCAACGACGCCAAGGGGTTCGGCTTCATCGAACCCGATGGCGGTGGCTCCGACGTGTTCGCTCATTTTTCAGCGATCACGATGGAAGGCTTCAAGACGCTCAAGCAGGGCTCGCGGGTCTCGTTCGACATCCAGCAGGGCCCCAAGGGCCAGCTGGCGCAGAACATCCAGGCGCAACCCGGCCCCATCCAGACGCAGCCCAGCTCCGGCGAACGGCCGCCGCGCCAGCCCAAGGTGCGTGCGCCGCAGTTCCACGCCACCGGCGGGCACGGCGGCGACCACGCCAGCAAACCCTAGGGCGGCTGCGCGCCGCCGCTGATGGCCGCCGCCAGGCGGCCATTTCATTTGCTCAGCGCGGTGGCTCATCCGTGCGGGCAGCCTTCCATCTACGCAACAGGTCCAGCGGCAGCGGCAGCACCACCGTGCTGGCGCGGTCGCCGGCGACTTGTGTCATGGTCTGAAGATAACGCAGTTGCAGCGCCTCGGGCTGCTGGGCGAGCGTACGCGCGGCCTCCAGCAAGGTCACGGCGGCCTGCTTCTCGCCTTCGGCGTGGATCACCTTGGCGCGCCGCTCGCGCTCGGCCTCGGCCTGGCGGGCGATGGCGCGCACCATGTTCTCGCTCAGGTCGATGTCCTTGATCTCGACGTTCGTGACCTTCACGCCCCAGGCGTCGGTCTGCGCGTCCAGGATCTGCTGCACGTCGATGTTCAGGCGCTCGCGCTCGGCCAGCATCTCGTCGAGCTCGTGCTTGCCCAGCACGACGCGCAGCGTGGTCTGGGCAAGCTGGCTGGTGGCCAGCAGGAAGTTCTCCACCTGGATGATCGCCTTCTGCGGGTCGATCACGCGGAAGAACACGACGGCGTTGACCTTCACCGAGACGTTGTCGCGCGAGATGACGTCCTGCGGCTCGACCACCATGGTCACCACGCGCAGGTCCACCCGCACCATCTGCTGGACGCCGGGGATCACCAGCACCAGGCCCGGCCCCTTCACCTTCCAGAAGCGTCCCAGCTGGAACACGACCCCGCGCTGGTACTCGCGCAGGATGCGTACCGAGAAGGCGGCCAGCAGCACGATGAGCGGCACCAGCGCTCCGAAGCCGTAGTTGAAGATCATCGCGGTCCTCCGGGGGATTCGGGTTCGGGGAGCACGTCCAGCGTGAGCCCGCGCAGCGCCGTCACGCGCACCCGCTGGCCGGCGTGCAGCGGCTCGGGGCTGGCGACGCGCCAGCGCTCGCCGCGCACCTGGGCCCACGCGCCGGCGGGCTCGGTGGGCAGCACCACCCCGCTCGCGCCAATCATTTCCTCGACGCCCGTCACCACGGGCCGGCGGCGGGCGCGCCAGGCCATGCCGCCCGCCAGCAGCACGAAGCCCACCGACGCCACCACCAGTTCGAGGATCAGCACCAGCGGCACGGCCATGCCCGGCACGTCGCGGTCGAACAGCAGCAGCCCGCCCGCCAGCAAGGCAACGGCGCCGCCCGCGCCCAGCACGAAGCTGGGGGCGGCGATTTCGGCCGCCAGCAGCAGCATGCCCAGCACGATCAGGCCGAGGCCGGCGTAGTTCACAGGCAGCATCTGCAGCGCGAACAGCGCCAGCAGCAGGCAGATGCCGCCGATCACGCCCGGCGCCACCAGGCCCGGCGACATGAATTCGAACGCCAGGCCATACAGCCCGATCATCAGCAGCATCAGCGCCAGGCTGGGATTGGCAATCACCGACAGCAGCCGCTGGCGCCAGTCGGGCAGCAGCCGCTCGGTGGCCGCGCCGCGCGTGGCCAGCGTCACTTCGCGGTCCTGCAGCTGCACCTTGCGGCCATCGACCTGGGCCAGCAGGTCGGGCACGTCCTTGGCCACCAGGTCGACCACGTGCTCGCGCACGGCCTCGCTGGCGGTCAGCGTCACCGCCTCGCGCACGGCCCGCTCGGCCCACTCGGCATTGCGGCCGCGTTGCTGGGCCAGCCCGCGGATGTAGGCCGCGGCGTCGTGTACCTGCTTGGCGGTCATCGGGTCGGCCGGGCCGGCGACCGCAGACGCCGCGCTGGCCGGCGCCGCCGGCTTGCGCTCGCCGCCGATGCCGATGGCTACCGGCGTGGCCGCGCCCAGCGTGGTCGCCGGCGCCATCGCCGCGATGTGGGCTGCATAGAGGATGTAGGTGCCGGCGCTGGCGGCCCGCGCGCCTTCCGGACTGACGTAGACGGCCACCGGGACCCGCGAGGCAAGAATGGCCTGGATCACCTGCCGCATCGAGAGGTCGAGTCCGCCCGGCGTGTCCAGGCGGATCACCAGCAGCGGCGCGCCTTCGGCCTCGGCCCGCGCGATGCCCCGCAGCATGTAGCTGGCGCTGGCGGGACCGATGGCGTCCTGCACTTCGAGCACCAGCACCGGCGCGGCATGCGCTGCCGCGGCCAGCAGCATGGCGGCCAGCCAGGCAAGTGCGCGACGGAACGGGCCCATGGCCGTTCGATCATGGCGAACGGCCGGGGTTCGCGCAAGCCGGGGCCCGCGCGTTTACCTGCTCAGGCGGCGACCCAGACGCCGCCCGGACGGCGGCAGGCCACGCCTTCGGTGCGCTGCCAGCCGGCGCCGACCTGCATGTCCAGCGTGTAGGGACGGCAATGCGCGCCATGGCGCTCCGTCACGCGACCGGGCGTCACGACGTAGGTCGTGCGGCTTTCCACCCACTGCACGCGGCGGCCCACCGGCGCCACCTCCAGCACCTCGCCGACGCAGGCCTGGTTGCCCGCATCGATGCGGCGTCCGACTTCGCCGCCGACCAGCACGCCCGCGACGGCGCCGCCCACGGTGGCTGCCGTGCGGCCGTTGCCGCTGCCGATCTGGTTGCCCAGCACGCCGCCGACGATGCCGCCCAGCACCCGGCCCACGTTGGCGCTGTTGCAGCGCCGGGCGTCGCCCGTGGCCATGACCGGCCGGTATTCCGGGTGGTACACGTACTGGCCGCGCTGCTGCACGATCCAGGGCGGATAGACCACGGCCATCGCAGGCTGCGGCGGGGGCGGCGGCGCCACCATCACCGGCTGCGGCTGCACGATGACCGCCGGCCGCGCCGGCACCACGTACACCGTCTCGGGGCGGTGCTCATGGCAGGTCCGCTTTTCCTCGACCTCGCCGTGCTTCCACTTGCGGACGACGTGGCACTCGCCGTCCCACCATTCGTCCTTGTCGTGGCCATGGCCGTGGCCGTGGCCATCCGCGAATGCCGCGGGCGCGGCCAGCGCGGCGCCGAAGGCCGCCATCACGAAGGCTTTGCGCATCTCGATCTCCCAACAGCTCTTCCGATGCCTTTTCTTGTAGCAGCGGGCCCGCAAAGCCATGAAAAAAGCCGCCCAAAGGCGGCTTTCCAGGCATGAGCGGCAGGACCCTTGTGGGCCCCAGCCACTCGTTACAGGCTGTCAGCCTTGCGCGGACGCCAGAGCGGCGTTGAAGGTCTCGCTGGGGCGCATGATCGCGCTGACCTTCTTGCGGTCCGGGAAGTAGTAGCCGCCGATATCGACCGCCTTGCCCTGCACGGCGTTCAGTTCCTCGACGATCTTCTTCTCGTTGTCGGCAAGCGCCTTGGCCAGGGGCGCGAAGCGCTTGGCCAGCTCGGCGTCGTCCTTCTGCTCCGCCAGCGCCTGGGCCCAGTACAGGGTCAGGTAGAACTGGCTGCCGCGGTTGTCCAGCTGTCCCGTCTTCGGCGAGGGGTTCTTGTTGTTGTCCAGGAGCTTGCCCGTGGCCGCGTCCAGCGCGTCGGCCACGACCTTGGCCTTCTTGTTGCCGGTCTTGAGGCCTTCGTCTTCCAGGCTGACGGCCAGCGCGAGGAACTCGCCCAGCGAATCCCAGCGCAGGTGGTTCTCCTCCACCAGCTGCTGCACGTGCTTGGGCGCGGAGCCGCCGGCACCCGTCTCGTACATGCCGCCGCCGGCCATCAGCGGCACGATGGACAGCATCTTGGCGCTGGTGCCCAGCTCCATGATCGGGAACAGGTCGGTCAGGTAGTCGCGCAGGATGTTGCCGGTGACGCTGATCGTGTCCTTGCCGCGCATCACGCGTTCCAGCGTGTAGCGCATGGCGCGCACCTGGCTCATGACCTTGATGGTCAGGCCATTGGTGTCGTGCTCCTTCAGGTACTTCTCGACCTTCTTGCGCAGCTCGGACTCGTGCGGGCGGTAGTTGTCCAGCCAGAACACGGCTTCCATGCCGGAGTTGCGGGCGCGGGTGACGGCCAGCTTGACCCAGTCGCGGATGGCGGCGTCCTTCACCTGGCACATGCGCCAGAGGTCGCCCTGCTCCACGTTCTGCGACAGCAGCACTTCGCCGGTGGCCAGGTCGGTGATGTTGGCGACGCCGTCCTCGGCGATCTCGAAGGTCTTGTCGTGCGAGCCGTATTCCTCGGCCTGCTGCGCCATCAGGCCCACGTTGGGGACCGTGCCCATGGTCTTCGGGTCGAAGGCGCCATGCCACTTGCAGAAGTTGATGATCTCCTGGTAGATGCGGGCGAAGGTCGACTCGGGGATCACGGCCTTCACTTCCTGCAGGCGGCCGTCGGCGCCGTACATCTTGCCGCCCTGGCGGATCATGGCCGGCATGGAGGCGTCGACGATCACGTCGTTGGGCGAGTGGAAGTTGGTGATGCCGCGGGCGGAATCGACCATGGCCAGCGCCGGGCGATGTTCCAGGCACTTGTGCAGGTCCAGCTTGATCTCGTCCTGCTTGGACTCGGGCAGCGTGGCGATCTTCTCGTAGAGGTTCGCCATGCCGTTGTTGACGTTCACGCCCAGCTCGTCGAACAGCTTGGCGTGCTTGGCGAAGGCGTCCTTGTAGAAGGTGCGCACGGCGTGGCCGAACACGATGGGGTGCGACACCTTCATCATGGTGGCCTTGACGTGCAGCGAGAACATCACGCCGGTCTTGTGCGCGTCCTCGATCTGCTGCTCGTAGAAGGCCAGCAGGGCCTTCTTGCTCATGAACATCGAGTCGATGATCTCGCCTTCCAGCAGCGCGACCTTCGGCTTCAGCACGACGGTCTTGCCGGACTTCGTGACCAGCTCCATCTTGACGTCGCGCGCCTTGTCCAGCGTCAGCGACTTCTCGCCGGCGTAGAAGTCGCCGCCGACCATGTGCGACACGTGCGTGCGCGAAGCCTGGCTCCACGGGGCCATGCTGTGCGGGTTCTTGCGGGCGTATTCCTTCACCGCCTTGGGCGCGCGGCGGTCGGAGTTGCCTTCGCGCAGCACGGGGTTCACCGCCGAACCCAGGATCTTCGCGTAGCGCTGGCGGATCGCCTTCTCTTCGTCGGTCTTCGGCGCTTCCGGGTACTCGGGGACCATGAAGCCCTTGGAGCGCAGCTCGCGGATGGCCGCGACCAGCTGGTTCTGCGAAGCGCTGATGTTCGGCAGCTTGATGATGTTGGCATCGGCCTGCAGCGTCTTCTTGCCCAGCTCCGACAGCGTGTTGGGCACCTTCTGGGCGTCCGTCAGGAAGTCCGGGAACTCGCCCAGGATCCGGTTCGCCACCGAGATGTCGCTCTCGGCCACGTCGATGCCGGCGGCCGCAGCGAAGGTGCGGACGATGGGCAGGAACGAGTGCGTTGCCAGGTACGGGGCTTCGTCGGTCAGCGTGTAGATGATCTTGGAACGGTCGGCAGCCAAGGGGATGTCTCTCAGGAAGGTTGGTGAAAGTCGGCGAGCGCCACGATGCGAGGAGGTATTTTACGCTGTGGAACCGGGGCCATAAAAATAGCCGCCCGGGGACGGCTCCTGAGCTGGGCCGGCTGGACTAATTCGCCGCCTTGAACTCAAAGGACTGCGTGGCAATCACCGGCCGGTCGAGGCGGTCGCATTCGTACCTGTTCACCGCATCGGTCACGGCGGCATGGAAGACGCCGGGCCCCGACAAGCTCAGGATTTCCACGACCTTGCCGTTCTCGACGCGCATCTCCGCGACCACGGTGCCCTGGGCGCCGTCCCGGACCGCGGCGGCGACGTCCGGCGCAACCATCTTCCTGCAGACGGCCTTCGCCGGGACGTGTGCGGCCGCGGCACGGGTGTCCCTGAGCTTCGCCGCGATCCGGTCCTTCACGGTGGCCAGCGGCGGGAACGAGTCCTTGCCGGTCTTGGCCGCCAGAACCTCGATCACATGCCAGCCGAAGCGCGTGCGCGTCGGTTCCGTCGCCAGGCCCGCGGGATCTAGCGACACCATGGTCTTCGAGAACTCGTCGATGAACGCCGAAGGCACGTTCCAGCCCAGGTCGCCACCCTTGAAGCGGCTGCTGGGATCGATGGAGACCCTGCCTGCCACTTCGGCGAACGACTTCCCGGACTGGATTTCCTTCAGCGCCGATTCGGCCTCTTCCCGCGTGCGCACCAGGATGTGCCGCACGTGGAACTCCCTCACCGGCACGGCCGCGGCGACGAGGCGGTCGTACTCCTGCTGGATCTCCGCATCGGTGGGCTCGCGCGGCGCCGCCTGCACCTGCGGCGCCGCCGGTTCAGGCGCCGGTGCAGGGTGGGCCGCGCGATACGCCGCGGTGCCGATGACGGTCGCCTCCATGCCGAGGCGGCACTGGGTGCCGAGGGGGTTCACCTCCAGCACCGTCGCGAGCCCGTAGAACTGGATGACCACTTCGTCCCCGACCTTCGAGCCCTGGGGAACGCACTGCGCCGACGGCACCTTGCGGACCTCCTCCGACGCCAGCTTCTGGGTCGTCGCCAGGTTCGGGAAGGCGGGGTCCGGGCAGCGGGCGGAATTGGCGCCGTGCACGCCCGTTGCCAGGACCAGAGTGCCGTCCGAAGCCTTCGTCTCCTGGCCGCTGGCCACGCCCTCGGCGATGCACGCGTTGCCCGGTTGGGCGGGCGCGACTCCCGGCACGACGACGATGTAGCTGCCGCCGCCTCTGGCCCACACGCCGCCCGCAAGCAGCGCAAGCGCCACGCATGCGATGATCGATCGAAGCATCTGTCCTTCCTCCGATGCTTCAGCGCAGGCTCAGTTCGGCGAAGGACTTCTGGAAATCCATGGCCTTGAAGTAGGCCGGATAGGTGTCGGCCAGGTAGGTGCGCATCTCGAGCTCGTGGTCCAGGGCCTGGATGCTGAAGCGGCTGTCCGTCACCTTGATGTTGATGTGCCCGATGTAGGTGATGGCGTTGGCGCGCACCTTGAAGCGGTTGGTCGCCTGCAGCCAGGCGAACTTCGGGTGCACGGTGAACTTGGTGAACATGTAGTCACCCGCGTCCAGGGGCACCATGTAGTAGGTCTCGCCCGCCTTGATGCGCAGTTGCCCCTTGGCGCCGACCATGTTCTCGTTGAAGCGGCTGCCGAAGGTGGAGGTGCTCGCAAAGTCGCCGAAACCCAGGAAGGCGTCGGCGTTCGAAGTGACGTGGAAAGCCAGCAGGCCCTGGTTCGGGCGCAGCGAGGCGCCGTCCGTTGTCGTCGGCGACGTGGCGCAGCCGCACAGGACGAGCAGCGCGAAGGCCAGGGTGAGCAGCAGGCGCAGTGGCAGAATTTTCATGAATTTCCTCCTCGTTGTTGGGATGTTTTGGCGGGCGCCATTCTAGGGAGGGCACTGTTGGCGCCCCGCGACGGAGCACCAAGGAAAAAGCCACCCGAAGGTGGCTTTCCTCGATGGTGCAGGCACCGTCACATCTGGTCGATCATCACCTGGCCGAAGCCCGAGCAACTGACCTGCGTGGCGCCTTCCATGAGCCGCGCGAAGTCGTAGGTGACCTTCTTCGACTGGACGGCCTTCTCCAGCGACTTGATGATCAGGTCGGCGGCCTCGGTCCAACCCATGTGGCGCAGCATCATCTCGGCCGACAGGATCTCCGAGCCGGGGTTCACGTAGTCCTTGCCGGCGTAGCGGGGCGCCGTGCCGTGGGTGGCCTCGAACATGGCGACCGAGTCGCTCATGTTCGCGCCGGGGGCGATGCCCATGCCGCCCACCTGCGCGACCAGCGCGTCGGAAATGTAGTCGCCGTTCAGGTTGAGCGTGGCGACCACGCTGTACTCCGCCGGCCGCATCAGGATCTGCTGCAGGAAGGCGTCGGCGATCGCGTCCTTGACGACGATGTCGCGGCCGGTGCGCGGGTTCTTGAACTTCATCCACGGCCCGCCGTCGATGGCCTCCGCGCCGAACTCCTTCCTGGCCAGGGCATAGCCCCAGTCGCGGAAGCCGCCTTCGGTGAACTTCATGATGTTGCCCTTGTGCACCAGCGTCACGGAGGGCCTGTCGTTGTCGATGGCGTACTGGTAGGCCTTGCGCACCAGGCGTTCGGTGCCTTCGATGGACACCGGCTTGACGCCGACGGCGGAGGTCTCGGGGAAGCGGATCGTGCGCACCCCCATGTCCTTCTCGAGGAAGGCGATCAGCTTCTTCGCCTTCTCGCTGCCCGCCTCGAACTCGATGCCGGCGTAGATGTCTTCCGAGTTCTCGCGGAAGATCACCATGTTGGTCTTCTCCGGCTCCTTCAGCGGCGAAGGCACGCCCTTGAAGTACTGCACCGGGCGCAGGCAGACATAGAGATCCAGCTGCTGGCGCAGGGCCACGTTCAGCGAACGGATGCCGCCGCCCACCGGCGTGGTCAGCGGGCCCTTGATGGAGAGGACATATTCGCGCGCGGCCTGCAGCGTCTCGTCCGGCAGCCAGACGTCGGGCCCGTAGACGCGCGTGGCCTTCTCGCCGGCGAACATCTCCATCCAGTGGATCCTGCGCTTGCCGCGGTAGGCATGTTCCACCGCGGCATCCACGACCTTCAGCATGACCGGCGTGATGTCGACCCCGGTGCCGTCGCCCTCGATGTAAGGGATGATCGGCTGGTCCGGCACGTTCAGGGACATGTCGGCGTTGACCGTGATCTTCTGGCCCTCCGCGGGGACCTGGATATGCTGGTAAGCCATTGTGGCGAAGATTCTAGCGGCGAACCGCACACACGATCTTTACGGGGCAGTGTCAACCGCCGCTTTCATTGCCGCGTTTCGGAAGTGTCTGCCGCAATATCGCGACGGGCGTTTTCAAAAACGATCCACTCTGAAGGAACGATTCCAATGAGCAAGCTCCTCGCCGCCCTGGTTGCCGGCCTGATGTCCGCCGCCGTGTTCGCGCAAGCTCCCGCCGCCGCCCCGGCTGCTGCTCCCGCCGCCGCTGCCGCCCCCGCGGCCGCCGCCGCTCCGGCCAAGGCCGAAGCGAAGAAGGAAGCGAAGGCCGAAAAGAAGAAGGCCACCAAGGCCGCCAAGGCTGACAAGAAGGCCTCCAAGAAGGAAGCCGCCAAGACCGAAGAGAAGAAGGAAGAGAAGAAGTCGTAATCGACTCACTCTTCGTGCAAAGCCCGCCTCTGGCGGGCTTTTTCATTTAGGGGTCGATCCCTGTCAACCGCCTGGCGTGAGCCGCCGTTACGGATGGGCCTTCCCGCATAGCGGGAGGATGCATTCCTGAAAAACCGGACCATTCCCGAAAGGACTCATTCGCCATGACCAAGCTGCTCGCCGCGCTGCTCGTTTCCGCCTTCGCCGTGACCGGCGCCTTCGCCCAGACCACGCCCGCCGCCGACGCTTCCGCGCCGAAGGCCGCCAAGTCCGAGAAGAAGGCCACCCACAAGAAGAAGTCCTCCCACAAGTCTTCGGCCAAGAAGGAAACCAAGGCCGAAGAAAAGAAGTCCTGATCCAGGCCTTCGCGAGAACGATGCCCGCCGCGTGCGGGCATTTTTCTTGGGGCCTCGCGCAAGACGCACAATACACACCATGAAGAAGCTGATTGCCCTGGCCGCGGCCTGCGCCGCCACCCTCGCACTGGCGCAGGACGCGCCCCAGATGGACCTGCCGCGGGTGAAGCTGTCCGCCGGCATGCACCAGATCGACGCCCAGGTCGCCGCCACCAACGAGCAGCGCATGATCGGGCTGATGTTCCGCAAGTCCATGCCGCAGCACGAAGGCATGCTGTTCGTGTTCGAGTACCCGAGCCAGCAGTGCTTCTGGATGAAGAACACCCTGTTGCCGCTGTCGGTCGCCTTCGTCGCCGACGACGGCCGCATCGTCAACATCGAGGACATGAAGCCCCAGACCGAGGACTCGCACTGCTCCAGGGAGCCGGTGCGCTACGTCCTGGAGATGAACAAGGGCTGGTTCGCCAAGAAGGGGATCAAGGCCGGAGCCGTGCTCGCGGGCCAGCCCTTCGCCAAATGAAAAAGGCCGCGTGAGCGGCCTTTTTCATTCATGCGAGACGTCAACCAAAGTTCTTGGCGGCGAAGTCCCAGTTCACCAGCTTGTCGAAGAAGGTCTCGACGAACTTCTGGCGGGCGTTGCGGTAGTCGATGTAGTACGCGTGTTCCCACACGTCCACCGTCAGCAGCGCGCGGTCGGCGGTGGTCAGCGGCGTGCCGGCGGCGCCGGTGTTGACGATGTCGACGCTGCCGTCGGCCTTCTTCACCAGCCAGGTCCAGCCGGAACCGAAGTTGCCGACGGCGGACTTGACGAAGGCTTCCTTGAAGGCCGCGAAGCTGCCCCACTTGGCGCTGATCGCCTGGGCCAGCGCGCCGGTGGGCTCGCCGCCGCCGTTGGGCTTCATGCAGTTCCAGAAGAAGGTGTGGTTCCAGATCTGGGCGGAGTTGTTGTAAATGGCGCCCGAGGACTTGCGGACGATGTCCTCCAGCGGCATGTTCTCGAACTCGGTGCCGACCTGCAGCTTGTTCAGGTTGTCGACGTAGGCCTTGTGGTGCTTGCCGTGGTGGTACTCGAGGGTCTCTTTCGAATAGGCGGGCGCCAGCGACTCGATCGGGTACGGCAGCGGGGGCAGGACGTGTTCCATGGCTCTTCTTTCCTCGTTGGGTGGTTATCGAACGTGCCCGATTCTAGGCGCGCGGCGAGGCGCCCGGCGCGACGGTCACATCAACCTCGCCATCCGCGAGGGCTGCGCGCAGTTCCTGGCCCGCCTGGACTTGCGCGACAGCGGTCACCGGGCGCCCCGATGCGCGATCGGTCAGCAGCGCGTAGCCACGCTGCAGCACGAGCCGCGGGTCCAGCAACTGCAGTCGCAGGTCGATGCGGTCGAGCCGCTGGTCCGCGCGCGCGAGGCGGTCCGCTGCCGCGCTTTGGTAGCGCGTGCCGGCAACCGCCAGCGCATCGCGCCCGCGCTGCACGCGCAGCGCAAGCGCATGGCGCAGGCGCTGCGCGCTGCGTTCCACGCGCAGGTGCTGCTGCGCCGCGCGCGCCGAAGGCCGGCCGAGGTGCGCCGCCGCGGCGTCGAGACGCTGGCTGGCACGGTCGAGCCGGCGCCACGCCGCTTGCTGCAGGCGCTCGCCCGCGAGGTCGAGCGCGCCCAGCCAGGTGTCGCGCGGCTGCGCGGCGAGTTCCGCCGCCGCGGTCGGCGTCGGCGCGCGCAGGTCGGCGCAGAAATCGGCGATGGTGAAGTCGGTCTCGTGGCCCACGCCGCTCACCAGCGGCACCGGGCTGCGCACGATGGTGCGGGCCAGCTGTTCGTCGTTGAAGGCCCAGAGGTCTTCGATGGAACCGCCGCCGCGCACCAGCAGGATGAGGTCGATGGCTCCCGCGTCGGCCTGGCGGTACAGCGCTTCGAGCCCGGCGACCAGTTCGCCCGGCGCCTGCGCGCCCTGCACGGCCGCCGGCGCCAGGACCACCTGGACATGCGGCGCGCGCCGCCGCAGGCAGGTGACCACGTCGTGCAGCGCAGCGGCCTGCAGCGAGGTGACGATGCCGATGCCGCGCGGCAGCAGCGGCAACGGCCGCTTGCGCTCGGGCTCGAACAGCCCTTCGGCCTCCAGCTTGGCCTTCATGCGCAGGAACTGCTCGAACAGCGCGCCCTGCCCGGCGCGCCGCAAGCTTTCCACAATCAGTTGCAGGTCGCCGCGCGGTTCATAGACGCCGAGGCGCCCTTGCACCTCGACCAGTTCGCCGTCGCGCGGCAGGAACTGCAGCAGGCCGGCGGCGCGGCGGAACATCGCGCAGCGGATCTGCCCCTGGGCATCCTTGAGCGTGAAATAGCAGTGGCCGCTGGCGGCGCGCGAAAAGCCGGTGATCTCGCCGCGCACGGACACGGGGTTGAAGCGGGACTCGAGCGCGTCGGCAATGGCGCGGCAAAGCGCGCCAACCTGCCACATGCGAGGCGTAACCGCTGGAAACGGGGATTGCGAAGTCAGCAAAATAGGAAGGATCCAGGGTTTACCCGATGGAAATTCATCCACAGCGTGCAGGAAGCAGGCAAGTGACCCAGCGGCCTAGCCGCAGACGCTGATTTCTCGATGCAAGCTATTGATAGCAAAGGGCTTTTTCCTGCTCAAAACGTCATCGTTCTGTCACGGCTCAGTATTGGCGCGGGTTCGGGCGGGGTGGAGGGGGCTTTCTCAACAAAGTTATCCACAGCTTTTGTGAGTGTCGTCCTACGGCCACGCGCTCGAGTCCTACAGCTGGCAAGTCCGCGATAATCCGCCCCACGCAAGGCGCCGCAAGTGTGCCTTTCAGCAGCGGAACCTGCCGCGGAGGACCCCCTTTGTTTTCGATCATACAAGCCGCGGGCTGGCCGATCTGGCCGCTGGTAGCCTGCTCCATCCTGGCCCTGGCGCTGATTTTCGAGCGCTTCCTGAGCCTGAAGCGGGCCAAGATCGCCCCGCCGCGACTGCTGGACGAAGCGCTCGCAGTCTCCCGAGTCTCGGTCCCTTCCCCCGACGTCGTCTCCCAGCTCGAGCAGAACTCGGCCCTGGGTGAAGTGCTGGCCAGCGGCTTTCGCGCCCTGAACGCCGACCCGCGCTGCACCGAAGCCGACCTGCGCGCCAACATGGAGCAGACCGGCCGGGCCGTCGCCCACCGGCTGGAGCGCTACCTGAACGCGCTGGCCACCATCGCCTCGGCCGCGCCACTGCTCGGCCTGCTGGGCACGGTGATCGGCATGATCGAGATCTTCGGCTCGCAGTCGGCCGGCAGCGTCACCGGCGGCAACCCGGCCCAGCTGGCGCACGGCATCTCGGTCGCGCTGTACAACACCGCCTTCGGCCTGATCGTCGCCATCCCGGCGCTGATCTTCTGGCGCTACTTCCGCGGCCGCGTCGACGACTACCTGCTCACGCTGGAACTCGCCGCCGAACGCTTCGCCCGCCACCTGGTTGCCTTGCGCCGGGCATGAACTTCCGCCCCCGTCCCAAGGATGAACCGGAGATCAACCTGATCCCGTTCATCGACGTGCTGCTGGTGATCCTCATCTTCCTGATGCTGACCACCACCTACAGCAAGTTCACCGAAATGCAGTTGCGGCTGCCGGTGGCGGACACCGAAGCCCAGCGCGACTATCCCAAGGAAGTGGTGGTGGCCGTCTCCGCCGACGGCCGCTACATGGTCAACAAGCAGCCGGTGTCCGGCCGCAGCACCGAAGCCCTGGCCGAGGCGCTGACCGAAGCCGCCAAGGCCGGCAAGGAATCGGTGGTGATCATCAGCGCCGACGCCACCGCGACCCACCAGTCGGTGATCACGGTGATGGAAGCGGCGCGCCGCATCGGCCTGACGCAGATCACCTTCGCCACCCAGTCCTCGGCGCAGGCCGGGGCCAAGTAGCCCCATGCGGGCGGCGTTGCAGCGCGCCTGGCTGGCGCGCGGCCCGCTGGCCCGCGTGCTGTGGCCGCTGTCGCTGCTGTATCGCGCCGGCGCGGCGCTGGATCGCCGCAACGCCCGCGCCGAGCATCTCCCGGTTCGCGTCATCGTCGTCGGCAACGTCGTGGCCGGCGGTGCGGGGAAGACGCCGGTGGTGCTGGCGATCGTCGAGCACCTGCGCAAACGCGGCTTCGCGGTCGGCATCGTCTCGCGTGGCTATGGACGCAGCGGCGATGGCACCACCGAGGTCCAGGCGGACGACGTGCCGTCCCGCGCCGGCGACGAACCCCTGCTGCTGAAAAGAAAGTCTGGCGTGCCGGTGTTCGTGGCCGGCAAGCGCGCGGAAGCCGGGCGGGCGCTGCTGGCCGCCTATCCGGCCACGCAGGTGATCGTCAGCGACGACGGCCTGCAGCACCATGCGCTCGCGCGCGACCTGGAAGTCTGCGTGTTCGATGCCCGCGGCCTGGGCAACGGCTGGCTGCTGCCGGCCGGCCCGCTGCGCGAACCCTGGCCGCGCCACGTGGACCTGGTGCTGCGGCCGCCACAGCTGCCGGCGATCGCGGGCCACGACATCAAGCGCGGCCTCGCGTCCACTGCCGTCCGCGCCGACGGCACCCGCATGCCGCTCACCAGCCTGGCGGGGCAAAACATCCAGGCCGTGGCGGGCATCGCCAACCCGGAGCCCTTCTTCGCGATGCTGCGCGCCGCCGGCCTGCAGCTCGCGCGCACGACCGCCCTGCCCGACCACCACGACTTCGCCGACGCGAGCGGACTCGATCCGCAGGCCACGCTGGTCTGCACGGAGAAGGACGCGGTGAAGCTCTGGCGGCTGCGGCCCGACGCCTGGGCGGTACCGCTGGAGGTGGAGATCGCACCTGCCTTCTGGCCGGAGCTCGATCGCCTGCTGGAGGCGAAGCTATCATCGCCGGATGGATCACCGACTGCTTGAGCTGCTGGTGTGCCCCGTGACCAAGGGGCCGCTGGACTACGACCGCGAGCGGCAGGAACTGCTGTCGCGCAGCGCCCGCCTCGCCTATCCCATCCGCGACGGTATTCCGGTGATGCTGGAAGAAGAAGCGCGCACGCTCAGCGACGAAGAGCTCGAGCGCCTGCCACCCCGCACGCCCGTGGCCTGAAGGCGGCATGCAGTACACCGTCCTGATTCCGGCGCGGCTCGCCTCCACCCGCCTGCCGGACAAGCCGCTCGCGGACATCGCCGGCCTGCCGATGGTGGTGCGCGTGGCGCAGCGCGCCCGTCTTTCGTCTGCCAGCCGCGTGGTGGTGGCCGCCGACAGCGAACGCATCGCCGAGGCCTGCCGCGCGCACGGCGTCGAAGTGGTGCTGACGCGCGCCGACCATCCTTCGGGCAGCGACCGGCTCGCCGAGGCCTGCACGAAGCTGGGCCTGCAAGGCGACGACGCGGTCGTCAACGTGCAGGGTGACGAGCCGCTGATCGACCCCGCGCTGATCGACGCGGTGGCGCGCCTGCTGCACGAGCGGCCGCAGGCCAGCATGAGCACGGCCGCGCACCCGATCGCGAGCATCGAGGAGTTCACCAGCCCCAACGTCGTGAAGGTGGTGCTGCAGGCCGACGGCATCGCCATGTATTTCAGCCGGGCGCCGCTGCCCTGGTGGCGCGATGGCTTCGCCCAGGGCATCACCGCCCTGCCCGAACCGCGCCCGCTGCGCCACATCGGCATCTACGGCTACCGCGCCGGCTTCCTGCGCCAGTTCCCCGCGCTGCCGCAGGCGCCGGTGGAAAGCTGCGAGGCGCTGGAGCAACTGCGCGCGCTCTGGCACGGCCACCGCATCGCGGTGCACGTGACCGAAGCCGACCCGGGCGCAGGCGTCGACACCCCCGAGGACCTGGAGCGCGTGCGCCGGCACTTCGCGTAGTCAACGCGTAAGTTCCCTGAGGGGGACGCATGCTATCCTCGCAGCAACAAGGTGCAACGGCTGGGTCGAGCCCCCGGCCCGCACGCGCCGGCGATTCCAAACCATCCGAGGATTTCATGAGACTGATCTTGTTGGGCGCTCCCGGCGCCGGCAAAGGCACGCAGGCCGCATTTCTCTGCCAGAAGTACGGCATTCCGCAGATCTCCACCGGGGACATGCTGCGCGCGGCGGTCAAGGCAGGCACCCCGCTCGGTCTCGCGGCGAAGAAAGTCATGGACGCCGGCGCGCTGGTCAGCGACGACATCATCATCGGCCTGGTGAAGGAGCGCATCGCGCAGGCGGACTGCGCCAAGGGCTTCCTGTTCGACGGCTTCCCGCGCACCATCCCGCAGGCCGAGGCGATGAAGAACGCCGGCGTGAAGATCGATTGCGTGCTGGAGATCGACGTGCCCTTCGACGCGATCGTCGAGCGCATGAGCGGCCGCCGCTCGCACCCGGCCTCGGGGCGCAGCTACCACCTGAAGTTCAATCCGCCCAAGGTGGATGGCCAGGACGACCTCACCGGCGAGCCGCTGATCCAGCGCGACGACGACAAGGAAGAAACCGTCCAGAAGCGCCTGCAGGTCTACGAGTCGCAGACGCGCCCGCTGGTGGAGTACTACTCCAACTGGGCCCGTGCCGACGGCCAGAACGCGCCGGTGTACCGCAAGATCGACGGCATGGGCTCGGTGGACGAGATTACCGGCCGCGCCCTCGGCGCGCTGGCCAACTGCCCGGCCTAATGCATCAACGCGAGGATCAGGCCGATCCTCGCCTTCACCGCTGACACTTCCACCGCCGGCAGCCTGTCGTTCGCGGTGGCAATGACCTGCCCCTGCGCGCAGCGCGTCGTCCGGCGCACGGCCACTCCCGCCTGCTGCGCCTCGAGCAAGGCCTGCTCCAGCGCATGGTGCAGCGTCCCGTTGCCGGTCCCTGCCACCACGAGGCCGCGCGCGCCGTCGGCCACCAGCGCACGCACCATGGCGCCCGTCGCGCCGGCGTGGTTCATCACGATCTCCACGCGCGGCCAGTCGGCCGGTGGCCGCAGGTTGGCGACGCCGCGCTGGGGCGTGCCCGCGGGCCAGGCGCGCAGTTGCCGCAGCCGGCCTTCTTCGATGTAAGCCAGCGGGCCTGCGTCGCCGGAACCGAAGGCGTCGAGCCGGTAGTTGTGCAGCTTCGCCACGTCGTGCGCGCCGTGCACCGCGCCGGCAAAGACGACGCTCACGCCCTGCGCCCCCGGCGCCGCCGCCACGGCCAGCGCATCGGCCAGGTTCTGCGGCCCGTCCGCCAGCGCCGAAGTCGCCGGCCGCATGGCGCCGGTCAGCACCACCGGCTTCGCGGGCGCCAAGACCGACTGCAGGAAGAACGCCGTCTCCTCCATCGTGTCGGTGCCGTGCGTGACCACCACACCGGCCACTTCCTCCTGTGCGAGCCAATGGGCGCAGTGTTGCGCCAACGCCGCCCAGATGGCGAAGTCCATGTCCTTGCTGTCCACCTGCGCGACCTGCTCGGCTTCCACCTGCAGCCCCGCGAGGCCAGTCACGCCCTGCAGCAGCTCCGCCACGCCCAGCTGCGCCGCCTGGTAGCCGACGTTGTCCGCCGCCGACGCCGCCCGCCCGGCGATCGTGCCGCCAGTGCCCAGTACCACGATTTTTCTTGCTGCCACTTGCGTTCCCGTCCGAACTGTTGAAAAATACAGCTACTGGATATCGAAACAGTTATTCCGCCAGGAGCCGCGATGATCGACGAAGCCCCGAAGCTCACTGCCCGCCAGCAACAGATTCTGGACCTGATCCAGAGCGCCATTGCTCGTACGGGCGCGCCGCCCACCCGCGCGGAAATCGCCGCCGAACTCGGCTTCAAGTCGGCCAACGCGGCCGAGGAGCACTTGCAGGCCCTCGCGCGCAAGGGCGTCATCGAACTGGTGAGCGGCACCTCGCGCGGCATCCGCCTCAAGGGCGAAACGCTGCGCTCCATCCACGAAAACCGCATCAAGCAGTTCGACCTGCCGCTGCCCAGCCTGGCGCAGCTCGGGCTGCCGCTGGTGGGCCGCGTCGCCGCCGGTTCGCCCATCCTGGCGCAGGAACACGTCGATCGCACCTATTACGTCGAAAGCGGGCTGTTCCAGCGCCGGCCGGACTACCTGCTGAAGGTGCGCGGCATGTCGATGCGCGACGCCGGCATCATGGACGGCGACCTGCTCGCCGTGCAGTCCACCAAGGAAGCCAAGAACGGCCAGATCATCGTGGCCCGCCTGGGCGACGACGTCACCGTCAAGCGCTTCCGCCGCAACAAGCACCTGATCGAGCTGCACGCCGAAAACCCCGACTACCCCACCATCGTGGTGGAGCCCGGCGAACCCTTCGAAGTCGAAGGCATCGCCGTCGGCCTCATTCGCAACACGATGTTGATGTAAGGCCTCCGGCTGCCGCCGCAGGTGGCAGGCGTATGGCGCGCGGATGCGCCATCACCCTGCGCCGGCAGCCCTGTTTTCGCAATCCTGCCTGTGCGTAACCCCAAGGAGCTTCCGCATGGCAACCGCAACCTTCTCCCTTCCGCAGCTGTTCGCACCGCTGCAGGCCTTCGTCCAGTGGCTGGCCGGTGGTCCGCAGCCGCCGCGCACGCCGTCCGCGCCGCTGCGCGTGGCCTACCCGGCGCCGGCAGCGCCGGCCAAGCCCTTGCGCGTGGTGCGCGTGCTCGATGCCGGCACCGGCAGCGGCCGGCTGGTCATCTCCGGCCGCATGGCGGACGTCTGCGCCGAGCTCGACCGGCTGGCGGCGCAGGAGGCCGCTTAACGCGCGCCGACCAGGTAGTCCTGCTTGCCCAGGTCCACGCCGTTGTGCCGCAGGATGGCGTAGGCGGTGGTGATGTGGAAGAACATGTTGGGCAGGACCCAGGTGGTGAGATAGGCCTGCGCCTTCATCGTGCGGGTGTTCTCGCGGCCGATGGGGAAGGTGATGTCCTTGTCCTCGGTGCCGTCCAGCGCGCTGGCCGGCACGGTGGCCAGCCAGTCCAGCGTCTTCTGGACGCGGTCCTTGAGCTCGGGGAAGGAGGCCTCGCTGTCGTCGAACTTGGGGGCTTCCAGGCCGGAAATGCGGGCGACACCCAGCTTGGCGGCGTCGCAGGCAATCATGATCTGCTTCGTGAAGGGAAGCATGTCGGGCGCAAGCCGGTAGGTGGTGAGCGCTGTCGGGTCCAACTTGCGGGCAGCCGCGGACTGCTCGCCCTTGTCGAGGATATGGACCAGGTTCTTCAGCATGTGCTGGAACACGGGAACACTGGCGGAATACATGGACATCGTCATCGAAGAATCTCCGGGGAGCCTGTTGTTCAGAGCCCGCCATCGTAGCGCCCACCGGGAGCCCTCGCAGCGGCGGGTGGATCGCTCAAGGCACAATCCGGGCATGAACATCGTCATCCTCGACGACTACCAGGACGCGGTGCGCAAGCTGCAATGCGCAACCAAGCTGGAGCCGTACCCGGCCAAAGTCTTCACCAATACCGTCAAGGGCATCGGCCAGCTGTCGGTGCGCCTGCGCGACGCCGACGTGATCGTGCTGATCCGCGAGCGCAGCTCCATCACTCGCCAGCTGGTCGAGAAGCTGCCCCGCCTCAAGCTGATCTCGCAGACGGGCCGGGTCGGCTCGCACGTCGACATCGAAGCCTGCACCGAGCGCGGCATCGCCGTGGCCGAGGGCGTGGGCTCGCCCATCGCCCCGGCCGAACTGACCTGGGCACTGATCATGACGGCCATGCGCCGCCTGCCGCAGTACATCAGCAGCCTGAAGCACGGCGCCTGGCAGCAGTCCGGCATGAAGTCCGCCTCCATGCCGGCCAATTTCGGCGTCGGCATGGTGCTGCGCGGCAAGACGCTGGGCATCTGGGGCTACGGCAAGATCGGCCAGCTGGTCGCCGGCTACGGCAAGGCCTTCGGCATGCGCGTGCAGGTCTGGGGCAGCCCGGAGTCGCGCGCCAAGGCCGAAAGCGACGGCTACCTGGCCGCCACCAGCCGCGAGGAACTCTTCGCCGAAAGCGACGTGTTGTCGCTGCACATGCGCCTGAACGAGGAGACTTTCGGCATCGTCAAGCTGGACGACCTCAACCGCATGAAGCCCACCTCGATGCTGGTGAACACCTCGCGCGCGGAGCTGATCGAGCCGGAAGCGCTGATCGCCGGCCTGAACCGCGGCCGGCCGGGCTTCGCCGCCGTCGACGTCTTCGAGAGCGAACCGATACTTCAGGGCCACGCGCTGCTGCGGCTGGAAAACTGCATCTGCACGCCGCACATCGGCTACGTCGAGCAGGAAAGCTACGAGCTCTACTTCGGCGCGGCTTTCGACAACGTGGTCAACTTCATCAAGGGCACGCCCACCAACATCGTCAACCCGGGCGCATTGCAGGTCCGCCGGTAACCGCGCGCAGCGCGGAGGTCCCCGTGTCATCCACCGCCACCCTCGAAGCTGCGCCGCGCGCCGGCAACCCGCCCGTGCTGTGGGCGCTGCTGGCCGGCAACTTCGTTATCGGGACCGGCGTGATGGTGGTGCCAGGGACGCTGAACGACATCAGCACGTCCCTCGCCGTGCCGGTCGCCACGGCCGGCCAGCTGATGACGGCCGGGGCGCTGCTGATGTGCCTGGGCGCACCGCTGCTGGCGGCAGTGGTGGCCGGCTGGGACCGGCGCCAGTTGCTGGCGCTGTCCATGGCCTGGTACGCCCTGCTGCACCTGGCCTGCGCACTGGCGCCCTCCTTCGCCTGGCTGCTGCCGCTGCGCGTGCTGGCCCTGGTGCCGCCCGCGGTCTTCACGCCGCAGGCCGCGGCCTGCGTGGGCCTGCTGGTGCCCGGCGCGCAGCGCGGGCGCGCCATCACCTTCATCTTCGTCGGCTGGTCACTGGCCTCGGTGCTGGGCATGCCGCTCGCGGCCTGGGTGGGCGGCACGCTCGGCTGGCGCTGGGCCTTCGGCCTGGTGGCCGTGGTCAGCCTGCTCAGCGCCGCGTGGGTCTGGCGCGCGATGCCGCAAGGGGTGCGGCCGCCTGCGCTGTCGGCGCAAGACTGGCAAGCCACCTTCCGTTCCCGCGCGCTGATGACGACCTGCCTGGTGACGGTGCTGTACGCCGCCGGCCAGTTCGTGCTGTTCTCCTATTTCGCGCCCTACTTCAAGCAGAAGCTGGACTCGGGCCCCACGGCCCTGAGCCTGTACTTCCTGTCCTTCGGCGTGTTCGGCCTGCTGGGCAACGTGCTCATGACGCGCTATATCGACCGGCTGGGCGTGCATCGCTCGGTGATGATCGCCGTGGGCTTGATGGCGCTGTCGCTCGCGGCCTATCCGCTCGGCACCACGCCTTGGCTCGCTGCGCTGGTCACCGTGCCCTGGGCGCTGGGCTGCTTCTCGTCCAACTCGGCGCAGCAGGCGCGCCTGGTCGGCATCGCCCCGCCGCTGGCGGCAGCCTCTGTGGCCCTGAATTCCTCGGCGATGTATGCCGGCCAGGCCATCGGCGCGGCGGTCGGGGGCTGGCTGATCGCGCGCGACGCCATGGACTGGCTGCACTGGGCCGGCCTCGCGGGGCTGCTGGCGGCGATGGTGGCCAGCGCGCTGGCGACGCGGTTCGCGCGCCGGGCGACCTGACCGGATTCAGCGCCGCGGCGGCGGCTCGCCAGGGTCCTGCGTATTCCAGCCGTCGAACTCGCTGGTGTCGAAATCCAGCGGCGGCAGCTCGCGCGGCGCCTGCTCCGGGGAGTCCAGGTCGATGTCGAGCCCGATGCGCGGCGAGGAAGGCGGCACCATGAGGTGGTCGCGGTCCTCGCCGAGATCCATGTCCAGGTCGAAGTCCGGCTGGCCCATCACCACGGTCGCCTCTTCCGGCGGCACCGCGTGCGGCGGCGTGCCGGTGCGCTCGGGCTCCGGCTCCGGCTTCGCATCCAGCGCCGGCTTCGCGGCAGCCGGCGGTTCGGCGGCCAGGGCTTGCGGGCGCGTGAGGACGGTGCGTTCGACGGTGTCCAGGGTGTTCAAGGGTTGCAGCGAGGTGGCGGGGAAATCGGTCGCGCGGTACTCCAGCGGGGCCGACACGCTGTCGTCCTCCGGGGCCACGTCCTTGGCGATGTGGTACAGCAGCACCAGCTCGCGGTAGGCCTCCAGGCTGAAAGGCTCGGCGCCGGGCAGCCCCGGCTTGCGGAAGATCGACTCCTCGATCACGTTCAGCACGCGCTTGGACGGCCACAACGCCACGATGCGGCTCAGCGCGCGGCCGTAGTTCTCCAGCGAGCTGGTCGGCTGGTCGAAATGGTCGAAGTCGGGCACCTGCACCGCGAAGCGCTGGCGGAACTCGGAGCGCAGCCGCTCGTAGTCGGCCCGGCGGTCCAGCTTGTGGTACTGCTCCAGCAGGTCCATCCAGGCCAGCGCGCTGGTCTCCACCTGGTCGTGCACGTGCGATTCCAGGATGGCGATGGCCTGGTCGTGCTGGCCGAGCGCGAAGAAGAAATCGGCCTTGTCGTGGACGTCGATCAGTTCCTGCACGCCCACCATCCGGACCGTGCCGCCCTGGCTGACGTGGAAGTCCGACGGCAGGCTGCCGAAGCCCGAGGACGTCACCGAGGCGATGGCCGCGGCGGCGGCCGGGCCCAGCGCCACCGGCGCGGCGGCCGCCGGCGTGGGCACTGTGGCCGCTGGCGCGGCGGGCGCAGGCGGCTGCGGCGCGGTCGAGGCCGCCTCGTGCGGCATCTCGAACCAGCGGCGCACGTTTTCCAGCCGGCGGGCACGCCACCACAGCCCGCCCATGAGGGCGGCCAGCACAGCCAGCACGGCCACACCCGCCAGGGCCAGCAGCGACACCTGCCGGCGCTCGGAGCGCGCCTTCTCCACCTGGGCGCGCATCTCGCCGACGGCGGCGGCGTTCTGCTGCGTCTGCGCGCGCAAGGCCTGCAGGTCACGCTCCAGCGCCTGTTGGCGGCGCGCGTCCTGCAGGATGTCCTCGGGGCTGCGCTGCAGCGCGGCCCACAGCGCGGCCGCATTCAGCCGCGCCTGCGGGTCCGCCTGCGCCGGCACCTGCAGTTCCTGGCTGAGGCGCAGCGTGGGATTGCGCTCGCTCGTGAGGTCCAGCAGGTCTATCTTCAGGCGGTCCGCCGGCGGCGCGCTGGCAACCGGCTTGCGCGGGCCGCGCGCCGGCGGAGCGGGCGGCGCGCCGGCAGCAGCCGTCGCGCGTTGCGCGGAGCTCCGGGGCGGCGGCGCCGAAGGCTCCGCGGATTCGGAGGTCGCGGGGGATGCGGAACGCGGCGCCGGCGCGGGCCGCGGTGCAGGGGCTTCGGCACTGCGCGGCAGTTGCGGCCGTGCCGACGGGACGCTGCCGACGTAAGGCGAGGACGGCTCGTTGACCGGCGGCACCTCGGCCAGCAGCACGAAGCGCCGGCTGACGCTCTGGCCGCAGCCGACCCGCAGGTAGATCGTCACGACGGGTTCGTCGACCGGCACCGAGGACTGGATGCGGACCACGCCCTGGCGGTCCGGGCCCGGCTCCCAGCGGGCGCTGGCGCGGGCCATCTTCTGCTCGCCGTAGAACACTTCCGCATCGGCGCAGGGCTCGCCTTCGGTGCCTTCCAGCGTGACGGGCACGGTGACTTCGAGCATCCGGCCCACGAGGGCGGCGCCACGGACGCGGCCCAGCGAAAGCGCGGACGCGTCTGCGGCGACCAGCCATCCGCAAGCCGCGAGAACCAGGGTACGGACGGTTACCGAGTGCAACATCAAGAGCGGCATTCTAGGCACGGAACGCAGCCGTGGCGAGTAGGGGCGGGGCAGTCGACCATAATTCGTCCCGATGGGAACGCAATACAACACCGTTGGCGTGGCCGGGGCCGGCGCCATGGGGCGAGGGATCGCCCAGATCGCAGCGCAGGCGGGCAGCACCGTCCTGCTTTATGACACCCAGCCCGAAGCCGTGCAGCGCGCACTGGCGGACCTGGGTTCCCAATGGGACAGGCTGCAGCAGAAGGGCCGCATGGACGCGGCCGCGGTGCAGGCCTGCAAGGACCGGCTGCGCCCGGCCAATTCGCTGCAGGACCTGGCCGGCTGCCAGCTGGTGGTGGAAGCCATCATCGAGCGGCTCGACATCAAGAAGCAGCTGTTCTCCGAGCTCGAAGGCATCGTGGCGGCCGACGCCGTGCTGGCCACCAACACGTCTTCGCTGTCGGTGACTTCGATCGCCGCGGCGCTGAAGCGGCCGCAGCAGTTCGCCGGCTTCCACTTCTTCAACCCCGTGCCGCTGATGAAGGTGGTGGAGGTCGTCGCCGGGCTGAAGACCGCGCCCGCCGTCTGCGAACAGCTCGCCACCTATGCCCGCCAGATGGGCCACACGCCGGTGCAGGCGCAGGACACGCCCGGCTTCATCGTCAACCACGCCGGCCGCGGCTACAACACCGAGGCGCTGCGCATCGTCGGCGAGGGCATAGCCGATTTCGCCACCATCGACCGCATCCTGCGCGACCAGGCCGGCTTCCGCCTGGGCCCCTTCGAGCTGATGGACCTGACCGCACTCGACGTCTCGCACCCGGTGATGGAGTCCATCTATCGCCAGTACTACGACGAGCCGCGCTATCGCCCCAGCGTCATCACCGCGCAGCGCCTGGCCGGCGGCGTGGTGGGCCGCAAGAGCGGCGAAGGCTTCTACCGCTATGTGGACGGCAAGGCCGAAGTACCGGCCGAGCCGCCGGTGCCAACCGTCGCCGAACTGCCGCCGGTGTGGGTGTCGACCCGCGCCGCCCGCCGCGCCGAGCTGCTGCAGCGGCTGAAGGAACTGGGCGCGAACATCGAGACCGGCCAGTCGCCGTCGATGCACGCGCTGACCATCGTCGCGCCGCTGGGCTTCGACGTGACCACGGTCGCCGTCGTGGAGCGCCTGGACCCGAGCCGCACGGTGGGCATCGACATGCTGGTCGAAGACGCCGCCACCAAGCGCCGCGTGCTGGCCACCAACCCGGCAACCCGCGCTGACATGCGCGACGCGGCCCACGCCCTGTTCGCCCGTGACGGCAAGGCAGTCAGCGTCATCCGCGACTCCGGCGGCTTCGTCACGCAGCGCGTGCTGGCCACCATCGTCAATATCGCGTCCGACATCTGCCAGCAGCGCATCTGCACGCCGGCCGACCTGGAAACGGCCGTCACGCTGGGCCTGGGCTACCCGATGGGCCCGCTGGCCATGGGCAACCGCTGGGGCCCGACCAACGTGCTGGAAGTGCTGTTCAACATGCAGACCGTGTACGGCGACCCGCGCTATCGCCCCAGCCCGTGGCTGCGCCGCCGCGGCGCCATCGGCCTGTCGCTGCTGCACGAGGAAAGCTGAACACCATGGCTGGCGAACTGAAAAGTGCCTCGCACGGCCGCACGATGGTCCTGACCATCAGCAACCCGGAGCACCGCAATGCGCTGGGGCCGGAGATCTACGCCGCCGGCGTGGAGGCCCTGAACGCCGCGGACAGCAACCCCGAGGTGCGCAGCGTCGTCATCACCGGGGCCGGCAGCACCTTCTGCGCCGGCGGCAACCTGCAGCGCCTGCTGGAGAACCGGGCCAAGCCCAAGGAAGTGCAGCGCGAATCCATCGAGGGCCTGCACGGCTGGATCGAGGCGATCCGCACCTTCCCGAAGCCAGTCATCGCCGCGGTGGAAGGGGCGGCCGCCGGCGCCGGCTTCTCGCTGGCGCTGGCCTGCGACTTCATCGTCGCCGCCAACAACGCCGTCTTCGTCATGGCTTACAGCAGCGTGGCGCTGTCGCCCGATGGCGGCGGCAGCTGGCACCTGGCGCGTGCCCTGCCCTCGCAGCTGGTGAACGAGCTGCTGATGTGCGGCGAGCGCATCTCCGCGGAGCGCCTGCAGCACTTCGGCCTGGTGAACCGGGTGGCGGACGCGGGCAGCGCGCTCGCCGAAGCCCTGCAGCTGGCGGAGCGCCTGAACGAGCGCGCCCCAAATGCACTGGCCAGCATCAAGGAGCTGGTGAACGAGGCGGCCCTGGCGCCGCTCACGCGCCAGCTCGCGCAGGAGCGCGACCAGTTCGTGGCCAACCTGCACCACGCGAACGCGGGGATCGGGATCGGCGCGTTCCTGGGCAAGAAGAAGCCGGATTACACCTGACGTCCTCGTCGCAGACGCTCAGGTGACAACCCTGAGCGGATCCGCCCATCACGCGCGCGAAAATGGCTGCAGCATGGACGACCCGATCCTCACCGTCGAAGAACGCGCCGCGATCAATGCCGGCCGCTGGTTCTCCACCCTCTCGCCTTCGCTGCGGCACGACATCCTGCGCTGCGCCTTCGTCAAGCGCTACAAGGACGGCGAGCTGATCTGCGCGCGCGGCGACCCGGCCGAATTCTGGAGCGCCGTCGCCAAGGGCTCGGTGCGCGTCAGCTCCACCTCCATCACCGGCAAGCAGGTGACCCTGCAGTACGTGGAGCCGGGCATCTGGTTCGGCGACGTCGCCATCTTCGACGGCGAACGCCGCACCCATGACGCCTACGCCCACGGCGACACCACGATGCTGATGGTGACGCGGGCCGACCTGCAGAAGATCCTGGCGCAGCACGTCGAACTGTACGAGGCCATGCTGCGGCTGCAGGCGCGCCGCATCCGCCAGCTGTTCGGCCTGGTCGAAGACCTGAACACCCTGCCCCTGCGCGCGCGCCTGGCCAAGCAGCTGGCCCACCTGGTGCGCAGCTACGGCACGCCTTCCCTTTCCGACAACCGCGAGATCCGCATCGGCCTGCACCTGGCGCAGGAAGAACTGGCGCAGCTGCTTGGCGCTTCACGCCAGCGCGTGAACCAGGAGCTGAAGGCGATGGAGCGCGAGGAAGTGATCCGCATCGAACCGGGCGGGCTGGTGGTGCGCAACCGCGAAGCGCTGCTGCGCATCGTCGAGGCCGACGACTAGGAGACAGAGGCAATGAGCAGCGAATTCGACCACTTCGTCGGCACCAAGGCGGTGTCGGACCGGCACGCCTTCGACATCCCGGCCCTGCAGGCCTGGCTGGAGAAGAACCTGGAAGGCTTCCGCGGCCCGCTGGCCGTGTCGATGTTCAAGGGCGGCCAGTCCAACCCCACCTACAAGCTGGACACGCCCGGGCGCAGCTACGTCATGCGAGCCAAGCCGGGCCCGGTGGCCAAGCTGCTGCCCTCGGCGCACGCCGTGGAGCGCGAGTTCGCCGTGATGAAAGGCCTGGCCGGCACCGACGTGCCGGTGCCGCGCATGGACTGCCTGTGCGAGGACGAGAGCGTGATCGGCCGGGCCTTCTACGTCATGGAGTTCAAGCAGGGCCGCGTGCTGTGGGACCAGGCGCTGCCGGAGATGAACACCGCGCAGCGCGGCGAGATCTACGCCGAGATGAACCGCGTCATCGCGGCGCTGCACACGGTGGACTTCGCGGCGCGCGGGCTGGCCGGCTACGGCAAGCCGGGCAACTATTTCGAACGCCAGATCGGCCGCTGGACCAAGCAATACAAGGCATCCACCGACGGCGCCGGCCCCATGAGCCAGCCGATTCCGGCGATGGAGAAGCTGGTGGAATGGCTGCCCGCGCACATCCCCGCGGCGGCGCGCGACGAGAGCAAGGTCTCCATCGTGCATGGCGACTACCGCCTCGACAACCTGATGTTCCACCCCGCCGAGCCGCGCGTGGTGGCGGTGCTGGACTGGGAGCTGTCGACGCTGGGCCATCCGCTCGCGGACTTCAGCTACCACTGCATGGCCTGGCACATCCCGCACGGCTCCTTCCGCGGCATCGGCGGGCTGGACCTGAAGGCGCTGGGCATTCCCGGCGAAGACGAGTACATGCGCCGCTACTGCGACCGCACCGGCCTCGCCACCGTCGCCGACCTGAAGGCCGACTGGAACTTCTACCTCGCCTACAACATGTTCCGCATCGCCGCCATCCTGCAAGGCATCGCCAAGCGGGTGGAAGCCGGCACCGCGTCCAGCGCCCAGGCCGCGGCCTCCGGCGCCAGCGCGCGCCCGATGGCGGAACTGGCCTGGAGCTACGCCCAGCGCGCCTGACACTCACGAGGGAGGGACCCATGGACTTCGCCTACTCCGCCAAGACGCAGGACCTGCAGGCGCGGCTGCAGCGCTTCATGGACGACCACGTCTACCCGGCCGAGAAGACCTGCGCGGAGCAGCTGCAGGCCAACACCGAGGCGGGCAGGCGCTGGACGCCGCTGCCGGTCATCGAAGACCTGAAGAAGAAGGCGCGCGTGGCGGGGCTGTGGAACCTGTTCCTGCCGGTGGACACCGCCGAAGCGTCGGGCTACGAAGGCGCCGGCCTCACCAACCAGGAATACGCGCCGCTGGCCGAGATCATGGGCCGCGTGACCTGGGCGTCCGAAGTCTTCAACTGCTCGGCGCCCGACACCGGCAACATGGAGACGATCGCCCGCTACGGCTCCGAGGCGATCAAGGACCGCTGGCTGAAGCCGCTGCTGGATGGCGAGATCCGCTCCGCCTTCGCGATGACCGAGCCCGAGGTCGCCTCGTCCGACGCGACCAACATCGCCACGCGCATCGAGCGCCAGGGCGAGCACTACGTGATCAACGGCCACAAGTGGTGGATCTCGGGCGCGTCCGATCCGCGCTGCAAGGTCTTCATCACCATGGGCAAGACCGACCCCGAAGCGCCCAAGCATTCGCAGCAAAGCATGATCATCGTGCCGGCGGACACGCCCGGCATCCGCATCGTGCGGCCGCTGAGCGTGTTCGGCTACGACGACGCGCCGCACGGCCACGCGGAGATGTACTTCGAGAACGTCAAGGTGCCGGCCGGCAACATCCTGCTCGGCGAAGGCCGCGGCTTCGAGATCGCGCAGGGCCGGCTCGGGCCGGGGCGCATCCACCACTGCATGCGCCTGATCGGCATGGCCGAACGCGCGCTGGAGCTGATGTGCCGCCGCGCGCTGTCGCGCACCGCCTTCGGCAAGACCGTGGCGCAGCAGACCGTGACGCAGGAGCGCATCGCCGAAGCCCGCTGCCGCATCGACATGGCACGCCTGCTCACGCTGAAGGCGGCCTGGATGATGGACGTGGCCGGCAACAAGGTGGCGCGCACCGAGATCGCGATGATCAAGGTGGTGGCGCCCAACATGGCGCTGCAGGTGATCGACTGGGCGATGCAGGTGCATGGCGCCGGCGGGGTGTCGGAGGACTTCCCGCTGGCGTATGCCTTCGCTGGCGCGCGCACGCTGCGCTACGCGGATGGGCCCGACGAGGTGCATCGGAATGCGATCGCCAAGTGGGAGCTGGGGAAGTACGGGACGTATGGGCGGGAGTCTGGCGTGCCCATCACGCGCGGCTCCTGACCGCCTCCGACCGGGGTTGCGGCCATGCCGGTCCCTGCCCGTCTAGCCGCCTTCTGGTACGGCTTCGCCGCGGACGAGGCGCGCTTCTACGAAGCCTTCTCCTTCGGCGACAACGAACAGCTTGCCGACGAACTCGCAGCGCTGGTCCTGCAAGGCAGCAAGCGCGCGACCGCGAGTTCCGTCTGGTCGTTCGAGGCCAAGGGCAAGCGGCTTCCGCAGCCGGGCGACCTCAGCATCGTGACCAACTGGGCCGGCGAGCCACTGTGCGTGATCGAGACCCGGGCCTTCGACGTCATGCCCTTCAGTGCAGTCAGCGCGGAATTTGCCGCTTTGGAGGGCGAAGGAGATGGATCCTTGTCGTACTGGCAGCGGGCGCACCGGCAGTATTTCACGCGTGAGTGCGCCAAGGCGGATCGCCAGTTTCTGGAAAACATGCTCGTGGCCTGCGAGCAGTTTGAAGTGGTCTATCGGCGGCGCCCTGGGTCCCCGCCTGCGCGGGGATGACGAAACTATTTCTTGAACCCCGACAGCGCACTCTCGCAGGCGCTGGTGAAGATCGTCGCCGCATGCTCCAGCGTGCTGGTGTCGGCCGGCTGGTACTGCATGCGCAGGTAGCACTTGCCGCGCAGCAGCACCACCAGGAAGGGCGTGCTGGCCGAGGGGCCGGGCTGGGGCCAATGCAACAGCAGGTTCACGAGGTTGGAGTCGACCCAGGCCAGCGCGTGCTCGCGGCGGTCGGACAGCACGGCATAGCGCTGCCAGAAGGCGTCGGCCACGGCTTCCCAGCCGATCTCGTCGTACATGGCCAGCCAGCGCATTTCCTCCGGCAGGTTGGGCGAGGCGGTGGTCTGCAGCGTGTCGGTGATCATGCTGTAGGCGCGCCGCTCCAGCGACTCCTTCAGCGGGCGGTTGATGATCATGGCCGCCACTTCGTCGTTGACGCCCAGTTCGGCGCGGGCACGCAGTTCCTCGCCGCCGATGTAGTCCCGCGTGGGGCGTCCCAGCTCCATCTTCCACGAGCGGCCGCCCACCTTGCCCTGCATCGACACGGCACTGGACAGGGCGGCGTTGGAAAACGTCATGCCGCGCGAATGCGCCCATTCGGACAGCGGTCCGTGCGCGGACAGCTGGGAAGCTGGCGCGCCGGACGGTCCCTTCGCATCGCGTAAAAAGGCCTTCTTGATGCGTTCGAACATGCCTTGGGGCTTTGTCCTAAAGTGGACATTATCAATTGAAACAGGAGGTTTCGATAGTGGAGCAGATCGAGGTTTACTCATGGGCGACGCCCAACGGCCACAAGGTCCACGTCATGCTGGAGGAATGTGGCCTTCCGTACCAAGCCATCCCGGTGAACATCGCGGCCGGCGACCAGTTCCAGGCCGGGTTCCTGGCCATCAGCCCCAACAACAAGATCCCGGCCATCGTCGACCCGCACGGGCCAGACGGCAAGCCGATCACGCTGTTCGAATCGGGCGCCATCCTGGTCTACCTGGCGGCCAAGACCGGCCGCTTCCTGCCCGCCACCGACCGCGAGAAGTACGAGGTGCTGCAGTGGGTGATGTTCCAGATGGCCAGCGTGGGCCCCATGCTGGGCCAGGCGCACCACTTCCGCGGCTATTCCAAGGAAAGGATCCAGTACGCCATCGACCGCTATTCCAACGAGGCCAAGCGCCTGTACGGGGTCATCGACAAGCGCCTGGCGGCCAGCCCCTGGCTGGGCGGCAAGGAGTACTCGATCGCCGACATCGCCACCTTCCCCTGGCTGCGCAGCTGGGAGAAGCAGGGCATCGTGCTCGATGACTACCCGCACCTGAAGAAATGGTTCGACACCATCGCGGCCCGGCCGGCGGTGCAGCGCGGCGTGAAGGTGCTGCAGGACCTGCGCCAGGAGATCACCGACGACAAGTCGCGCGAGATCCTGTTCGGGGCGACGCAGTACCAGCGGCGTTGATCACCCGCGCAGCCGCAACAGGCTGAAGCACGCCGACGCCGCCGACATCGCCGCTGCCAGCGACAGCGCGATCGTCGGCCCGGCGTCGTGTACGCCCCAGACGCTGAAGATGATCCCCAGCAGCACCGCGCCCAGCGACTGGCCGGTCAGGCGCGCGGTGCCCAGCATGCCGCTCGCCGCGCCGGCGCGCCGCAGCGGCGCGCTGGTCACGATGGTGTGGTTGTTGGGCGACTGGAACAGCCCGAAGCCGATCCCGCACAGCACCAGGCGCCACGCGATGTCCCACGCCGGCGGCGTGCCGTGCAGCATCGCGACCAGCGCCAGGCCCAGGGCCAGCACGCCCTGGCCGATGCCTCCGAGCAGCCCGCCGGGCACGCGGTGGATCAGCCGCCCGGCGATCGGCGCCGCCACCACGATGGCCGCCGGCCACGCCGTGATCAGCATGCCCGCCTCGAAGTGGCTGCGGCCCTGGCCTTCCAGCAGCAGGAAAGGCAAGGTGACGAAAGCCAGCGTCTGCGCCGCGAACGCGCAGACCGACGTGCACATGGACAGCGCGAACACCGGAATGCGTAGCAGGTCCACCGGAAACAGCGGCGTCGCCTCGCGCACCTGGCGCCGCAGGTAGACCCAGGCCACGACGACCGCGCCCGCCAGCATCGCCACGGCCGGCAGCAGGGAGCCGCCCGCGGCCGGCGACTCGCCGCGCCGCGCGCCCAGCATGTCGGCGCCCAGGAACATCAGCACGAACAGCGCCATGTTCAGCGCCACGTCCAGGGGTGACAGCGGCGGACCGCCGGAGGCGGCCGCATTGGAAGGCAGCGCGCGCCGCCCCAGCCACCACACCGCCATGCCAAAAGGCAACTGCAGGAAGAACAGCCAGGGCCAGGAAGCCAGCGACAGCACCAGCGCGGCGATGCTGGGGCCCGCCACGGAGCCGGCGGCAACCACCACCGAGTTGATTGCGAGCGCCCGTCCCAGCATGTCCACCGGGTAGGTCAGGCGCACCAGCGCAGAATTCACGGACATCATCCCGGCCGCGCCCAGGCCTTGCAGCGCGCGGAAGACGGACAGCATCACGAGCGAATGCGAGACCGCGCAGCCGATCGAAGCGATGAAGAACACGGCCAGTCCGACCAGGTAGACCCGCTTGTAGCCCAGGCGGTCGCCCAGGTGGGCGCAGGGCAGGAGCAGGCCCAAGGTGGCGAGCTGGTAGGCGTTGACCACCCAGACCGCCGCCGACGGCGAGGCGCCGAAATCGCGCGTGATGTCAGGCAAGGCGAGGTTGACGATGGATCCGTCCAGGACCGAGAGCGTCATGCCCAGGAGGATGGCCGCCATGGCCCAATAGCGCTGCGGCGCCGGCAGCCCGTCCCGTGCGGACGCTGCAGGCGCGGTGTCGTTCTTCTGCACCGGCGCGACTATACCCGCGCGACGACACCCCCTCGCCCCACTAGAATTTGAACCTTCGCCGGGGCGGACCACCGCCCCCCCGCCCCAAGCGCACGCCGCGTGCGCGCCCTCCCCGATCTTTTCCCGCCGCCGGTCCTCCCGGCGGCCGCAGCCATGTTCAAGAGCGCCTGTTACTTCCGCATCGCCGACGACTTCGTCCTGCCGCCGCTCGAAGCCCTCGAGCCCATCCTGCAGCAAGCCCAGTTCCTGCCCTGCGGCGCCACCCAGCCCGAGTCGCAGGGCTGGGTCGCGCCGCGCGGCCGCAAGAGCAGCATCCTGGCCGAAAGCCTCAATGGCCAGCTGATCGTGAAGCTGGCCACCGAGAAGCGCGCGGTGCCCTCATCCGCCATCAAGGCCGCCATCGACGAAAAGGTCGAACGCTACAAGGCCGAAACCGGCAACGAGCGCGTGCCGGCCAAGGTCAAGAAGGACTTCAAGGAGGAGGCGTTGCTGGACCTGATGCCGCGCGCCTTCACCAAGCGTTCCAGCACGCTGCTGTGGCTGGACACGATCCACAAGTTCCTGGTGGTGGACAGCCCCAGCCTGGCGGGCGCCGACCGCATCGTGACCGCGCTGCTCGACGCGCTCGCACAGGTGCCCGGCACCGGCAACATCGACCTGCAGCCGGTGCAGACGCAGACCTCGCCCTCGGCGGCGATGTCGCACTGGCTCAGCACCCGCGAAGCGCCGTGGAACTTCACCATCGACCGCGACTGCGAGCTGAAGGCGCCCGACGAGAACAAGTCCACCGTGCGCTACGCGCGCCACACGCTGGAGATCGACGAGGTGGCGCAGCACATCGCGGCCGGCAAGGTGCCGACGCAGCTGGCCATGACCTGGAACGACCGCATGTCCTTCGTCCTCAGCGACGCCGGCACGCTGCGCAAGCTGAAGCTGCTGGACGTGGTGATGGATGGCGTGGACAAGCCGGGCAAGGACGACGACGGCTTCGACACCGATGCGGCCATCTTCACCGGCGAATTCTCGGCCCTGTTGCCCGACCTGATCGAGGCGCTGGGCGGCGAGCAAGGCGAAGAAGCGCCCAAGGCCGAAGAGGCAGCCGCGGCTGCTGCCTGAGCTTTTTCAGACGAAGCCGTAGAGGCGCGCCGGGTTGTCGACCAGCACCTGGCGGCGCGCGGCATCGTCGGGCAACGCATCACGGACAGAACCTGCGGCAACTTTGGCGAACGCTGCTTCGAGGAGATCGCCACCGCGCGCCCGCGTCTCGACTGCAGCGCGCCGCCCATGCTGGTGATGCTGTCGATCAGCATGTCGATCTCGCCGCCCTGCAGCGCCTTCAGCGAATCGCCGCCGCCCTTGTACGGGATGTGCGTGAACTTCGCGCCGGTCAGCGTGCTGAGGTACTCCGTGGTCAGGTGGGGCGTGCTGCCAACGCCGCCCGAGCCTTAGTTCACTTTGCCCGGGTTCTGCTTCGCGTAGGCGATCAGGTCCGCTGCGGTCTTGAACTTCGACTCCGCGGACACCAGCAGCACCATCGGCGACTCGGCCACCTTGGTGATGGGCGCGAAGTCCTTGACCGTGTCGAAGGGCATGCGCGCCTGCAGCGCCGGCGCCATCACGAACGGCGCGCTCGCGAACAGCAGCGTGTAGCCATCGGCCGCGCCCTTGGCGACGTAGTCGCTGCCGATGATGCCGCCCGCGCCCGGCTTGTTCTCCACCAGCACCGGCTGGCCCAGCTGGCCCGCCAACTGGTTGCCCAGCAATCGGGCCATGAGGTCGTTGGGGCCGCCTGGCACGAAGCCGACGATGAAGCGCACGGGGTGGTCGGGATAGGCCGCTTGCGCCCGGGCGAGCGGCGACGGCCTCCGGCTGCGCTCGGTACCATGAGCGACTGACCAGCCGGGGCTGAATCCGGTTGGTCCCTTGCTGCGTAACCACCTGATGACCTCCCTCAATCCTGACCAGGTGCTCGTCGCCCTCCTGGACCGCGTGGCGGCCCGGCAGGCCGACAGCGAAACCTCCCTGCGCGAGCTCTACGACCTGAGCGCGAGCCGCCTCTTCGGCCTGGCGATGCGCATCGTCGGCCGGCGCGAATGGGCCGAAGACGTGCTGCAGGAGGCTTTCCTGACGATCTGGCGCTCGGCCGCCGCGTACAAGGAGACGCTCAGCCCGCCGCTCGCCTGGATGGGAATGATCGTGCGCGGCCGCGCGCTGGACTTCCTGCGGCGGCGCGCGAGCGAACGCGCGGATGCCGTGCAGGACCTCGACGATGGCATCCAGGAGACGGTTGCCGGCGAAGGCCCGGGCCCGGCTGACGCCACCGAGTCGAGCGAACAGGCTTTCGCGCTGAACGAGTGCCTGCGCAAGCTGGATGCGCGGCAGCGCGAAGTGGTGGTGCTGGCCTACCTGCGCGACCTGAGCCACAGCGAGCTCGCGCAGCAGCTCAAGCTGCCGCTCGGGACCGTGAAGACCTGGATCCGGCGCGGGCTGGAACAGCTGCGCGGCTGCATGGCGCGGTTTGCCTGAGGCGCACGATGAACATCCTCGAACGTCCCGAACTGATCGACCGCCTCGCCGCTGCCTATGCGCTGGGCACGCTGCGCGGGCCCGCCCGCCGCCGCTTCGAAACCATGGCACGCAACAGCCCGCGCCTGCGGCTGGCCGCGCGCACCTGGCAGGAGCGCCTGGTGTCGCTCACCGAACTGCAGCCGGGCGAAGCGCCCGATCCGAACGTCTGGAAGCGCATCGAGAACCTCGTGGCGGCGGAGCGTCGCGCCGTCGTTCCAGCGGGTACGCCCTCGCTGCCCGAACGCGTACGCGATCGCGTGAGCCGCTGGTGGCGCGCTGGCGCGCTCGCTGCGGGCGCCGCGGCGGTGGCGGCGCTGGCCGTGTCGCTGCAGCTGACCCAGCAGATGCACGCGCAGCGCACCGAGCTCGCGGCGCTGCAGGCGCAGCCCGCCGTGCGCTACGTCGCCGTGCTCACCGACGACCGCGCGCAGCCTGCCATGCTGGTCACGCTGGACCCCGCGCGCAGCACGGCCACCCTCAAGCGCGTGGCGGCCTTCCAGGAAGGGCCGGAGAAGTCGTTGCAGCTCTGGGGGCTGGTCCCTGGCGAACCACCGCATTCGCTGGGTGTGCTCGGCGACGGGCCGGTGCTGCGCCTGCCCATCCCGCGCGCGAGCGCGGCCATGCCGGCGCTGGCGATCAGCCTCGAACCCAAGGGCGGCGTTCCCGGCGAGCGCGGCCCGACGGGCCCGGTGCTCTGGAAGGGCGCGGTGCTGCAGGCCCCGGTGTAGCAGCTGAATCCAGTCGCAGGGATCGTGCGTATCAGGAGGTGGGGACGCAATCCAGCGGACCCGCCTTTCGATCAACGGAGTATTCCATGCGACATCACCTTCTCGCGGCCTGCGCCGCCTCCCTGCTTGCGGCCGCCGCCCTCCCCGCGCTGGCGGATGGCTATGGCCAAGGCGTTCCCATGGACAGGAACGCGTCGGCGATGGGCGCCAACGGCACCAAGATGGTCGGCGGCGCGCCGATGTACCCCAGCAAGGACATCATCGACAACGCAGTGAACTCGCGCGACCACACCACGCTGGTCGCCGCCGTCAAGGCCGCCGGCCTGGTGGACACGCTGAAGACGCCGGGCCCGTTCACGGTCTTCGCGCCCACCAACGCCGCCTTCGGCATGCTGCCCGCCGGCACCGTGGACACGCTGCTGCAGCCACAGAACAAGGCCAAGCTCACGCAGGTGCTGACCTACCACGTGGTCGCGGGCCGCCTCGACGCGATGGCGCTGGCCGAGCGCATCCGCGCCGGTGGCGGCAAGGCGACGCTGGTGACGGTGGAAGGCGAGCCGCTGACCGTGATGATGCGCGGCAAGGACATCGTGGTGAGCGACGCGAAGGGCGGCATGGCGACGGTGACCACGTCGGACGTGTACCAGTCGAACGGGGTGATCCACGTGGTCGATCACGTGCTGTTGCCGGGTTGATGGCTACGGCGCGCTGGACGTGGCCTGCCCGGAGGGAATCGAACCCCCGACAACCTGCTTAGAAGGCAGGTGCTCTATCCAACTGAGCTACGGGCAGCCAGGGCGTGATCGTAACCCGGTTGGGCCGCCGCGCCGGCCAGCACGCGCTCCAGTTGGCCGCAGCCGTCCCAGGCCGGCGCTGCCTCATGCGCCGCATGGGCCCAGCGCCAGCCCTGCGCGGGGTCGTTGAGGGCCGCGGCGCACAGGGCCAGGTGGTACCAGGCCGCCACCCGCGTTTCATCGTCCTGGGCCGCCAGGTGCAGCCACGGCAGCGCCTCCTGCGGATGGCCGGCCGCCAGTTCGAGCTTGCCCACTTGCAGGGCCAGGTCGGGGTGGCCGCCGAAGGCGATCTCCGCCTGTTCGTGGCATTCGCTGGCCTCGGCTGCGTTGCCGAAGGCGGCATACAGCTGGCCCAGCAGGATCCACTCGGTCGCCCGGCGTTCGCCGTCCTCTTCGGACCGCTCCACTTCGCGCCGCAATGCCAGCACGCTCGCCAGGTCCACCGGCCGGCCGTGGGCGCGAATCTCGCCCAGCCGGCGCAGCAGGTCGTCGTTGCCTGGCAGCGCGGGCAGCGGCAATCCGGACAGCTCCATGTCGAGAAGGCCCTGGCCATGGGCCACGTCCTCGGCCCGGCCTTCCCACAGCGCGGCCAGCAGGTCCGACACGAAGCGATGCCGCAGCGGCAGGAAACCGGAGCTCACCGAGCGGGCGATGGTGAGCTCGCGCCCTGCGCCCAGCCAGTTGCGCAACTGGCGCAGCACGGCTTGCGGCCGCACCCAGAGGCGGTCTTCCGGCACCTGCACGAAATAGTCGGTGTCGATGTCGACCAGCACCGGCTCGGGCAGCGGCAGCGCGACCAGTTCCTCGAGGGCGCCCACGACCAGTTCCACACCGAGCAGCCGGCCTTCGAACCAGCCGCCAGGCATGCGCTGGAACGAGGCGATGTCCTCGGGCGTCACGCCTTCCATCTGGCGCAGCGCACGCAGCGCGGCGCCCATCTCCGCCAGCACGTGCGGCGGCGCCACCCACACCAGCCGGCCGACCACGCCCAGCTGCGCCGCGGCATAGAGGAAGTCCTCGATGCCGTAGCAGGCGTCGCGCCGCGGGCTCAGCGGATGCGGGCTCTCCAGCGCAGCGACGGCCGCGGCATCCCGGCACGCGCGCAGCTGCGCGATGCGCGCCGGCTCGATGAACTGCAGGTCCAGGTGCGCGTCCAGGCAGACCAGCGTGGCGCCGTGCACGTGCCGCCCCACCCAGTGCGGCAGCACCGAAGCATGTTCCTCGAACAGGAAGGCGCGGTCCATGGCTTCATTCCTCCGGCTTGCGCGCCAGGAAGCGGCCGATCGTGAAGGCGCCGCGCTCGGCGGCCTCGCCCAGCACCAACAGGCCTTCGATGATGGAGTTGCGGATCAGGTCCGGCGTGTCCGCCAGCTCGGCCCGCACTTCGTCACGGCGGCCGGCGTCGGCGATGAAGCCGCGCAGCAGCGCCATCTCCCCCCGCATGTCGCGCGCCAGTTCCACGGCGAAGCCGGCTTCCGCCATCTGCCGCGCGTAGTCGTCCAGCGAACCCAGGGCGGGAATCGCCCAGGCCGTCGCGATGCGCTGGCTCCACAGCACGCGTGCAGGCTGCGGCCCCGCCGCCAGCCAGTCCTCGCCGGCCAGCACGCCGCCCGGGCGCAGCACGCGCAGTGCCTCCGCGAAGAAGCGCGGCCGGTCCGGGAAGTGGCAGGCCGACTCGAAGAACAGCACGGCGTCGAACGTGCCGGCCGGGTAAGGCAACGCGCTGGCTCCGCCCAGGTCGAAGGCCAGGCGGTCCTCGAGCCGCAGCGCGCTGGCGCGCCCGCGCGCCAACGCGAGCTGTTCGGCGTCGGGGGTGAGGCCGCGCATGTGCACGCCCAGCACCTGGGCCAGGTGGCAGGCGGTGCCACCGACGCCGCATCCCACGTCCAGCACCGAGGCGCCGGGGGCCAGCCGCGCGCTGTCGGCGATCACGAGCTCCATGCGAAGTTGGTCCCGCGGACCACACGCGCCATCGGCCGGGTAGTAACCGGTGTGCCAGTGGTCGCCGAGGAACTCGCGGTAGAAGGGGATGCACAGGCCGTAGTAGCGGTTCACCAGCTCCGCGCTGGCGGGCAGGCCGCTGGCCAGTGCGGCCACTACGGTACCGGCGCTGGCGCGCGCGACGTTCACTCGCTGCTCCCGGCGAAGGCCAGCGAGCGATGCAGTTGGCGGTCCTGCCGCACGTTCGCGCGGCGGGTCGCGCTGTGGCGGCGCTCGGTCGCCTGCTGGCACCACGCGCGCAGCGCCTGCAACGCCGAGGGCGGCGGCACCAGGCCGCCATTGCTCAGGCGCCGCAGCCAGGCGCTGGTGCGCGGCGCGCACACCGCGAAGATCTCGTCTTCCAGCGACACGATGGCTTCGCAGCTGCCGGGGTCGCCCCGGCGCGCGCAGCGGCCCACCAGCTGGCGGTCGACCCGGCGCGAGTCGTGGTACTCGGTGAGGATCACGTGCAGGCCGCCGCGCGCCTCCACGCCGGCACCCAGCGGGATGTCCGTGCCGCGGCCCGCCATGTTGGTGACCACCGTGACGCGTCCCGGCTGCCCGGCCTGCGCCACGACTTCCCCCTCTTCGGCATCCTGCCTGCCATGGAGCAGCGCATGCGGCACGCCGAAGGCGCGCAGCACCGCGCTCAGTTGCTCCGAGGCTGCCACCGAGCGCGTGCCGACCAGCACAGGGCGCCCCTGCAACATCGCCACCCGATGCACGGCCGCAGCAACCAGCTCCCACTTCTTTGCCACGCTGCCGCACCAGGTCACGCCCCACTCCGCGCGTTGCGAAGGCCGGTGCAGCGGGATGCGTGCCAGCTCCAGCCCGTACACCGAGCGGATCTCGGCGGACGCCTCGGCCGCCGTACCCGTCATGCCGGCCAGGTGCACGTAGCGGCGGAACAGGCGCTGGTAGGTCAGGCGCGCCAGCGTGTCGCGCCGCGTCGTGGGCGGCACGCCTTCCTTCAGTTCGATCAGCTGTTCCGCCGCCGCCGCCTCGTCGCCGCTGCTGGCCGACAGGATCAGCGGCGTGCGCGCCTCGTCGACGAACACGCTGTCGGCCTCGTCCACGATGGCGAAGTACAGGCCGCGCAGCACAGGGCCGTCGTCGCGCCCCTCCTCGGCCAGCGCCTGGTGCAGCCGGCTGCTGCGCCCCTGCAGCGCCACGCCGTCGCGCAGGTAGTCGAAGGCCAGTTCCTTGTTGGTGACGTAGGTGACGGGCTTCGCGTAAGCCGCGCGCCGCGCCGCCCGGTCCATGCCTTGCGACACCACGCCGACGCCGAAACCGAAGTAGGCATACAGCGGCTCCATCTTCTCGGCGTCGCGCTGCGCCAGGTAGTCGTTGACCGTGATGACGTGGACCGGATAGCCCGCCATGGCCACGGCACAGGCCGGCAGCGTGGCGCAGAAGGTCTTGCCCTCGCCGGTGGCCATCTCCATCAGGCGTCCGCGCAGCAGCGCCCAGCCGCCTATGAGCTGCGTGTCGAAGTGGCGCTGGCCCAGCGTCCGCTGGGCGGCGGCGCGCACCAGCGCGAAGCTCTCGGCCGCGGCATCCAGTGTGAAGCCATGGCGGCGCAGCCGCGCGCGCAGCGCATGGGCGCGTTGGCGCAGCACTTCGTCGGAAAGCAGCCGCAGGGTTTCCTCGCGCACCGCCACCGCCGCGACCAGCCGCTCGCGCTCGGGCGTGAAGGCCGCCACCGCGCGCAGCAGCGGCGCCACCGTGCCCGCGTGCAGCGCACGCGCGATCGCGTCGGGCCAGCGGGTGTCCTCCTCCGCGCGTTCGGCATAGGGCCGGCCCGGGGCCAGCACCGCCTGGTCGAAGGGCAAGGCGCGCCTAGACATGGAACTGCGGACTGCCTCGCATCGAACGGATCGCAGACATGGCTTTCCCTCCGGAGGAAAGCTGGGCGCTTGCCTCGCGTTGTGTCAACCAGGAATCGAATCTCCCGCGGCCCTGTGCCTCGTCGTTCTTCGCAGGCCGCCTATTCGAGCGACACGATGTGCGTCATCGCTGAGGAATGTTTATAGGGCAACGCCCTAAGCCAAGTCCATGGCCTGATGCAATCGCACACAAACGCTCAAGCTTTGTCTCGAAGCAAGTGTTCATGCGGAAGCCGCGCCGCTGCCCGCGGCGGGTGAAGAATGGTCGGAGCGATAGGATTCGAACCTACGACCCTCTGGTCCCAAACCAGATGCGCTACCAGACTGCGCTACGCTCCGACGAACCGCTATTGTAAGCGGGCCCCGGCCTGCCGCTCTTCCGCGCCAGACGACCGCCTGGCGCGGCATGTTGCGTTCCGCTTGCCGGTACCGCGAGCCCTGTGATAACTTGTGGTTACAAAAATCGCTGTGGCCATCCGCTGCAGGCAGCGGATGCGCGCCGGTTCTCCTTCCCACTCCCCGCGTCTCTCAGGCCTTTTCGCAATGCAATTCCAGTGGACCATCGCCCGGAAACTGACCGGGCTGAGCCTCCTTGCCGTCGCCTTCATGCTGGGAGTCGGCCTCGCCGGCCTCTACGCCCGGCATTTCCTCACGATCGGCGCCGAGCGCGTGCTCGCGGCCCAGGAAGTGCTGCGCCTCCAGATGGAGGCCGACCAGGCCCACGACGCGCTGCGCGGCGACGTGCTGGCCGCCCTGGTGTCCGCGCGCGAAATCGACCACGACGAGGTCGCGGCGGTCCGCAAGCAACTGGCCGACCACGCCAAGGAACTCCTCGGCCCGCTGGACAAGCTGAACGAGATGGCCATCGACGCGGACACCCGCGCGGCGCTGCAGAAGGCGCGGCCGCAGATCGACGCCTACGTCGCCCAGGCCACCACGCTGGTGGACCTCGCGTACAAGGACCGCATCGGCGCGCAGCAGAAGCTGGACGACTTCCACAAGATCTACAAGCAGGTCGAATCGGAAATGTCCGCCATCAGCGACCTCATCGGCGAGCGCGCCCGCGCCTCCCAGGCCGAATCGCGCGAGGTGGCGGAGCAGACCGGCCAGGTCGTGGCGGCGGGCGTCGTCCTCGCCGCGATCCTGCTGCTGTTCATCGCCTGGACCATCAGCCGCAGCATCGTGCGCCGCATCGACCGCGCCGTGCAGGTGGCGCGGACGGTAGCCAGCGGCGACCTCAGCTCGCGCATCCACGTGCAGGGCGACGACGAAGCGGCCGACCTGCTGCGGGCGCTGGCCGGCATGAACGGCAACCTGGTGCAACTGGTGAACACCGTGCGCCAGAGCAGCGAGAACATCGCCACCGGCACCGGCCAGATCGCCACCGGCAACCAGGACCTGAGCCAGCGCACCGAGGAGCAGGCCAGCAACCTGCAGCAGACCGCCGCCTCGATGGAGCAGCTGAGCGCCACGGTGCGCACCAACGCCGACACCACGCGCGAAGCCAGCGCCATGGCTGCCCAGGCCAGCACCGCCGCCCGCCTGAGCGGCAATGCGGTGGGCGAACTGGTGGCGACCATGAGCGAGATCACGGCCGCCAGCCGCCGCATCACCGACATCATCGGCGTCATCGACGGCATCGCCTTCCAGACCAACATCCTCGCGCTGAACGCCGCCGTCGAAGCGGCGCGCGCCGGCGAGCAGGGCCGCGGCTTCGCCGTGGTGGCCGCCGAAGTGCGCAACCTGGCGCAGCGCAGCGCCTCTGCCGCCAAGGAAATCAAGGGCCTGATCGAGGCCAGCGCCGGCAAGGTGGCCGACGGCGAACGCCAGGCCGCCAACGCGGGCGACCGCATGGCCGACGTGGTGCGGCAGGTGCAGCAGATGACGTCGCTGATCGGCGAGATCAGCAGCGCCACGCAGGAACAGACCAAGGGCATCGCGGAAGTGAGCCAGGCCGTGACGCAGATCGACCACGTCACCCAGAGCAATGCGTCGCTGGTGGAAGAAGCCGCCGCGGCGGCCGACAGCCTGAACCGGCAGGCGATGCGCCTCGTCGAGGCGGTGGCGCAGTTCCGCATGGACGAACGCGGGGCCGTCGCGGCCTGACCACCCCCCGCCGCAGCCATGCCGCAGCGCCTGCTCCTCGCCGCCGCGGCCCTGGTGCTGCCGCTGGCGGGGCTGTTGTTCGCGCAATGGCCGCTGCGCGATTGGCTGCAGGCCTACTCGCGCCAGGCCAACGACCTCGGGCAGGTCCTCTTCGCGCTGTACATAGCGGTCGCTGTGACGGCAGCCAGCGAGGCCGGCGCGCATCTCGCGGCGGCGCGCCAGCGGCTTTCGCCCCGCGCGGCTGCCATCGCGGTGCTCGCCTGCACCGGGCCCTGGGCCTTGTACCTGCTCGTCATCACGGCGCAGCCGGTGTGGCAGTCGCTGCGCACGCTGGAGAAATTCCCCGAGACGCTGGACCCCGGCTACTTCCTCGTGCGGATCGCGCTCTGGCTGCTGGCCGCCCTGGTGCTGCTGCAGGCGCTGCGGCGCGCAATGCGCCATGGCTAGCGCCGGACTCTGGATGCTGGCGCTGCTGGCGGCGCTGGTCGTCGCGACCGGCTTGCCGGTCTGGGCCCTGCTCGTCGGCGTGGCCAGCCTCTTTGCCGCACTGGGGGTCGCGCTCAGCGCCTTCGATTCCAGCGTTCTGAGCGCCGTTTACCCGCGCCTGACGAACCTGCTGGAAATGGACCTGCTGCAGGCGATGCCGCTGTACGTCTTCATCGGCGTGCTGCTGCAGCGGCTGCCGGTGGCCGACGCGCTGTTCGGCGCCTTCGCGCGCGCGCTGCGGCCCACGCGCGCCGCGCCTTCGCTGGCGGCGCTGGCGCTCGGCGCGCTGGTCGCGCCCATGAACGGTTCGGTGGCGTCCAGCTCCGCCCTGCTGGCGCGCCTGGTCGCGCCGCGCCTCACCGCCCTGCCCGCCGGCCGCGGCGTGGCGCTGGTAGCGGCCGCAGCCACGGTGGGCGTGGTGGTGCCGCCTTCCTTGGTGCTGCTGTTCCTGGGCGACGCCATGATGCGCGCGCACACCGAAGCAGCGAACCTGGCGGGCGCAGCGTCGGCACTGGCCACGCAGCGCATCGTGAACACGCAGGACGTGCTGCATGCCGCGCTGCTTCCTGCCGCCCTCGTACTGCTGCTGTGGGCCCTGGCCGCCTGGTGGCAGGGCCGCGGCCGCGAGCACGAGGTAGCACCCTTGCCGCTGCGGCGCCTGCTGCTCGCCGTGGCTGCGACGCTGGGCATCCTGGCCTTGCTGGCCGCGGTGTTCACGGGGCGCCTGTTCGCGGTGGAAGGCGCGGCCACCGGCGGCTGCGTGCTTGCCGTACTGACGCTGGTGACGCGCACGCTCGATCGCGCGGCCTGGCGCGCGGTGCTGCTGGACACGCTGGCCTTGAGCGGCGCGCTGTTCGCGGTGCTGGCGGGCGCCACCACCTTCAGCCTGGTGTTCGGCCTGTTCGGCACCGGGCCGTGGCTGGCCCAGCTCACGCAGGCTTCCAGCTGGCCGCCGGCCGTGCTGGCCGCCTGCCTGCTCGCCGGCGTGGCGGCTTGCGCCTGGGTGCTGGATGCCTTCGAGATGATCTTCGTGATCGTGCCCGTGGTCGGACCGCTGCTGGTGCTGCGCCTGGGCGACGCGCAGCAGGCGGCGGTGCTGCTCCTGCTGGTGCTGCAGCTCAGTTTCCTGCTGCCGCCCATGGGCTATGCGGTGCTGATGGCGCAGGCGCGTTCGGGCCTGGCCGCCGGAACCTTGCGCGTGTTGCTGGGCGCGCTGGCGCCTTATCTCGCGGGCCTGCTGCTGGTGCTGGCGGCGGTGTTCGCCTTTCCCGTGCTGGTGCACAAGCTGGACGAAGCGCCGGCCGCCACGCAGCAAAATGCGCCGCCCGAGTCCGAGGAGGACCTGGTGCGGCGCATGCGGGAGATGTCGCAGCCGGAGGAACCTGCCCCCACCCCGACCCTCCCCCAGAGGGGGAGGGAGTGAGCCTTACAGCTTCACGTACTCGTATTCGACCGGGTTCGCGTTGATGCCGCGGTCCGGCGGCGCGATCCACGCGGCCATCTTGCCCGGCTCGGTCACTCGCTGCATCAGGCTTTTGACGAAGGCGACGTCGGCGTCGGTGGGCAGCCAGTCGTCCTTTTTCGCGTCGAACTCGGCCTGCGTGATGGGCTGGCCTTCCGGATTGGTCGGCACGTTGGCCCACATGCCCACCTGGCGGCGGAAACGCGTGGACGGCAGCTTCAGCTCGAAGGGCACGCCGGCGCGCTTGATCGCCATGTTCCAGCGGGTCACGCCGACGTTGCAGTCCTTCACGTACTCCAGGCGCGTGATCTCGTTGATGCCGTTGCGCACCGAGACCGACTCGTCCTTCACGCCGCCCTGGCCGTCCGGCACCTGGATCGTCATGATGGTGTCGGCTTCCACGTGGTCGGCGAACTTGGTTTCGTCCGGCCGGCCCTTGATGCCGTTGGCGAAGTAGTTGGCGGCGTTGGACGAGGCTTCCGAACCGAACAGGTCCAGCGAGCTGGTGAACCAGAAGTTCATGAAGCGCTGGATGGTCGGCAGGTCGATGGCGCCGGCCTCGCGCACCTTCTTCCAGTCATCGGTGTCCAGCTCCTTCATCACTTCCAGGCTGCGCTTGATGACGCGGCCCACGCCCGTCTCGCCCACGAACATGTGGTGCGCTTCCTCGGTCAGCATGAAGCGCGTGGTGCGCGCCAGCGGGTCGAACGCGCTTTCGGCGAAGGACTTCAGCTGGAACTTGCCGTCGCGGTCCGTGAAGTAGGTGAACATGAAGAAGGACAGCCAGTTGTCCATGGGCTCGTTGAAGGTGCCCAGGATGCGCGGCTTGTCGGCGTCGCCGGAGTGGCGCTGCAGCAGTTCCTCCGCCTCTTCGCGGCCGTCGCGGCCGAAGTGCGCGTGCAGCAGGTAGACCATGGCCCACAGATGCCGGCCCTCTTCCACGTTCACCTGGAACAGGTTGCGCAAGTCGTAGAGCGAAGGCGCGGTGTGGCCCAGCAGGCGTTGCTGTTCGACCGACGCCGGCTCGGTGTCGCCCTGCGTCACGATCAGGCGGCGAAAGATGGAGCGGAACTCGCCGGGCACGTCCTGCCAGACGTCCTGGCCCTTGTGGTCGCCGAAGCCGATCTTGCGATCCGCTTCCTGGTCCGCCAGGAAGATGCCCCAGCGGTAGTCGGGCATGGGCGTGTAGCCGTACTGGGCCCAGCCCTGGGCGTCGACGCCGACGGCGGTGCGCAGGTACACCTCCTTGGCCTTGAAGTCGCTCGGGCCCATCTCGTCCCACCAGTTCAGGAAGGCGGGCTGCCAGTGTTCGAGGGCGCGCTGCAGCTGGCGGTTGTCGGCCAGGCTGACGTTGTTGGGGATCTTGGCCTGGAGGTCGATCGTGCTCATTTGTTAAACCCTCTTCCAATCAAACTTTGCCTTCTTGCCCGTGCCGAACAGCTTCAGCGCGCCGTCCTCGCCCACCGCATTCGGCCGGATGAAGATCCAGTTCTGCCAGGCCGAGAGGCGGCCGAACACGCGGGTCTCCATCGTTTCCTTGCCGGGGAAGCGCAGCGAGGCTTCCATGCCGGTCAGCGCGTCGGGCGACAAGGAGGCGCGCTCTTCCAGCATCAGGCGGATCTCGTCTTCCCAGTCGATGTCGTCGGGCGTCAAGGTCACCAGGCCCAGCTCCAGCGCCTGGTCGGCGCGCAGCGGGCTGTCCTGCAGGTCGCGCAGCTGCTTGACCGTCGATTCGTCTTCGCAAAAGCGCGTCTGCAGGCGCGTGAGGCCGTTCACCTCGGGATAGCGGCCGAAGTTGGCGGCGTTCAGGCGCAGGGCCGGCGCGGCGTCGGGCGCATCGGGCAGGTCCAGCATGTAGATCCGGTCGCAGGCCAGGGCAAGCTCGTAGAAGGTGCCGGCAAAGCAGGAGCCTTCGTCCACCAGCGCGATCAGCGAGCGGCTCGTGACGTCCAGGCGGGCCAGCGTGCGGCGCAGCAGGCCCAGCGTCTCGCGCACCAACCAGAAGTCATGGTGCTGCTCCAGCACGGCGTCGGCCTGCATCACCAGGTTGGCGTCGCCGCGGGTCTTGATCACCCAGGTGCCGACTTCCAGCTCGTTGGTGCGCAGGTTGAGGATCGCGTCGTCCAGCTCGCGCGCGAACTGCAGCGGCCACCAGTTGACGCCCGCGGCGACGATGGCTTCGGGCGTGTTCTCGATGGCTTGCGCCGGCGCCTTGACGGTGAAGGTGGCGATGCGCGTGGTGCGGTCCACCTGCACGTCGACCAGGCCGTAGTGGTAGCCCTGCTCGTCGATCTTCGCGTTGACCGGCGTCAGCGTGATGCCTTGCGCCGGGCCCTGGCGCGTGGATTGCGCGCGCAGAGCGGCGACCTCGCCGTCCACCAGTGCACCGAAAGCTTGCGGCTTCGCATGGCCGTCGATCAGCTTCCAGTCCTTGGCGCGGTCCGCGCGCACGCCTTCGCTGGTCGTGCAGAAGATGTCGGCGAGGTCGCGGCGCACCTTGCGCTTGTCGGTGACGCGCGTCAGGCCGCCGGTGCCGGGCAGCACGCCCAGCAGCGGCACTTCGGGCAGGCTGACGGTGGAGGAGCGGTCGTCCACCATCACGATGCGGTCGCAGGCCAGGGCCAGCTCGTAGCCGCCGCCGGCGCAGGCGCCGGTCACCGCGGCAAGCGACTTCAGGCCGTCGTTGCGCGAGGAGTCTTCCAGGCCGTTGCGCGTCTCGTTGGTGAACTTGCAGAAGTTCACCTTCCAGGCGTGCGTGGACAGGCCCAGCATGTAGATGTTGGCGCCGGAGCACCAGATGCGCTCCTTGCCGCTTTCGAACACCACCACCTTCACGGCGGGATGTTCGAAGCGGATGCGGTTCACCGCGTCGTGCAGCTCGATGTCGACGCCGAGGTCGTAGCTATTCAGCTTCAGCTTGTAGCCGGGCTTGATGCCGCCATCCTCGTCGATGTCCAGCTTCAGGCGCGCCACTTCGCCGTCGACGGCCAGGTTCCAATGGCGATAGCGCGAAGGATGCGTGGCGAAGCTCACCAGCTCGCGCTCCTCGCCGCCCAGGGTCTGCTTGAACAGCAGCGGTTCGGTCATGGCGTTCATCTCGTACTTCCTGTCTTCTCGGGTCTTGTCTCAGGCAGCGGGGACGGCCCGCTCCAGGTCTTTGAGGGATTGCTTGACGGTGCGGGCGGCGGTGTCCACCACCGCATCGGCACGCGCATAGAGCACTTCGCGGCTGGAAAGAATGCGGCGGATGTCCTCCAGCGCCTCGCCCATCGCGTGGGCACCTTCTCCGTGCGCGGCGCTGAAGGGACGCAGGTCGCCCTGGGCCACCACGCGGCTCATGTGTTCTTCGGGGCTGGCCTTCACCCACACGCAATAGAAATGGCTTTGCAGCAGGTCGAAGGTCTCGCGTTCGCTGACGATGCTGCCGCCGGTGGTCATCACGACGCCGTCGCCGTGCTCCTCGGCCACGCGCAGCAGCGCGCGGCGCTCGTAGCGGCGGTAGCCGGCCTGGCCGTGCAGCAGCAGGATCTCGTTCATGCTGGTGCCGGCCTCGCGCTCGATCTCGCGATCCAGCTCGATGAAGGGCACGCCGCGCTGCGCCGCCAATTGCGCACCCAGGGTGGACTTGCCGGCGCCGCGCAGGCCCACCAGGGCGATGCGCTGCTCGCGGCCCTGCGCGTCGGCCAGGCCGAAGCTGGAGGCCAGCAAGGTGTAGGCCTGGTCCAGTTGCGCATCATCGAGGCGCGACAGCAGGTTGTGCGCGCGGGCCAGGGCCGGCCGCGGCGCGTCCTGCAGCAGGTCCAGGATGGTGATGTTGAGGGCGCGGGCCGCGGCTTCCAGCGAGTTGATGGAGACGTTGCCCTTGCCGGTCTCGACGTCGGCAAGGAAACGCTCCGACAGGCCGGAGTCGGCGGCGAGCTGCTTGCGCGTCACGCCGCGGCGCGCGCGCCAGGCACGCACGCGGGCGCCCAGCTCGGAGAGCGTGGCACGGGACTCGGTGGCGTCGGTCATCGTCGGCTGCATGAACAAAGCTTGCGCTGAATCAATATTGCAGTATACTTCCTGCAACACGACAGTCAAGCAGTTTACTGCAGCAAGCCCCGCATCATGAAGCTCAAGATCCTCGTCGGCACCATGACCAGCACGGCGGACTACGTGGCCCAGGCCATCCAGATGGATTGCGCCGACCTGGTCGAGGACATCGAGGTGCAGCTGATGGACAACCTGGACATCGGCGCCTTCGACGAGACCGATGCACTTTACCTCATCTGCACGTCCACCTATGGTTCGGGCGACGTGCCGGACAACGCGCGGGCGCTCTACGACTCGCTGGACCTCACACCGAAGTTCCTGGGCCACGTGCGCTTCGGCGTGATCGCGCTGGGCGATCGCACCTACATGCAGACCTTCTGCTTCGGCGGCAAGAAGTTCGACGAGCGCCTGCGCGACCTGGGCGCGCAGCGCATCGGCGAAGTGTGGTGCCATGACGCCAGCGCCGCCACCTTGCCCGAGGAACTGGGAACGTCGTGGTGCCGCGAGTGGCTGCAGAACGAGGCCTTGCCGGCGATGCAAAAAGCGCCGGCTTAGGGCCCTGCGGCGGCCATGGATTGCGGGTCCGGCCCGCAATGACAAAAGAGTGAGGAGACAACCATGCACCTGAGCCACGCCGACCACAGCAGCACGCCGCCCCGCGTCGAGATCCCGCGCGACTACAACGCGGCGCACGATCTCCTGCAGCGCAATGCCTCGCGCCCGGACAAAGTCGCATTCATCGACGCCTCCAGCGGCGCGCAACTCAGCTACGGACAGCTCGCGGAGCAGGCCCGCCGCTTTGCCAACGCATTGCGCGCACGCGGCTTCGCCCCCGAGACGCGCGTGATGCTGGCCATGCTGGACACGCCCGAATGGCCGGTCGCCTTCCTGGGCTGCATCCTGGCCGGCGTCGTGCCGGTGGCGGTGAACACGCTGCTGACGGCCAAGGACTTCGAGTTCATGCTGCGCGACTCGCGCGCGCAGGCCCTGTTCGTTTCCAAGCCGCTGCTGCCGACCTTCGAGCCGCTGATCGGCAAGATCTCCACGCTGAAGCAGGTGTTCGTGGCCGGCGAGTCGGGCGAACGTTCGGTGGCGGGCCTCGTCGCCGCCGGCAGCCCCGACCAGGAGGTGGCCGGCACCTGCAGCGACGACGCCTGCTTCTGGCTGTATTCCAGCGGTTCGACCGGCACGCCCAAGGGCACGGTGCACCTGCACAGCCACGTGGTGCAGACCGCCGAACTCTATGGCCGCGCGGTGCTGGGCATCCGCGAGGACGACGTCGTCTTCTCCGCGGCGAAACTGTTCTTCGCCTACGGCCTGGGCAACGCCCTCACCTTCCCCATGAGCGTCGGCGCCACGACGGTGCTGCTGCCCGGGCGGCCCACGCCGGCGGACGTGTTCGGCGTGCTGAAGAAACACCAGCCGACGATCTTCTACGGCGTGCCGACGCTCTACGCCGCCTTGCTGGCCGACGCGAACCGGCCGAAGAAGTCCGAGCTGAAACTGCGCGTGTGCACCAGCGCCGGAGAGGCGCTGCCCGCCGACATCGGCAAGCGCTGGACCGCGGACTATGCCTGCGAGATCCTGGACGGCATCGGCAGCACCGAGATGCTGCACATCTTCCTGTCGAACAAGCCCGGCAAGGTGCGCTATGGCACCACGGGCCAGGCGGTGCCGGGCTACGAACTGCGCATCGTCGGTGACGACGGCCGCGAATGCGGCAATGGCGAGATCGGCGAACTGCAGATCAAGGGCCCGAGCGCGGCGCTGATGTACTGGAACAACCGCGCGAAGACCAAGAGCACCTTCGCCGGCGAGTGGACGCGCAGCGGCGACAAGTACACGCGCGACGCCGACGGCTACTACACCTATGGCGGGCGCAGCGACGACATGCTCAAGGTCGGCGGCATCTACGTCTCGCCGTTCGAGGTGGAAGCCTGCCTGATGACGCACCCCGCCATCCTGGAGGCGGCGGTGATCGGCGTGTCCGACAGCGATGGGCTCGTCAAGCCGAAGGCCTACGTGGTGCTCAAGCCCACGCAGCAGGCCAGCGCCGCGGACCTGCAGGCGCACGTGAAGAACCTGCTCGCGCCCTACAAGTACCCGCGCTGGATCGAGTTCGTGCCGGAGCTGCCGAAGACGGCCACCGGCAAGATCCAGCGCTTCAAGCTGCGCGCGGCGAACTGACGCCTGCACTCCCGCCTGCAGGGGAGTGCCGGAACCCGGGTAAGCCATGTGGCGAGTCGTCGCCACTCTCGCCGAGAATGCCTCACGCTGAAATCAACCAGAACGCAAGGAGCATCCCATGACCACTCGCCGTCTCGTCCTCTCGCGCGGCGCGGCCCTCGTAGGCGCCGCATCCACCGGCCTGCTGCTGCCCGAAATCGTGCGCGCGCAGTCCAACAAGATCCGCGTGGGCTTCATGCTGCCCTACACCGGTGCGTATGCGGCGCTGGGCGTGGCTATCGAGAACGGCGTGCGGATGGCCATCAACGAAAAGGGTGGCAAGCTGGGCGGCCGCGAGATCGAGTGGTTCAAGGTCGATGACGAATCCGAACCGTCCAAGGGCGTGGAGAACGCCAGCCGCCTGGTGCAGCGGGACAAGGTCGACGTCCTGATCGGCACGGTGCACTCCGGCGTGCAGATGGGCATCCACAAGGTGGCGCGCGAAAGCGGCGTGCTGAACATCATCCCGAACGCCGGCGTGCACGAAGCCACCCGTGCGCTGTGCGCGCCCAACGTGTTCCGCACCTCGTTCACCAACTCGCAGCCGACGCTGGCGCTGGGCAAGCCGATGTTCGACAAGGGCATCAAGCGCGCCGTGTGGATCACGCACAAGTACGCCGCCGGCGACCAGGCCTTCGAAGGCTTCCGCGACAGCTTCACCAAGGCCGGCGGCACCGTCGTCAAGGAACTGGGCCTGCCCTTCCCGCAAGTCGAATTCCAGGCGCTGCTGACCGAGATCGCCTCGCTCAAGCCCGATGCCGTGGCCTGCTTCTTTGCCGGCGCGCCGGCCGTCAAGTTCATGAAGGACTACGCGGCGGCCGGCCTGAAGGACAAGATCCCGCTGTGGGGCTCGGGCTTCCTGACCGAGGGCGTGCTCGATGCCACCGGCCCGGCCGCCGAAGGCGTGATGACCACGCTGCACTACAGCGACTCGCTGGACATCCCGCGCAACCACGAATTCCGCCTGGCCTACGCGAAGATGTTCAAGCTGCAGCCGGACGTCTACGCGGTCCAGGGCTACGACAGCGGCCAGTTGCTGGTGCAAGGCCTGGCGGCGGTCAAGGGCGACGTCGGCAACAAGCAGGCCCTGTACAAGGCCATGGAAACCGGCGTCATCGACAGCCCGCGCGGCAAGTGGACGATGAGCAAGGCCCACAACCCGATCCAGGACATGTACCTGCGCCGCGTGGAAAAGGGCGAAAACAAGGTGCTGGGCATCGCCGCCAAGGCGGTGGCGGATTCCGGCGCGGGTTGCCGGATGAACGCCTGATCCTTTGGATATCGCCAACTTCCTCATCCAGCTCCTGAACAGCGTGCAGTACGGGCTGTTGCTGTTCATGCTGGCCGCCGGTCTGACGCTCATCTTCGGCATCATGGGCGTGGTCAACCTCGCCCACGGCAGCTTCTACATGCTGGGCGCCTATCTCGCCTGGTCCCTCGCCAGCAAGACCGGCAGCCTCGCGCTGGCCATCGTGCTGGGCACGGCCTTGTCGGTGGTGTTCGGGCTCGCGCAGGAACGCATCCTGTTCCGCCACTTCTACCGGCGCGACCACCTCGACCAGGTGCTGCTCACGTTCGGCCTCATCTACATCTTCGAGGACCTGCGCTCCATCTTCTGGGGCGACGAGGTGCATGGCGTCACCGTGCCGGCGCTGCTGGGGGATTCGATCCGCCTCACCGATACGCTGTCCTATCCCGTCTACCGGCTCTTCATGTCCGGCATCTGTGTCGCGCTGGCCATCGGCCTCTACCTGCTGATCTCGAAGACCCGCCTGGGCATGAAGATCCGCGCCGGCGCCTTCAACCACGAGATGACCGAAGCGCTGGGCATCAACATCAAGTTCATCCACGCCATCGTGTTCGCGCTGGGCGTGGGCCTGGCCGCCGTGGCCGGCATGATCGCCGCGCCCGTCTCCAGCGTGTACCCGAACATGGGCGCGCAGGTGCTGATCATGTGCTTCGTGGTCGTCGTCATCGGCGGCATCGGCTCGGTGCGCGGCGCGCTCATCGCGGCCCTGCTGGTCGGCCTGGTCGACACCTTCGGCAAGGTGCTGCTGCCGCAGGTGGCCAGCATGCTGGTCTACGTGCTGATGGCGGTGGTCCTGCTCTGGAAACCGCAGGGGCTGTTCAAGCAATGACCCTGGCTGCCTCCCGCCTCGAAAAGCTGCCCCGCAGCGTGTACGTCGTGCTCGCGCTGGCGCTGGCCGCGCTGGCCGTGTTCCCTTTCGTCGCGACCGACTTCTACATCCAGATGGTCGCGCGGATGATGATCCTCGGCATTTTCGCCATGAGCCTGGACCTGCTGCAGGGCGTGACGGGCCTGGTGTCGCTGGGCCACGCCGCCTACTTCGGGCTGGCCGGCTACACGCTCGCCTTCGTGATGCCGCAGGACCATGCCGCCAGCCTGTGGTGGACCTTGCCCGTCGCCGTGGGCGCGTCGGCACTGGCCGCGCTGGTGATCGGCTTCGTCGTCGTCCGCACGCAGGGCATCTACTTCATCATGGTCACCCTCGCCTTCGCGCAGATGGTGTTCTACCTGTTCTTCGACAACAAGGTGCTGGGCGGCTCGGACGGCCTGTACATCAACTTCAAGCCGGACGCGGGCCTGTTCGACCTGGAGGACAAGCGCGTCTTCTACTGGTTCACACTGGCGGTGCTGCTGCTGGTGTACGGCTTCCTGCGGCGGCTGCTGTTCAGCCCCTTCGGGCGCGCGCTGGCCGGCATCCGTGTCAACGAGCACCGCATGCGTGCCATGGGCTTCGGCACCTTCGGCTACAAGCTGTCGGCCTTCACCCTCGCCGGTGCGCTGGCAGGACTGGCGGGCTACCTGTGGGGCGCGCAGACCGGTTTCGTCAACCCGGAGCTGATGGGTTTCCACATGAGCGCGCACGCGATCATGATGGTCATCCTGGGCGGCATGGGCAATTTCGCCGGCGCGGTGGTCGGCGCGTTTGCCTTCGAGTACCTGCTGCACCTGTTCAAGGACTTGCCCACGGTCGGCGGCTTCGATGCGGGCAAGCACTGGCAGTTGTGGATGGGGCTGTTCATCGTGCTGGTGGTGACGTTTGCGCCGCGGGGGTTGCTGGGGGCGCTGGATCGCCTGCTGGGTGGATTCGCATCGCGTCAAACCCGCAAGAACGAAAATGTCGAGACGGGCGGGGAAGGACTGGCGCATGAGTGAAGTCCTCCTCTCCGCCCGCGGCCTCACCAAGCGCTTCGGCGGCCTGGCCGCCGTCAACGCCGTCACCATCGACCTCTGGCGCGACCGCATCCATGCGGTGATCGGCCCCAATGGCGCCGGCAAGTCGACCCTGACCAACCTGCTTTCCGGCGACCTCGCACCCACCGAAGGCGGCATCGAGCTTGCCGGCCGCGACGTCACCGGCTGGAGTCCCGAGCGCATTTCGCGCGCGGGCCTCGGCCGCAGCTACCAGAAGACCAACATCTTCCTGCCCTTCACGGTGTGGGAGAACGTGCGCCTGGCCGCGCAATCGCGCACGCCGCATGCCGCGCGCTGGCTGACCTTGGCGAGCAAAGTGCGCGCAGCCAACGAGCGCGCCGAACGCGCGCTGGAGCTCGCCGGCCTGCAGCCTCGGCGCGACTTCGTCGCCGCGGCCATCAGCCACGGCGAGCAGCGGCAGCTCGAAATCGCCATGACCCTGGCCACCGAACCGCGCGTGCTGTTGCTGGACGAACCGCTGGCTGGCATGGGCTCGGCCGAAGCGGAGCGCATGGTCGCCCTGCTGCTGCGCCTGAAGCAGGACCACGCGATGCTGCTGGTCGAACACGACATGGACGCCGTCTTCGCGCTGGCCGACCACCTGACGGTGATGGTCAACGGCCAGGTCATCGCCGGCGGCACGCCGGCGCAGGTGCGCGCGGACGCCAGCGTGCAGTCCGCCTACCTCGGCGAAGGGGAAGCCGCCCATGGCTGAACGCCTGATCGAAGCACGCGGCCTGCAGACCTATTACGGCGCGAGCCACATCCTGCGCGGCATCGACTTCCACGTGGACCGCGGCGAGACCATCGGCCTCATGGGCCGCAACGGCATGGGCAAGAGCACGCTGCTGAAGTCGCTCATGGGCATCGTGCGGCCGCGCGCCGGCAGCGTCGAGGTCAAAGGCCGCACCACGCTGGGCCGGCCAGCCTACGAAGCCGCGCAACTCGGCATTGCCTACGTGCCGGAAGGCCGCGGCATCTTCGGCAACCTCAGCGTCAAGGAAAACCTGCTGATGGCCGCGCGGCCCGGCACGCAGGGCCAGCGCGACTGGACCTACGAGCGCGTGCTCGAAACCTTTCCGCGCCTGCGCGAAAGGCTGGGCCACGGCGGGCAGCAACTGTCCGGCGGCGAGCAGCAGATGCTGACCATCGGCCGCGCGCTGATGACCAACCCCGACGTGCTCATCCTCGACGAAGCCACGGAGGGCCTCGCGCCCCTCGTCGCGCGCGAGATCTGGCGCATCTGCGGCCTGATCCGCGAGAGCGGCATCTCCAGCGTCATCGTCGACAAGGCGTGGAAGCACGTCACGCAGGTCAGCGACCGCAACGTCATCCTCGTCAAGGGTGAAGTGGTGTATGAAGGCAGCTCCGGCGACCTGCGGTCGCAGCCGCAGTTGCTCGGGCATTACCTCGGGGTCTAGCGTTTCCGCACCCTGCGGCTGAAGCGTACTCGGCGTAGTCGCCACATGACGGCCGCATGACCGTGGCCGTCTGCTCCGGCTGTAGGTAACGACCTACGCCGCTTGATCTGTGCATCCTTCACGCTGCGCGCGTGGCCATCTTCAGAATGGCCTGCTCAGAACGAGCAGAGGACATGACTTCACAGTTGTCCGAGACGGACCCCCACGCATCAGGAAACGGCCCCGCCGGCGAGCCCTCGCGGCAGCGCTACGCCAGCCACCACCATCGCCAGTTCGAGGTGATGGGCGCGCACCCCACGGATCAAGGCACCTGGTTCACGGTGTGGGCCCCGAACGCGCACAACGTCGGCGTCATCGGCGCCTTCAACAACTGGCATTGCGAGCCGCTGCGCCGCATGGACGACGGCAGCGGCCGCTGGACCGGCCGCATCGCCAACGCGCGCGCCGGCGACTGCTACAAGTACCGCGTCGAGAACGCCTGGGGCCACTGGATGGACAAGGCGGACCCGTATGCCTTCCGCATGGAGCATCCGCCCGGCACGGCTTCGCAGGTCTGGGACCTGGCGTACGACTGGAACGACGGCGAGTGGATGCGCACGCGCGGGCAGCGCCAGGGCCACGAGCAGCCGATGTCCATCTACGAAGTGCACCTGGGCTCCTGGCAGCGCGAAGAGGACGGCCGCTTCCTCAACTACCGCGAACTCGCGCAGCGCCTGGCCGTGCATTGCCACAACATGGGCTTCACGCACGTGGAGCTGATGCCCGTCGCCGAGCATCCCTTCTACGGCTCCTGGGGCTACCAGGTCACCGGCTACTTCGCGCCGACTTCGCGCTATGGCACGCCGCAGGACCTGATGGCTTTCGTCGACACGCTGCACCAGCAGGGCATCGGCGTGTTCCTCGACTGGGTGCCTTCGCACTTCCCGGCCGACCCGCACGCGCTGGCGCGCTTCGACGGCACGGCGCTGTACGAGCACGAGGACCCGCGGCGCGGCTTCCACCCCGAGTGGAACAGCCTGATCTTCAACTACGGCCGCTACGAGGTGCGCGACTTCCTGATCAGCAATGCGCTGTTCTGGCTGGAGAAGTACCACTTCGACGGCCTGCGCGTGGACGCGGTCGCGTCGATGCTGTACCTGGATTACGCGCGCCGCCACGGCGAGTGGATCCCCAACCAGCATGGCGGCAACCAGAACCACGACGCGGTGCGCTTCCTGCAGGACCTGAACACGACGATCTACGCGCACTACCCCGACGTGCACATGATCGCGGAGGAATCCACCGCCTGGCCCGCGGTCTCGCGGCCCGTGCACTTCGGCGGCCTGGGCTTCGGCATGAAGTGGAACATGGGCTGGATGAACGACACGCTGCGCTACTTCTCGCGGCCGCACTTCTACCGGCACTGGCACGGCGACGACATCCGCTTCTCCGCGGTCTACGCCTTCCACGAGAACTTCATCCTGCCGCTGTCGCACGACGAGGTGGTGTACGGCAAGGGCAGCCTGTTGCGCCGCCAGCCCGGTGACGAGTGGCAGCGCTTCGCGGGCCTGCGCAACCTGTATGGCTACATGTGGGCGCACCCGGGCAAGAAGCTGCTCTTCATGGGCGGCGAGTTCGGGCAGTACGAGGAATGGCACCACGAGCGCACGCTCGACTGGCACCTGTGGGCACGCCCCTTCCATGCGGGCGTCGCGCGCTGGATCGCCGACCTCAATGCGGTCTACAAGCAGCTGCCTGCGCTGCACCGGCACGACTTCGACGGCGAGGGCTTCAGCTGGATCCCCTGCGAGCGCCACGAGAGCACCATCCTCACCTTCCTGCGCCGCGCCGGCCCCGGCGAGGGCAGCGCCGTCGTCATCTGCAACCTGACCGCCGAACCGCGGCCCGCGCTGCGCGTCGCGATGCCCGAAGCGGGCGAATGGCATGAAGTCCTCAACAGCGATGCGGCTGTCTATGGCGGCAGCGGCATCGGCAACCTCGGGCGCGTGCAAGCGTCGCCCCAACCGGTGGGCGGCTGGCCGGCCAGCGCCCTCGTCGCCGTGCCGCCCCTGGGCACCGTGATCCTCTCGAACCGCCCCATTCCAACGACTGCACCCCCTCAGGGAGATTTCCATGCCCGCCAATAGAAACGTCCTGGCCTTCGTGATGGCCGGAGGCGAAGGCTCGCGCCTGCATCCGCTGACCGCCAACCGCTGCAAGCCCGCGGTGCCGTTCAACGGCAAGCACCGCATCATCGACTTCGTGCTGTCCAACCTGGTGAACTCGGAGATCTACTCCACCTACCTGCTGGTCCAGTACAAGTCACAGTCGCTGATCGAGCACGTGCGGCAGACCTGGACCATGGCGCGCTTCATGCCGCAGCAGTTCATCACCGTGGTGCCGCCGCAGATGCGCAACGGGCCGGAATGGTTCCAGGGCACGGCGGACGCGGTCTACCAGAACATCCACCTGATCGAGAGCATGCAGCCGGACATCGTGGCAGTGTTCGGCGCCGACCACATCTACCGTATGGACGTGCGGCAGATGATCGACTTCCACATCAAGAGCAACGCCCACGCCAGCGTGGCGACCCTGCCGGTGGAACTGCGCGAGTGCGACCAGTTCGGCATCGTCGACGTCGACGACAACCACCGCATCGTCGACTTCAAGGAAAAGCCGAAGAGCGCGCGTCCCATGCCGGGCAGCCGCACGCACGCGCTGGCCTCGATGGGCAACTACATCTTCAACGCCGACGTGCTGCTGCAGCAGTTGAAGCGCATGCACGACAACGGCGAGACCGACTTCGGCAAGCACATCCTGCCGTCGATGGTGAAGAGCCACAAGCTGGTGGCCTACGACTTCGCCACCAACATCATCCCGGGCACCGAGCCCTACGAAGAGCACGCCTACTGGCGCGACGTCGGCACCATCGACGCCTATTACCAGGCGCACTTCGACACGCTGGGCGCGCAGCCGCGCTTCCGCATGACCAACCGCCGCTGGCCGATCTACGCCAGCCCGGACCAGGCGGAATCGGCGCAGATCGAGAACGGCGTCATCAACCGCTCGGTGGTGGGCTCCGGCAGCATCGTCGACGGCGCCACGCTGGACCATGCGATGCTGCGCCGCTCGGTGCTGGTGGAGCGCAACGCCCGGCTGGAACACTGCATCGTGATGGAGCGTTCGCGCATCGGCCGCGGCGCTCAGGTGCGGCGCGCCATCATCGACCAGGACAACGACGTGCCGCCGGAAGAGCGGATCGGCTTCAACCTGGAGCAGGACCGCAAGCGCTTCCCGGTCACGCCCAACGGCATCGTCGTGGTGCCGGCCGGCTACTTCCCGGTGCGCCGCGCGCAGTCGCCTTTCCTGGCGCAGATTGACGAAAGTGCCACGCTGGGCGAAGAATCCACCCGCATGATGGAGATGCTTGCATGACGGCGCAAGCCGTCGCTACATCCCGCTCTCCCCGCGTCAGCAATCCACCGGCCGAGTCCGGAGCACCTGCAGCCTGCGCAGCCGGGCGGCCCTGGCCGCTCGGCGCCACGCTGGAGGCCGGCGGCGTCAACTTCGCCGTCTATGCCAGCTCCGCCGAAAGGGTGGAGCTCTGCCTGTTCGCGGAGGGTGGCGAGCGCGAAGAGCGCCGCGTCATCCTGCCCGGCCACACCGACGACATCTGGCACGGCTTCGTGCCCGGCCTGCGGGCCGGGCAACGCTACGGCCTGCGCGTGCACGGCCCTTACGAGCCGCTGCACGGCTGGCGCTGCAACCCCTACAAGCTGCTGCTCGACCCTTACGCCAAGGCGCTGGACCGCCCGCTGCGCGGCGCCGCCTGGCAATACGGCTACCCGCTCGGCCAGGACAAGCGCGACCTGCACATGGACACGCGCGACAACGCCGCCTACGCCGCCAAGTGCGTCATCGTGGACTCCCGCTTCGACTGGGGCAAGGACCGCCCGCCCGGCACGCCGATGGAAGACAGCGTCTTCTACGAGGTCCACGTGCGCGGCTTCAGCAAGCAGTTGCCGGACTTGCCCGAGGAAGTGCGCGGCACTTTCCTGGGCCTGGCCAGCGAACCGGCCGTCGCGCACCTGAAAGCGCTGGGCATCACGGCGGTGCAGTTGCTGCCGGTGCACGCCTTCAACGACGAACGCCGGCTGGTCGAACTGGGGCTGGCCAACTACTGGGGCTACAACAGCATCGGCTTCTTCGCGCCGGACCCGCGCTACCTTTCCAAGGGCCAGCCGGACGAATTCCGGACGATGGTGAAGGCGCTGCATGGGGCCGGCATCGAGGTGATCCTGGACGTGGTCTACAACCACAGCTGCGAAGGCAACCACCTCGGCCCCACCCTCGCCTTCAAGGGCCTGGACAACCGCAGCTACTACCGCCTTACCGACGACTACCGCCACTACGTCGACTACACCGGCACCGGCAACACGCTCAATACCAGCCACCCGGCGATGCTGCGGTTGTGCATGGACAGCTTGCGCTACTGGGTGCAGGAGATGCACGTGGACGGCTTCCGCTTCGACCTGGCGCCGGCGCTGGCGCGCAACGCCAGCGGCGGCTTCGACCATCGCGGCCCCTTCCTGTCGGCGGTGGCGCAGGACCCAGTTCTCAAGCACGTGAAGATGATCGCCGAGCCCTGGGACCTGGGCGAGAACGGCTACCAGGTGGGCGGCTTTCCCATCGGCTGGAGCGAATGGAACGGGCAATACCGGGACCGCGTGCGCGACTACTGGCGGGGCGAGGAAGGCAGCCTGGGCGACTTCGCCGCGGCGCTCTGCGGCTCGGCCGACATCTACGGCCACTCGCGGCGGCCGCCGCGCGCCAGCATCAACCTGATCACCGTGCACGACGGCTTCACCCTGCAGGACCTGGTGAGCTACAACGAGAAGCACAACGAGGCCAACGCCGAGGACAACCGCGACGGCGAAAGCCACAACCGCAGCTGGAACTGCGGCGTCGAAGGGCCGACCGGCGACCCCGAGATCCTGGCCTTCCGCGAGCGCCAGAAGCGCAACTTCCTCACCACGCTGTTCGCCTCGCGCGGCGTGCCGCTGCTGCTGGGCGGCGACGAGATGGGCCGCACCCAGGGCGGCAACAACAACGCGTACTGCCAGGACAACCCGGTAAGCTGGTTCGACTGGAGCAAGGCGCGCCGCAGCGATCCGCTGATCGCCTTCACGAGCGACGTGATCCGGCTGCGGCGCGAGCTGCCGGTGCTGCGCCGGAACGCCTGGCTGACGGGCCGCCCGGACGAAGCGGGCCGGCGCGACATCGGCTGGTACAGCGTCTGGGGCCTGGAGATGACGGGCGAGGAATGGACCAACCCGGCCGTGCGCTGCGTGGCCGCCGTGCTCGATTGCCGCTACGCGCATCCGGAGGAAGAGCCCGGCTGCTCGGTGCTGCTGGTCTTCAACGCCACCGGCGACGAGGCCACCTTCACGCTGCCGCAGGTGCCCGGCCACGAGGAGGAATGGGCCCTGCGCATCTACACTGGGGAAGGCCACTTCGAGGAGGCCGCGGCGCGCCGCTACGCGCCCGGCGCCAAGCTGGAGATGCTGCCCCATTCCATGGCCTTGCTGACGCAGAAACCGAGGGAATAAGAATGCGGTGCCAGCACGAGATGCCTTTCGGCGCCAGCCTGCACGCGGGCGGCGCCACCTTCCGGCTCTGGGCGCCAGCCGCGCGCAGCGCGGAACTCTCCTTCGCGCCCAACGCGGCGGGGCGCGCGATAGCGCACCCGGCGGAAGCCGACGCCGAGGGCTGGTGGGAATGCACCTTGGCCGAGGCGGCGGCCGGCAGCGTCTACCAGTGGCGCATCGACGGCCAGCTGCTGGTGCCCGACCCGGCTTCGCGCCAGAACCCCGAGGGACCGCACGGGCCCAGCGCGGTCGTCGACCCGCGCCAGTTCGAATGGGACGCCGGCTGGTCCGGCCGGCCCTGGAACGAAGTGGTGCTGTACGAACTGCACGTGGGCGCCTTCACGCCCGAGGGCACCTTTCGCGCAGCCGAAGCGCGGCTACGCGAGCTGGCGGACATCGGCATCACGGCCATCGAGCTGATGCCGGTCAGCAACTTCGGCGGCCGCTTCGGCTGGGGTTACGACGGCGTGCTGCCCTTCGCGCCGCATGACGCCTATGGCGCACCCGACGACCTGAAGCACCTGGTGCAGGCAGCGCATCGCCTCGGGATGATGGTGTTCCTGGACGTTGTCTACAACCACTTCGGGCCCGACGGCAACTACCTGCACGCGTATGCGCCCGGCTTCTTCTCGCAGACGCATTCCAGCCCCTGGGGCGCTGCGATCAACTTCGACGGGCCGGACAACCGGCCGGTGCGCGACTTCTTCATCCACAACGCGCTCTACTGGCTGCAGGAGTACCGCTTCGACGGCCTGCGGCTGGACGCGGTGCACGCCATCCGCGACAGCAGCACGCCGCACATCCTGGAGGAGCTGTCCGCCACCGTGCGCAAGGCCACGCACGGCCGGCACGTGCACCTGGTGCTGGAGAACGAGGACAACGACTGGCGCCTGCTGGCCCGGTCCGAGCCGCCGGGCCGCTACGACGCACAGTGGAACGACGATTTCCACCATGCGCTGCACGTGGCGCTGACCGGCGAGACGCAGAGCTACTACCACGACTACGGTGTCGATCCGCTGGACCTGCTGGGACGAGCGTTCACGCACGGCATGGTGTTCGAGGGTTCGCAACGCAAGCCCGGCGGCGCCCGCAAGCATGTGCACGCGGCACCGGCGCAGGACCTGACGACGCTCGTCAACTTCGCGCACAACCACGACCAGGTCGGCAACCGCGCGCGCGGCGAGCGCCTGTCGCAGCTGGTGCCGCCGGAAGCGGCGCAGTTGCCGACCTTGCTGGCGCTGCTGACGCCGGCCATTCCCATGTTGTTTCTCGGCGAGGAGTCCGGCGCGAAAGCGCCCTTCCTCTATTTCGCCGACTGGGAAGGCAAGCTGCGCGAAGCGGTACGCGCAGGGCGCAAGCGCGAGTTCGGGCACGACCACGCCGAGGACCTGCCGGATCCCTGCAGCGCGGCCACCTTCGCTGCCTGCCGGCCTGACGCCGCGCAGGCGCACAGCGAAGCCGGCCGGGCCTGGCGCGACAACGTGCGTGCCGCCGTGGAGGCGCGCCGCAGTTGCATCACGCCGCGGCAGGCGCAGCTGCTCACCGGCAAGCACAGCGTGCAGCGCATCGGCGAGCACGGGCTGGCGGTGCAGTGGCGCTATGCGGATGGCCAGATGCTGTCGCTGGAGCTGAACCTCGGCGCCGCCCCCATCGCCGTGCCGCCGCAGCACCTGGGCCCGGTCGAAGCGAACTGCGTGTTCAGCCACCGCTGGCCCGCCAGCCAGCCGCCCGGCCAGTGGCCGCCCTTCGCGGCGCGCTGGCTGCTGGGCGCGGAGATCACGCAGTGAATGCTCCGGGGGAGCTCGAACGGGCCGCTCTGGCGGAGGAGGCGCGCAGCCTCGGCATCACCGACCGCTACCACGGCTTCTGGGGCAACGAGGAACTGGTTTCCGAGGAAGTCCTGCGCCGCGCGATCGAATCGGTACGCGGCGATGGCCGCGAGCCGCCGCGGCAGCATCTCGGCCTGCCGGCCGTCCACGTCGGCCACGAGCAGGAGCCGATCACCTTGCAATGGGCCTGCGAGGATGCACAGGCCGCGCAATGGCAATTGGCGCCCGAGGACGGCGGCGCTCCCATTGCAACGGGCGACTTGCAGCATGCAGAAGGCCAGGGCACCATCACGCTGCCCGCCGACCTCGCCATGGGCTACTACCGCCTCACGCTGCAAGGCGCACCGGAGGGAGAGTACTGCCGCGTCGTCGCCGCGCCGCGCCACTCCTACGTTCCGGCGCCTCTGCACGAGGGCGAGCGCTGGTGGGGCTGCACGATCCAGCTCTATGCCTTGCGCTCCTCGCGCAACTGGGGCATCGGCGATTTCGGCGACCTGCGCCGGCTGTGCGACGCCGCGGCCCACCAGGGCGCGAGCTTCCTCGGCCTGAGCCCGCTGCACGCCCTCTTCCCGCACAACCCGGCGGCTGCGAGCCCCTACAGCCCGTCCAGCCGCAAGGCGCTGAACCCGATCTACCTGGACGTGCAGACGCTGGTGGACCTGAGCGGCTGCGAGGAAGCCACGCAGAAGGTGCAGTCCGAGACCTTCCAGGAGCGGCTGCGCGCGCTGCGCGACGCCGAGATGGTGGACTACCCCGGCACCGCAGCGGCCAAGGGAGAAGTGCTGCGCCTGCTGTGGCAGCACTTCGAACGCCACGAGCTGCACAAGGACCATTCGCGCGGCGCGCACTTCCTGCGCTACGTGCGCGAGCGCGAATCCACGCTGGGCCGCCACGCCTTGTTCGAGGCCTTGCAGGAGCACCTGCACGCGGCCGACGCCAACGTGTGGGGCTGGCCGGCCTGGCCGCAGGAATATCGCGACCCGGGCGGCGAAGCGACCCGCGCCTTCGCCAGCGAGCATGCCTCCGACGTGCAGTACCGCTTCTGGCTGCAATGGCTGGCGGAGCTGCAGCTGGAAGCCTGCCAGCGCTACGCGCGCACGCGCGGCATGGGCATCGGCCTGTATTGCGACCTGGCCGTGGGCGTCAACGGCGGCGGCGCCGAGACCTGGATGGAGCACGAGCTGTTCGCGCTGGGCATGCATGCCGGCGCGCCGCCCGACCCGCTCGCGGTCAAGGGCCAGGACTGGGGCCTGCCGCCCTGGAGCCCGCACCGGCTGCAGCAGGCGCGCTACCAGCCCTTCATCGACACCTTGCGCGCCAACATGCGGCACTGCGGCGCGCTGCGGCTGGACCACGCGATGGCGCTGATGCGCCTGTTCTGGACCGGCCCGGACGGCGGCACCTACGTCGAATACCCGCTGGAAGACCTGATGGGCGTGCTGGCGCTGGAAAGCCGGCGCCACGAATGCATGGTGATCGGCGAAGACCTCGGCAACGTGGCGCCGCGCATGCGCGAGGCCATGCGCGAAGGCAGCCTGCTGTCGTACCGCCCGCTGCTGTTCGAACGCGAGGACGACGGCGGCTTCCGCCCGCCCGCGAACTGGCTGCCGCAGGCGCTGGCGGTGTTCAGCACGCACGACCTGCCGACCTTGCGCGGCTTCTGGCTGGGCGAGGACATCGAGCTCGCCACCAGGCTGCAGCTGTACCCGAACCCGCAGGCGCGCGAAGAGCACGTGCTGAGCCGCGCGCAGGACCGCGCCCGCCTGCTGATGGCGCTGGAGCGCGAACAGCTGCTGCCCGAGGGCGTGAGCGTGCAGCCGACCTCGCTGCCCGACGCCACGCCGGGCTTCACCGATGCGGTCTACGCCTTCCTGGCCCGCACGCCCTGCTGGCTGGTGGGGGTGCAGCTGGAAGACGTCACCGGCCAGGTGCTGCAGGTCAACGTGCCGGGCACCACCGAGGACCGCTTCCCCAACTGGCGGCGCAAGCTCTCGGTGACCCTGGAAGGCCTGGGCAGCGACCCACGCTGGGCCTCGGTGACACAGGTGCTGCGCGAAGCGCGCAGCGGCCCCAGCATCGCCGCGCAGGCACCGCGAGAGCTGCCGGCGCTGGACACCGCGCTCATTCCCTGCGGCACCTATCGCGTGCAGTTCCACAAGGGCAACACCTTCGAACAGGTCACACAGGCCATCCCCTACCTGCGGGCGATGGGCGTGAGCCACCTCTATAGCTCGCCCTACCTGCGCGCGCGGCCTGGCAGCACCCATGGCTACGACATCGTCGACCACGGCGAACTCAATCCCGAAGTGGGCGACGAAGTAGCGCATGGGCGCCTGTGCCAGGCCTTGCGCCGCAACGGCATGGGGCAGATCCTCGACGTCGTGCCCAATCACATGGGCGTGCTGGAAGCGGACAACGCCTGGTGGCTGGACGTGCTGGAGCACGGACGCGGCTCGCCGCACGCGGAGTTCTTCGACATCGAATGGAACCCGGCGCAGCCGGACCTGGCCGGCCGACTGCTGCTGCCGGTGCTGGGTGACCAGTACGGCAAGGTGCTGGAAGCCGGCGAGATCCAGCTGCACTTCGCGCCCGAGGACGGCGAGTTCCGCCTGCACTACTGGGACCATCGCTTCCCGCTGGACCCGGCCAGCTACCCGGAGATCCTGGCGACCCTGCCCGCGCCGCCCGCGCGCGACGACAGCGAGGGCGACAGCCATGCGGTGGTGGGCGCCCTGCTCGACTCCTTCGGCCGCCTGCCCTCGCGCGACGTGCCCACGCCCGAGGGTCGCGCGTCCCGCGTGCGCGACAGCGCCGTCTACAAGCGGCAACTGGCGCGACTGGCGCAGAGGCACGAGTGGCTGGCGCGCTGGATCGAGGCCTGCGTGCAGCGCCTGAACGGCCAGGCCGGCGAACCCTCCAGCTTCGACGCGCTGGACCGCTTGATCCGCGCGCAGGCCTACCGCCTCGCCGACTGGCGGGTGGCGAGCGACGACGTCAACTACCGCCGCTTCTTCGACGTCAACACGCTGGCCGCGCTACGCATGGAGAAGCCCGAGGTATTCGAGGCCACGCACCGCAAGGTGCTGCACTGGCTGCAGGACGGCATGCTCACGGGACTGCGCATCGACCACCCCGACGGCTTGAGCGACCCGCAGCACTACTTCGAGCAGCTGCAGGCGCGCTACGCCGGCCAGGCCGAGGTGGCCGGCCACCATCCGCGCGCGCTGTACCTGCTGGTGGAAAAGATCCAGGCCGAGCACGAGCCACTGCCCGAGGACTGGCCGGTGCACGGCGACACCGGCTACCGCTTCGGCAGCCTGGTCAACGGCCTGTTCGTCGAAGGGCGCAACGAGAACGCGCTGCTCGCGGCCTACCACGCCTTCACCGGCGAGAGCACCGACTTCGACGAGATCCTGTACCAGTGCAAGCGGCTGATCATCGAGACCTCGCTGTACTCGGAGCTGAACTGGCTGACGCACGCGCTGTACCGGCTGACGCGCAGCAACCGCCGCCGCTGGGACTTCACGCGCAACCGCCTGCGCTGGGCGCTGGCCGAGGTGGCCGCGGCCTTCCCGGTCTACCGCACCTACCTGCGCGTCGGCGAGCCGGCCAGCGCGATGGACCGCCGCCACATCGACTGGGCCATTTCCGCCGCCGAGCGCCGCCTGGGCGGCTCGGAGGCCACGGTGCTGGCCCACCTGCGCGAAGTGCTGCTGGGCGAAGGCGAAGGCGCGGACCTGCCGGCCGGGCCGCGGGCGCGCTTCATCGCGCGCTGGCAGCAGTACACCGCGCCGGTGACGGCGAAGTCGATGGAGGACACGGCGTTCTACCGCTACCTGCCCTTGCTGTCGCTCAACGAGGTGGGCAGCGACCCGCGCAGCTTCGGCGTGTCGATCGCGGCTTTCCACTTCGCCAATGCCACGCGCCAGCGGCACCGGCCGCATTGCATGCTGGGCACGTCCACGCACGACAGCAAGCGCGGCGAGGACCTGCGCTCGCGCATCGACGTGCTGTCCGAAATGCCGGCGCAGTGGGAGGACAGCCTGCTGCGCCTGTCGCACTGGGCGCAGCTGTATGTGACGCGCAATTCCAAGGCAACCTGGCCGACCGGCAACGACGTCTGGCTCCTGTTCCAGACCCTGGTGGGCCTGTGGCCGGCACGACCGCCGGGCGAGGCCGAGCGCGAATCCATCCGCACCCGCGTGCAGGACTACATGCGCAAGGCAGTGCGCGAAGCCAAGCAGAACACCAGCTGGGTCTGCCCGGAAGGCGAGTACGAGGACGCGCTGGAGCGCTACGTCGACGGCGTGCTGCGCTCCAGCCAGCCGACGCCTTTCGCCGACGAACTGCAGAAGATCACCGCGCGCATCGCGCCCTTCGGCTTCCGCAACAGCCTGGCGCAGGTGGCGCTGAAATACACGGTGCCCGGTGTGCCGGACCTGTACCAGGGCTGCGAGCATTGGAACTTCAGCCTGGTCGACCCCGACAACCGGCGCCACGTGGATTTCGGCAAGCTGGCCGCGGACCTGGAAGGCCTGCGTGCGCTTTATGCGAACGGCCATCCCGACACGGAGCAGTGGCGCGCCCTGCACGCCTCGGTGGCCGATGGCCGGTTGAAGCAGCTGGTCACCTGGCGCTTGCTGCAGCTGCGGCGCGAGCGCAAGACCCTGTTCCGCGAGGCCAGCTACCTGCCGCTGGGCGTGGAAGGCGGCGCCGCCGAACACGCGCTGGCCTTCGCCCGCATCTGCGATGGCGAAGCGGTGCTGGTGGTGGCGGCGCGCCTGACCTATACCTTGTGCCGCGGCGACGATGGGCGCTGGTCACCCGCGCTCTGGCGCGGCACGCAGCTGCACCTGGGTCCCGATGGCGCGCTGCGCCGCTTCCGGCGCTGGCGCAACTGGCTCACGGGCGCCGACTGCGCCGCAACGGCGGGCGATGGCGCCACCCTGGATCTGAACAACGTTTTCGAAGGCGCCGGCGGCCTGCCCTTTGCCGTGCTGGTCGCGCAGCCGGAGTCCCCTGCATGAACATCCTCTTTGCCACGCCCGAGTGCGCGCCCTGGGTCAAGACCGGCGGCCTCGGCGACGTCAGCGGCGCCCTGCCCGCCACCCTGGCCGCACTGGGCCACGACGTCCGCGTGCTGCTGCCGGCCTACCGCGGCATGAAGGTCACCGGCGAGATCGGCGACGGCGTCGAGCTGCCGGCGTGGGGCCCCTGGCCGGCCGCGCAGCTGGTGCCGGTGAAGGCCGACAACGGCGTCACCTTGCTGCTGCTGGCCTGTCCCGGCCTGTACCAGCGGCCCGGCGGGCCTTACGTCGACGCGAGCGGCCACGATTACCACGACAACGCGCTACGCTTCGGCCTCCTGAGCCGCGTGGCGGCGCAACTGGGCACGGCGCATTCGCCGCTGCACGGCTGGATGGCCGACGTGGTCCATGCCAACGACTGGCCCTGCGGGCTGGCGCCGCTGTACCTGGCACAGGCGCGCTCCACGCCCTTGCCGGAGCGCACCGCCGCCTCGGTGTTCACCATCCACAACCTCGCTTTCCAGGGCGTGTTCCCCATGGGGGCGGCCGATTTGCTGGACGTGCCGCACCACTGGCGCACGCTGGAAGGCGTGGAGTTCTGGGGCCAGCTGTCGATGCTGAAGGCGGCGCTGCAGTTTTCCGACGCCATCACCACCGTCAGCCCGACCTATGCGCGCGAGATCCAGACGCAGGCGCATGGCGTCGGCATGGACGGCGTGCTGCGCTCGCGCTCGCCCTACCTGCGCGGCATCCTGAACGGCATCGACACGAAGCAGTGGAACCCCGGCATCGACCCGCTGCTGCCGCACCACTTCGACGCCGACAACCTGCAAGGCAAGGCGCTGTGCAAGGCGGCGCTGCAGGCGCGCGTTGGCCTGCCGGCAGAACCCAAGTGCATGCTGTTCTCGCTGGTGAGCCGGCTCACGCAGCAGAAGGGCGTGGACCTGGTGCTCGCCACCTTGCCGCGCATCCTGCAGGCGGGCGCGCAACTGGTGGTGCTGGGCCAGGGTGACCCGGCGCTGGCGCAGGCGTTGCGCGAAGCGGCGCAGAAACATCCGAAGCAGGTGGCGGTGACGCTGGGCTTCGACGAGTCGCTGGCGCACCTGATCGAAGCCGGCGCCGATGCCTTCCTGATGCCTTCGCGCTTCGAGCCCTGCGGCCTGAACCAGATGTACAGCCAGGCCTACGGCACGCCGCCGATCGTGGCGCCGGTCGGCGGCCTGCTCGACTCGGTCACCGACGTCAGCGCCGACCCGGCGCACGGCACGGGCTTCATCATGACCGGCGTCGACCCGGCCGGCCTGGACGACGCCGTGCAGCGGGCTCTGCGCGCCTGGCGCGAGCCGCAGCGCTGGCGGAAGATCCAGGCGAACGGCATGGCGCGGCACTTCGGGTGGGAGGATTCGGCGATGCAGTACCTGGAGGTCTACGAGCGCGCGATTGCTAGGGCGCCACTCGTGGAGAAAAGCCCGAACAGCCAGGACGCAAAAGCCGCAAAGGCTGCGCAAAAGGCGCAGAAGAAGGCCAGCTGAGTTTACCTGGCGGACCCGGACGACTCGCCTTGCGGCGCAGGCGTGGCATCCATCACACGTCGCAGATGTGCGGGCCCTTCACGCTGTCGCCGAGGAAGTCGAGGAAGCGCCGCACCGCCGGCACCATGCCGCGGCGCGAGGGGAAGACGGCCAGCACCTTGGACGAAGGCAGCGACCAGCCTGGCAGCACCTCCACCAGTTCGCCTCGCTCGATCTCCTCCTGGCACATGTAGTCGGGCAGCATGCTGAAGCCGGTGCCCTGCATGACCGCGAACTTCAAGGTCAGCAGGTCGTCGGCGGTATAGACCGGATGGTGGGTGAACTCGTGCTCGTCCCCCTTGGGACCGACCAGGCGCCAGCTCGCGCGGCCGTCGGCGGCGGACATCGCCACCGTCGGCAGGTTGCGCAATTCATCGGGCGAGGCGGGCGTGCCGAAGCGCTGCAGCAACTGCGGGCTGGCAAGCAGCAGGCCGCCCGTAGGCCCGAGGTTCTTGACCACCAGTGAGCCGCTGTCGTCCAGGGTGGAGCGCACGCGCAGCGCCACGTCCACGCCTTCCTGCACCAGGTCGACCACCCGGTTGGTGACTTGCATCTCGATGCGCACCTGCGGATGCGCCGCCAGGAAGCGCGGCAGCACCGGCCCGATCGTGGTCTGCGCCAGGGTCACCGGGCAGGTGACGCGCACCGTGCCGCGCGGCTCGGTCTGCACCCGGGCCACCGCCTCGTCGGCGGCCTCGGCCTGCTCGCGCATGGCCACGCAATGCCGGTGGTAGATCTCGCCCGCCTGGGTCAGCGACAGCTTGCGGGTGGTGCGCTGCAAGAGCCGCACGCCCAGCCGCGCTTCCAGGTCGGCGACCCGGCGGGACAGCTTGGACTTGGGGATGCCCAGCGCCCGGCCGGCGGCCGCGAAGCCGCCCTGGTCGACCACTTCGGCGAAGTAGTACATGTCGTTCAAGTCCTGCATCGTTCCAAGGATAGAACAATCCAACCCGAAATTGCCGTCTTATCAAGGGATTGATGGATCCCCACAATTCATTCCCACGGGGAGCGCTGGCGCTCCCACCGAACAGGAGAAGACCTTGAAACTGCTGCAAATCGATTCCAGTCCCCTCGCCGCCAACTCCGTTTCGCGCGAACTCACGCGCCGCGTGGTGGGCCAGTGGAAGGCGAACCATCCCGGCACGACCGTCGAACACCTCGACCTGGCCAAGGACGCGCCGAGCCACCTGAACATGGATTCGCTGGGCTTCCGCCTGGGCGTGGACGCCCCGGACCTGAGCGAAGTGCAGAAGCGCGAGAACGTCGTGTCCGAGCAGCTGGTGAGCCAGTTCCTGGCCGCGGACGTGATCGTGGTGGGCGCCCCCATGTACAACTTCTCGATCCCCAGCCAGCTGAAGGCCTGGATCGACCGCATCGCGCAGGCCGGCCGCACCTTCAAGTACACCGAGAAGGGCCCGCAAGGCCTGGCCGGCGGCAAGACGGTGATCGTGGCTTCCACCCGCGGCGGCGTGTACTCGACCAACCCGGCGCTGGCCGGCCTGGACCACCAGGAAAGCTACCTGAAGACGGTGTTCGGCTTCCTGGGCATCACCGACGTGCGCTTCGTGCGTGCCGAAGGCGTGGCCATGGGTGAAGAGGCGAAGGCCAAGGCCCTGGCGGCGGCGGACGGCGAGATCCGGACGCATGCGCAAGTTGCCGCGAACGAAGCGGCGAAGGCCATTCGCGCCTGACGCCGTCCGGTTCCTCCGGCTCACGCCGGCTGGGCCGCGCAGCCCCTCCTGCCCTGGCAGCGAGGGGCTTTTTGCTGGGAGAACCCATCCAGTCGCCTTTTCGACTCAGATTTTGATTGGAATAAACGCCTTTTCGACTCATGAGTCGATTGACGGCTATATTCGACTCAATATCTGATGCGAATAGGCCATGGAATCGCCTCGCTACATCTGGCAGCACGACGGCTGGCCCGAGCTCCGCTTCGACGCGGCCCGGGTTGCGCAGGACGTCGGCCTGGCGCGCCGGGCCCAGGGCCTCGTGGAGGGCAAGCTCGCGGTCCTTGGTTTCCGGGAGCGCCAGGAGCTGGCCGCCGAAGCATGGGCGCAGGACGCCGTGGCCACTGCGGCGATCGAAGGCGAGCAACTGGACCTGCTGGCCGTGCGCTCCTCGGTTGCCCAGCGGCTGGGCGCCGCGGCAGCGTTCCGGGGGCCCGCGGCGCCGCGGCACGTCGACGGGCTCCTGAGCATCATGGACGACGCGGTCGTCAAGGCAACGGAGGCCTTGACGCACGAGCGGCTTCAGGCTTGGCAGGTGGCTCTCTTCCCCACGGGCTTCTCCGGCATGCGGCGGGTGCAGACGGCCGCCTATCGCACGGAAGCGATGCAGGTCGTCAGTGGTCCGGCGGGCCGCGAGACGGTGGACTACGAGGCCCCAGCGGCCGAACGAGTCGCTGCGCAAATGCAGCTGTTCCTGGACTGGTTCAACGCCAGCGAGCAGGACAGCCTCGTGAAGGCCGCGCTGTCGCACCTGTGGTTCGAGACCATCCACCCGTTCGATGACGGCAACGGGCGGGTCGGCCGCAACATCGTTGACTTGTGCCTGGCACGCGACGCCGGCGAGACCTCGCGCTTGCTCCGGATCTCGCAGCGCCTGCTCGAACAGCGGGAGGCGTACTACGGCGAGCTGGGCCGCGCCCAGCACGGCAGCCTGGACGTCACGCCGTGGATGACGTGGTTCGTGGCCCAGGTGGGTGCTGCCTGGGAGGCCGCCAGCAAGGTCGTCGACACCTCGCTGGAGAAAGCCCGCTTCTGGGCCAGCCACGCGGGCCTGGAGCTGAACGCGCGGCAGAAGAAGGTAGTCAATCTGCTGCTTGATGCAGGCTCGGGCGGCTTCGAGGGCGGCATGAACACCCGAAAGTACGTCGGCCTGACCGGCACGTCCCGCCCCACGGCATCGCGTGAGCTGATCGCACTCGACGCGCTCGGCGTGCTGCAGCAGGTGGGCGGAGGCCGTTCCACGCGCTATTACGTGAACCTGCCCGGCTGGGTTCCCGCAACGTGATCCTTGGATCCCGGCGTCCGCCGGGATGACAGGAAACAGCCCGCGTCGCGCGGGCCTTTTTCATGTCACTTGTTCGCCACGCGATCCGCGTGGTGCTTCACCCAGTCGGCGAAGCGGTCCAGGAACTTGCCCAGGAACTGCTTGGTGTCCTCGATCGCGATGCTGCCGTCCGGCGCGAACATGCCCTGCTTGTTCTGGATGAAGGCTTCCGGCTGGCCCAGCGTCGGCATGTCGAGGTAGGCCAGCACATTGCGCAGGTGCTGCTGCGCCATCGCGGTGCCGATCGCGCCGCCCGACATGCCGATCACCGCTGCCGGCTTGCCCGCCCACGCGCTCTGGCCATAGGGCCGCGAGGCGTGGTCAATCGCGTTCTTCAGGACTCCGGGCACCGAGCGGTTGTACTCCGGCGTCACGAACAGCACGCCCTGCGAATTGGCGACCTCGTCCTTGAGCCGCTTCACCGCCTCGGCCGGGTTCTTCTCGTCGTCCTGGTTGTACAGCGGCAGGTCGTCGATGCGCACCAGGGCCATGTTCAGCTGCTGGGGCGCCATCTTGACCAGCGCGGCGGCCAGCTGGCGGTTGATGGACTCGCGGCGCAGGCTGCCCACGACGACGGCGATCTGGTAGCTCATGGAGTTCTCCTTGGTGCAGGGAAACCCATTCTCGCCGCGGTCCTACTTGCGCGTGTAGACCTGGTCGAAGCTGCCGCCGTCGGCGAAGTGCTCCTTGTCGGCCTGGGCCCAGCCGCCGAAGGCCTGGGCTATGGTGAACAGGTTCAGCTTGGGGAACTGCTTCGCGTACTTCGCCTGCGCCTTCGCCGAGACGGCGGGGCGATAGAAATTCTTGCCGATGATGTCCTGGCCTTCCTCGCTGTACAGGTACTGCAGGTAGGCCTCGGCGACGGCGCGGGTGTGCTTGCGGTCCACGTTCCTGTCGACCACCGCCACGGCCGGCTCGGCCAGGATGCTCAGCGAAGGCGCCACGATGTCGAACTTGGCGCCGAACTCCTTTTCCAGCAGGAAGGCTTCGTTCTCCCAGGCGATCAGCACGTCGCCCTGGCCGCGCTGCGCGAAGGTGATCGTGGAGCCGCGGGCGCCGGTGTCCAGCACCGGCACGTTGTTGTAGACCCTGGCCACGAAGTCCCGGGCCTGCGCCTCCCCGCCGAACTTGCGCCTGGCATATTCCCAGGCCGCCAGGTAGTTCCAGCGGGCGCCGCCGGAGGTCTTGGGGTTGGGCGTGATGACGCTGACGCCCGGCCGCGCCAGGTCGTCCCAGTCCTTGATGTTCTTCGGGTTGCCCTTGCGCACCACCAGCACGATCGTCGAGGTGTAGGGCGAGGCGTTGTGGGACAGGCGCTTCTGCCAGTCGGGCGCGACCCAGCCGCCGTGCTTGACCAGTGCGTCGGTGTCGCCGGCCAGGGCCAGCGTGGCGACGTCGCCCTCCAGGCCGTCGATGATCGAGCGGGCCTGCTTGCCCGAGCCGCCATGCGACTGCTTGATGCTCACGTCCTGCCCGGTCTTGGCTTTCCAGTACTTCGCGAAGGCCTGGTTGAACTCGACGTACAGCTCGCGCGTCGGGTCGTAGGAGACGTTCAGCAGCTGCAGCGGCTGGGCGATCGAAGGCAGCCCGCTCAGGGACATGACGCCGGCCACGGCGACGGCCAGGGGAATCTTGATAAAGTCGCGGCGTTGGCTCATGAAGCGTCTCTCGTGTCGATGGGGCGCATTCTGGAAGCCGGTGGTGGCAAGGGGAACGACAGATTTCTCCTTTGCATATCCACATAAGCTCATTCCCTTTTTCCTGGAGGCGCCATGGCGCGCACTGTCAACTGCATCAAACTGGGCCGCGAAGCCGAAGGCCTGGATTTCCCTCCCTATCCCGGCGAGCTGGGCAAGCGCCTCTACGAAAGCGTCAGCAAGGAAGCCTGGCAGGCGTGGCTGAAGCAACAGACCATGCTGGTCAACGAGAACCGCCTGAACCTGGCGGACCAGCGCGCCCGCGAGTACCTGAAGCGCCAGATGGAGAACCATTTCTTCGGCTCCGGCGCGGACCAGGCCGCCGGCTACGTGCCGCCCTCGCAGTAAATCCGTGAGCGAGGTCGTGGCCTGGGGCGACGACGGCACGCCGCGCAGCCCGCGCTACGACGACAGCTATCGCACCGAAAGCGGCGGGCTGGCACAGGCGCGCCACGTCTTCCTGCAAGCTTGCGGGCTGCCGGCCGCCTGGGCTGGGCAGCGGCAGTGGCGCATCCTCGAGACCGGCTTCGGGCTGGGGCTGAATTTCCTGGCAGCCTGGCAGGCTTGGCGGGACGACCCGGCGCGGCCGGGGCTGCTGCATTTCGCCGCGGTCGAGGCGCATCCGGTCGCGGCCTCCGACCTGCTGCTCGTCGAGCCGGAACTCGCGCCGCTGGCCGCGGAGCTTGCCGAGCGCTGGCAGGGCCTGACGCCCGGCCACCATCGCTTTTCATTCGAGGAAGGCCGCGTGCTGCTCACGCTGTGCGTGGGCGATGCGGGCGCCATGCTGCGGGAGCTGGACTTCGCGGCCGACAGCGTGTTCCTGGACGGCCTCGAGCCGCTGCGCAATCCGGCCATGTGGGAGCTGGGCACGCTGAAGGCCGTGGCGCGGCTGTGCCGGCCCGGAACCACGCTGGCAACCTGGACGGTCAACGGCCAGGTGCGGCGCGATCTCGCCACCTGCGGCTTCCGGGTCGACAAGGTGGCGGGCCTGCCGCCCAAGCGCGCTTGCCTGCAGGGACGCTATGCGCCCGAATGGGACGTGAAGGGCATGCGGGCTGCCACCCCGCTTCCGCCCTCGCAATGCGTCGTGATCGGCGCAGGCCTGGCCGGCGCGGCGGCGGCGGCCAGCCTGGCCAGGCGCGGCTGGCAGGTGACGGTGCTGGATGCCGCACCGGCGCCGGCGGCCGGCGCTTCAGCGCTGCCGGCGGGCCTGCTGGCGCCGCACCAGTCGCCGGACGACAACGTGCTGTCGCGCCTTTCACGCGCCGGCGTGCGGATCACGCTGCAGGCTTGCGCGGGGCTGGGAAATGAGGACTGGCAGCCCACGGGCGTGCTGGAACATCGCATGGACGATGCCCGGACTCTGCCCGCGGTGGAAGGCCTCGAGGTGTGGAGCGCGGAGGCCAGAACTGAACAGCGCGCTGCCGCAAGACTTTCGGAAGACACGGCGGCCTGGTGGCATGCCAGCGCGGCGTGGGTCCGGCCGGGCGCGCTGGTGCGCCATTGGCTCGCGCAACGTGGCGTGAGCTTTCGCGGTGGCTGCCCGGTTCACGCCATCGAGCAAGCCGGAAGCGGCTGGCGGGTGTGCGACGCGGATGGCGTCACGCTCGCCGAGGCGCCGCTCGTCGTGGTCGCCGCGGCGCATGCCAGCGGCCCGCTGCTGGCCGGGCGCATCACCACCCACCCGGTGCGTGGGCAGGTGTCCTGGGCTTTGCACGACGAAGCCGCAGCAGCAGCCCTGCCCTCGTTCCCGGTGAACGGCCATGGGCATTTCCTGCCACGGGTCCCGACGGCGGACGGCCTGGCCTGGTTCAGCGGATCGACCTATGGGCGGGGCGACGCGGACACGCGTCCACGAGCCGAGGACCAGGTCGCCAACCGAAAGCGGCTGGGCGAATTGTTGCCCGGGCTGCTTGAATCGCTGTCACCAGCGTTTGATGAACAGCGCGTGCGCGCCTGGAGCGGCGTGCGCTGCACCTCTGTCGACCGCCGGCCGCTGGTGGGCGAACTGGCACCCGGCCTGTGGGTCAGCACGGCGATGGGCTCGCGCGGCTTGACCTTCGCGGCGCTGTGCGGGGAGTTGATTGCGGCGCGGCTGCATGGGGAGCCGCTGCCGCTGGAGAAGAAGCTGGCGGCGGCGCTGGACGTCAGCCGCTTGTCAAAGCCGTCGTAACCACGCGTTCAAGCGCTGCGGATGCGGCGGGCTATCCAGCAGCGCTTCCGCGCCGCCCCACCACGCCCGCACGTGCTCCGGCAAGGAGCGCTGGGCCTTGGTCAGGGCCACGTGCTGGATCGGCCGCTTGCCCTGCTTCAGCTGGCGCAGCAGGTTCCAGGCGTCCATGTCCGGCACCCGGAAATCGACCAGGGCAAAGTCGTATTGCTTGCCGCGGGCCAGCTGCAGCGCCTCGGCGCCGCTTTCGGCCTCGTCGGCCTGGGTCAGGTGGGCCAGCGACAGCCGCGCCCGCAGGTACAGGCGCTCGTCCCGGCTGGGGCTGACGATCAAGGCCAGCTTGGGCGGCAGCGGCGGCAGGGAATCCGGGGCTTCCGACGGTGTCACGTCCAGGTCCAGGTCGACCGAGCCCGGGTTGAAGACGGTATCCAGGGCCTCGATCACTTCCGGCCACTGGAAGGGCCGGGCGATGCTGCGCCAGACCGAGGGTGGCGCATCGGCCCCTATCCACAGGAGCTTCATGCCCGAATTCAGGGGCGACTCGGCTTCCAGCCGGGCCTCGTAGCTGTCCCCGTCCAGCAGGGCCATGCCAGCCGGCGCGCGCGCCTGCGGCGACCACAACTGGTACATGGTCAGGCACTGCTCGGAAAGCCGGAACAAGGTGTTCAGGGCATGCCGCTCCTCCTCGGAGAAGCCCACCACCTTGATGTAGATCCGCTGCGCCATGACTCCTCTTGCATTCTTCTAGTGCGGGCCATTATCGGGCGCACGGCCGCGCAGGCCAAACGGGCTTATCCGCCACTGTCGCGAAATGGCCCGGAAACCCGCGCCAATCCTCGCGAATAAGCTTATCCAGATAAGCGATGAAGAAAAAAATCGTTTGGATCCATAAGGGTCCACCCTAAAGTCCAGCGCTCGGGCCGATTCCCACCGGCCAGCACAACGACTCTCATGTACCAATACACAGAATTCGACCGCCAGTTCGTCCGTGCCCGGGCCGCGCAGTTCCGCGACCAGCTCGAGCGCTGGCAGGCCGGCACGCTCAGCGACGAGGAGCTGCGCCCGCTGCGCCTGCAGAACGGCTGGTACATCCAACGCTACGCGCCGATGGCGCGCATCTCCGTGCCCTACGGCGAGCTGTCCAGCGCCCAACTGCGCGCGCTGGGCACGGTGGCCCGCGACTACGACAAGCCGGACGCGGCGCTGCTGGCCGAATCCCAGGAAAAGCAGCTGGCCCTGGGCCCGGTGCCCGTGCCGGGGACCAACCGCCAGGTGGTGACCAAGCTGACCTACGGCTACGGCCACTTCACGACCCGCACCAACGTGCAGTTCAACTGGATCCCGATCGGCAAGGCCGCCGACGTGATGGAACTGCTGGCCGGCGTGAGCATGCACGGCATCCAGACCAGCGGCAACGCCATCCGCAACATCACCACCGAAGCCCTGGCGGGCATCGCCGTCGACGAGATCGCCGATCCGCGCCCCTTCGCCGAGATCATCCGCACCTGGGCCGCGCTGCACCCCGAATTCGCCTTCCTGCCCCGCAAGTTCAAGATCGCGCTGAACGGCGCCAAGGAAGACCGCGCGGCGACGGGCTGGTACGACATCAGCCTGCAGGCGGTGAAGAACGAAGCCGGCGCGCTGGGCTTCAAGGTGCTGGTGGGCGGCGGCATGGGCCGCACGCCGATCATCGGCACCGTGGTGCGCGAGTTCGTCGAGTGGCAGCACGTGCTGTCCTACCTCGAGGCCTGCATCCGCGTCTACAACCAGTACGGCCGCCGCGACAACATCTGGAAGGCGCGCATCAAGATCCTCGTGAAGTCCGAGGGCCAGAAATACATTGACAAGGTGGAAGAGGAGTTCCGCCAGATCGTCGAGATCGACGGCGCCCCGCACACGATCACGCAGGCCGAACTGGACCGCGTGTCCGCCTTCTTCGTCGCGCCCGAAGTCAAGCGCCCGCAGCAGGACGCGCGCGTGCACGAGATCATCCGCAGCGACGCCGAAGCCGACCCGCAGTACGACCGCTGGCTGCAGCGCAACGTGCTGCCGCACCGCAACCCCGGGCTGCGCGCCGTGGTGCTGTCGTTCAAGCGCCTGGGCCAGAACCCCGGCGACTGCACGGCCGACCAGTTCGACGCCGTCGCCGAACTCGCCGACCGCTTCTCCGCCGGCGAAGCGCGCGTCATGCACGAACAGAACCTGCTGCTGCCCTGGGTGCACCAGGACGACCTGCCGGAGCTGTGGGCCGCGGCCCGCAAGCTGGGCCTGGCGCGCGCCAACATCGGCCTGCTGACGGACATGATCGCCTGCCCCGGCGGCGACTTCTGCTCGCTGGCCAACGCGCGCTCGCTGCCCATCGCCGAAGCCATCACCGAGCGCTTCCAGGACCTCGACGAGGAATGGGACATCGGCGAGATCGACCTGAATTTCTCGGGTTGCATCAACTCCTGCGGCCACCACCACGCCGGCCACATCGGCATCCTCGGCGTCGACAAGGACGGCAAGGAGTGGTACCAGATCACCCTGGGCGGCTCCAACGGCTCGGACCTGTCCGGCCCCGCCACCCCCGGCAAGATCGTCGGCCCCTCCTTCGCCAAGGAGGAAGTGCCCGGCGTCATCGAAGCCCTGATCGACACCTATCGCCAGCTGCGGCAGCCCGCCGCGGACGGCAAGTCCGAAACCTTCATCGCCACCCTGCGCCGCGCCGGCCACGAGCCTTTCAAGGCCGCGGCCAATGCAGCCCGCTTCGTGGAAAGGGAAGTCGCGTGACCCTGCGCACCATCAACATCCTGCAAGCCGGCGCCGTGCCGGAAGACCAACTGAACGTCCTGGTGATCGGCAACGATGCCGACGTGCTGGAAGCCTCGCTCGAAGGCGTGGACCGCGTAGAACTGAACTTCCCCAAGTTCACCGACGGCCGCGCCTACAGCCAGGCCTACCTGCTGCGGCGACGCAGAAAATTTGAAGGCGACATCCGCGCCACCGGCGACGTGCTGATCGACCAGCTGGTGCAGATGCAGCGCACGGGCTTCAGCAGCGCCGTGCTGAAGGAAGGCAAGGACCCGGCCGAAGCCGAGCGCCAGTTCGCCCGCTTCGCCGAGTACTACCAGGCCGACGTGCAAGTGCAGCAACCGCACTTCGCCCGGAGCTGAAGCGGTGGGCGCCATTGCTCTGTACGCGCGGCCGTCGAAGGACTTCGAGGCCAAGCTGGCGGAAACGCAGCAGCTGCTGGTGCGCGCTGCCTCCGAATACGCCGGCAGCCTCAAGCAGGCTTCCAGCCTGGGCGCCGAGGACGTCGTCGTCACGCACCTGATCAACAGCCTGGCACTGGACATCCCGGTGTTCGTGCTGGAGACGGGTGCGCTGCACGCGGAGACGCTGGCGCTGCTGGAACGCACGCAAGCCGGCTCCCGCGCGCCGGTGGAGGTCTACCGCCCGGTGCAGGAGTCGGTGGTGCACTTCGTCGGCAAGGAAGGCAGCGACGCCATGTACCGCAGCATCGAGCTGCGCAAGGCCTGCTGCCACATTCGCAAGATGGAGCCGCTGGAGCGCGCCCTGGCCGGCCAGAAGGCCTGGATCACCGGCCTGCGCCGCGAGCAGTCGAACGCCCGCGCCGAAGTGCCGTTGGCCGACACCAGCGACGCCAGGCGCGTCAAGTTCAACCCCCTGGCCAACTGGACCTGGGGCGACGTGTGGCACTACATCAGCGCCAACAACGTCGACTACAACCCGCTGCACGACGATTTCTATCCCAGCATCGGCTGCGCGCCGTGCACGCGCGCGATCGCGGTCGGCGAGGACTTCCGCGCCGGCCGCTGGTGGTGGGAGGACGAGAAGGCCAAGGAATGCGGCCTGCATGTGAAGCAAGAAGAGAAAGTGGCCGCATGAACGCCCGTACCGAACCGCAACTGCTCTCGCGCATCTCCAACCGCCACCTCGACGCGCTGGAAGAGGAAGCCATCTTCATCCTGCGTGAAGTGGCCGGCGCCTTCGAGCGCCCCGCGCTGCTGTTCTCCGGCGGCAAGGATTCGCTGGTGATGCTGAAGCTCGCCGAAAAGGCTTTCGGCAGCGGCCGCATTCCCTACCCGCTGCTGATGGTCGATACCGGCCACAACTTCCCCGAGGTCACGGACTTCCGTGATTACCGGGCGCAGCAGCTCGGCGCGAAGCTGATCGTGCGGACGCTGGAGGATTCGATTGCCCGCGGCACCGTGCGCCTGTCGCGCCCCGACGAGAGCCGCAACCCGCACCAGTCGGTGACCTTGCTGGAAGCGATCGAGGAGTTCCGCTTCGACGCGCTGATCGGCGGCGCCCGCCGCGATGAGGAGAAGGCCCGCGCCAAGGAGCGCATCTTCTCCCACCGCGACAGCTTCGGCCAGTGGCAGCCCAAGGCGCAGCGCCCCGAGCTGTGGACGCTGTTCAACACCCGCATCCAGCCAGGCGAGCACTTCCGCGTGTTCCCCATCTCCAACTGGACCGAGCTGGACGTGTGGCAATACATCGAGCGGGAACAGATCGAGCTGCCGTCCATCTACTACGCCCATGAGCGCCAGGTGGTGGAGCGCCGCGGCCTGCTGGTCCCGGTGACCGAGCTGACGCCGCCCAAGGCGGGCGAGACGGTGGAGACGCGCACGGTGCGCTTCCGCACGGTGGGCGACATCACCTGCACCTGCCCGGTGGAAAGCGATGCGGCCGACGCCACCGACGTGGTGGCCGAAACGCTGGTGGCCGACGTCAGCGAGCGGGGCGCGACGCGGATGGACGACAAGACCTCCGACGCCTCGATGGAAAAGCGCAAGAAGGACGGGTATTTCTGATGACCACGCAAGCCCACGACCACGACGCCGCGCTGCGCTTCATCACCTGCGGTTCGGTCGATGACGGCAAGAGCACGCTGATCGGCCGCCTGCTGGTGGACAGCCGCACCGTGCTGCAGGACCAGCTGGCCTCCGTCTCCAAGTCGGGCGAGACCGACCTGGCGCTGCTGACCGACGGCCTGTCCGCCGAACGCGAACAGGGCATCACGATCGACGTGGCCTACCGCTACTTCGCCACGCCAGCGCGCAAGTTCATCATCGGTGACGCGCCCGGCCACGAGCAGTACACCCGCAACATGGTGACCGCCGCTTCCAGCGCCGACGCCGCCGTGGTGCTGGTGGACGCCACCAAGCTGAAGTGGCAGAACCCCGGCCTGGAGCTGCTGCCCCAGACCCGCCGCCACACGCTGCTGTGCAACCTGCTGCGCGTGCCGTCCATCGTGTTCGCCGTCAACAAACTGGACGCGGTGGAGGACGCCAAGACCGCCTTCACCAACATCCGCGGCGCGCTGGAGGACTTCACCGAGGCCGCCGGCATCCAGGCCGGCGCCATCGTGCCGATCTCCGCGCTGAAGGGCCACAACGTGGTCGAGCCGCAGCCCGGCTGGGCCGGCTACGAAGGCCCGTCGCTGCTGGCGCTGCTGGAACAGCTGGACGTGACGCCCGCCGAGACCGAGGAAGCTTTCGCCTTCCCGGTGCAGTGGGTGGAGAAGTTCTCCTCTTCCGCCGACACCAGCCAGGGCCGTCGCGTCTTCTGGGGCCGTGTGGCCACCGGCGAGGTGCAGCCCGGCCAACAGGTCACCGTGCTGCCCAGTGGCCAGACCGCCACCGTGGCCCAGGTGCTGGACCACGCGCGCGAGCCCAAGGCCGTCGAAGCCCGCCACAGCGCCGGCATCATCCTGGACCGCGAAGTGGACGTTTCCCGCGGCGACTGGCTGCTGGCGCCCGGCGCCTTTGCCCCCAGCCGTGAGATTTCCGCCACGGTCGCCTGGCTCGACGACGAGCCGCTGGTCGCCGGCCGCACCTACTGGGCGCTGCATGGGCACCGCTGGGTCAAGGCCAAGGTCAAGCGCATCGTGCACAAGCTGGACGTGAATACGCTGGCGGAACAGGACGCCAACCACCTGGAACCCAATGGCATCGGCCACGTCGAACTGGCCCTGCAGGAACCCCTGGTGACCCTGCCCTACGCCCGCTCGCGCGCCCTGGGCGCCCTGGTCCTGGTGGACACCGCTTCGCACAAGACCTCCGGAGCAGTGCTGGTTCGTTGATCGAACCGGGGGAGTTTTCTCCAAAACCAAATAAAATCAAGGGTTTTCCCCCGACCCTCGCGTTACAACAATGACCCACGTCGTCACCGAATCCTGTATCCGCTGCAAGTACACCGACTGCGTGGACGTCTGTCCCGTGGACTGCTTCCGCGAGGGGCCGAACATGCTCGTCATCGACCCCGACGAGTGCATCGACTGCGCGGTGTGCATCCCCGAGTGCCCGGTCAACGCGATCTATGCCGAAGAGGACGTGCCCGCGGACCAGGTCGCGTTCATCAAGATCAACGCGGAACTGACCCACGCCGCCGGCTGGAAGAGCATCACCAAGCGCAAGCCGGCCCTGCCGGACGCCGAAGAATGGAAGGACAAGACTGACAAGCTCAAGGAGCTGGTCAAGTAAGGCATCATGGAACTGCAACTCAACGAAGAAGTGATCAAGACCGCCGCCGCGCATGACGGCCCGATCGAGACCGACGCCATCATCGTGGGCGCCGGTCCCGTCGGCCTGTTCCAGGTGTTCGAACTCGGCCTGCTCGAGATCAAGGCACACGTCATCGACTCGCTCGCCTACCCCGGCGGCCAGCCGATCGAGCTGTATCCGGACAAGCCGATCTACGACATCCCGGCGATCCCGGTGTGCACCGGCAAGGAACTCACCGACGCGTTGCTGAAGCAGATCGAGCCCTTCGGCGCGACCTTCCACCTGGGCCAGACGGTCTCGGTGGTGCAGAAGCAGGACGACGGCCGCTTCTACGTCGAGACGTCCAAGGGCACGCAGTTCCTCACCAAGACCATCTTCATCGCCGCCGGCGTCGGCGCCTTCGAGCCCAAGCAGCTGAAGGTGGACGGCCTGCAGAAGTACGACGGCACGCAGCTGTCGTACCGCGTGAAGAACCCGGCGGAATACGCCGGCAAGAACCTGCTGATCGTCGGCGGCGGCGACTCCGCCCTCGACTGGGCGCTGAACTTCTGCGGCGGCAACGACAACGGCAACCCGCACAAGGCGGAGAGCGTGATCCTCGTGCACCGCCGCGACGGCTTCCGCGCCGCGCCCGCTTCCGTGGCCAAGATGCACGAACTGTGCGAAGCCATGGAGATGCAGTTCATCGTGGGCCAGGTCACCGGCATCGAGGAAAAGGACGGGCAGCTCGTGGGCGCCAAGGTCACCGGCGGTGACGGCGTGACGCGCGTGGTGCCGACCGATGCGGTGCTGGTCTTCTTCGGCCTGTCGCCGAAGCTGGGCCCGATCGCCGAGTGGGGCCTGGACATCGAGCGCAAACAGCTGAAGGTGGACACCGAGAAGTTCTCGACCAACGTGCCGGGCATCTTTGCGGTGGGCGACATCAACACCTACCCGGGCAAGAAGAAGCTGATCCTCTCCGGCTTCCACGAATGCGCGCTGGCCGCCTTCGCCGCCGCGCCCTTCATCTTCCCGGACAAGAAGATCCACCTGCAGTACACGACCACCAGCCCGAAGCTGCACAAGGTGCTGGGCGTCGAGACGCCCGTCTTCGACTGACGATTCGCTGAATCACGGTCGAGCCCTCCGGACTCGGCCGCTTTTCCGCATATAATCGAAGGCTTGTTCCCCGATAGCTCAGTTGGTAGAGCGCCGGACTGTTAATCCGTAGGTCCCTGGTTCGAGCCCAGGTCGGGGAGCCAAGAGAAAGCTGAAAGGCCTCGCTTCGCGGCGAGGCCTTTTCAATCATCGCCGACATATTCCCCGATAGCTCAGTCGGTAGAGCGCCGGACTGTTAATCCGTAGGTCCCTGGTTCGAGCCCAGGTCGGGGAGCCAAGCCAAACAGGAGCTCGCAGCGCACGCTGCGAGCTCCTGTTTTTTCATGCGCCGACGGCTCAGTAGTTGATGCCGGCGTGGAAGCGGGCCTGCATGGCACGTTCCTCGTCCTCGCTGAGGCCGGGGTCGCCCAGCACGATGTCGACCTTCTCGATCTCGCCGCTGAAGGCGAAAGGCGGCCGGTAGGCGTTGCACACCGGCGAGCCGGTGTCGCAGCCGACCCCGAAGGTGTCGATGCCGAAGCGGCCGGCTACGGTGCGCTCAATGCGCTTCCTGCCCACCACCTTGTCGTTGACGAACAGCACGGCCTCGCCGCCCTTGCCACCGCCGCCGCCGTCGTAGCGGAACTCGAAGGACACCTTCGACTTTCCCTTCGGCAGCGGCCTGCCGGACTCGATGCTCGTGCGCTCGAGCTCGAAGAAGTTGTAGTGGTAGCAGGGCTTGCCGTCCTTCACGTAGAGGACGAAGCCGGCCGACTGCCCGCCTTCGGCCAGCAGCACGCCATCGCCCTCGCGCGCGATCGACACGTCGATGCGGTGCGACCGGTTCTTCGTGTTCGGGGCAGCCGTCTCGGCCAGCCGCACGGCGCCCGGGTAGTAGGTGAACTGCCGCCGCTTCGGGTCGGCGCCGCCCGACGGCGGCTTCGGGATCGACAGGCGCTCGGCGCCGCGGTCGTCCATCGGGTACACGCCGTACTTGCGGCACTCCTGCTCGAAGGTCTTCTGCAAGGCGGCCAGCTTCCTGGGGAACCTGGCGGCCAGGTCGGTGTTCTCGCTGTAGTCCTCGTCGAGGTTGTACAGCTCCCAGCGGTCCTTGTCCCAGTTGCCCGGCGCGAAGTCCTGCCGCCACGGGAAGGTGTGCTGGGCACAGGCAATCCAGCCCTTGTCGTAGATGGCACGGTTGCTGAAGATCTCGAAGTACTGGCGCTCGCGCACCGGCTTGGCGTTCTTCGACTTGAAGGTGGCCGCGATCGACACGCCATCCATGCGCTTCTGCTTGATCCCGTTCACCGTCTTGGGCGCGGGAATGCTCGCGACGTCGAGGATGGTGGGGACGATGTCGATCAGGTGCGTGAAGTGGCTGCGGATGCCGCCCTTGTCCCTGATCTTCGCCGGCCACGACACGACCATCGGGTTGCGGCTGCCGCCGAAATGGCTGGCCACCTGCTTCACCCACTGGAAGGGCGCGTTGCCCGCCCAGGCCCAGCCCAGCGGATAGTGCGGTTCGGTGTCGGGCGCGCCGATGTCGTCGATGCGCTTCAGGTTGTCCTCGAGGTTCGACGGGATGCCATTGAGGTTCATGACCTCGTTGACGGTGCCGGTGAAGCCGCCTTCCGAACTGGCGCCGTTGTCGCCGACGATGTAGAAGACCAGCGTGTTGTCCGCGTCGGGCAGCGCCTCCACGGCGTCCAGCAGGCGGCCGCACTCGTGGTCGGCGAAGGACAGGTAGCCGGCGAAGTTCTCCATGAAGCGCGCGTAGAGCCGGCGCTCGTCGGCCGACAGCTCGTCCCAGGGCTTCACCCACTCGGGCCGCGGCGTGTTCGCTGTGCCCTTGGGGATCACGCCCAGCTTCAACTGGCGCTGGTAGGTTTCCTCGCGCACCTGGTCCCAGCCCTGGTCGAACTGGCCCTTGAACTTTTCGCGCCACGCCTTCGGTGCGTGGTGCGGCGCGTGGGCCGCGCCGGGCGCGAAGTACAGCAGGACCGGCTTGTCCGGGTTGACCGCCTTGCTGTAACGCAGCCAGCCGATCGCCCGGTCCGTCATGTCGGTCATGAAGTGGTAGCCCTCTTCCGGCGACCGGTCCGGTTCGACGGGCTTCGTGTTCTCGAACAGCACCGGGTAGTACTGGTGCGTCTCGCCGCCGACGAAGCCATAGAAATAGTCGAAGCCCAGGCCGGTGGGCCAGCGGTCGAACGGCCCCACGACGCTCGACTCCCAGTCCGGCGTGTTGTGGTTCTTGCCGAACCATGAGGTGTTGTAGCCGTTGTCCTTGAGCAGCCGCCCTATCGTGGCCGTGCTCTGCGGGAGCATGCAGTTGTACGACGGGAAGCCGGTGGCCCACTCGGCCAGGAAGCCCGACCCGCAGTTGTGGTGGTTGCGCCCGGTGATAAGCGCCGCCCGCGACGGCCCGCAGATGGCCGTGGTGTGGAAGCGGTTGTAGCGCAGCCCGCTGGCCGCCAGCTTCTCCAGGCAAGGCGTGGGCACCGGGCCGCCGAAGGTGCTCACCTGGCCGAAGCCGACGTCGTCCAGCAGGATGATCACGACGTTGGGGGCACCCTTCGGCGCCTTGGGCAGCGCCGGCCATTCCTGCTTCGACTCCTTGTAGGTCTTGCCGATCTTGCCGTGGAAAGGCGCGTCCGGCAGCGGCAGCGCCGTTCGGTCGCCCGCCTTGGCGCGGGCTGGCCTGGCTTGCGCCTTCGTCGTGGTCTTGCGGGTCGTCATGCTTCGGGCAGCGGCGCCTGATTGTTCGGGTTCACGCGAACCGCGCCTTGGGCATCGAGCGCACGCGCAGCCCCAGCGCCACCAGCAGCACCCCGAACACCACGGCGTACGAGGCAATCAGCCACACCACGGCCAGCGCCCCGCCCGCCGGGCTCATGAGCAGCACGACGCCGAAGGCCACCGAAGCGATGCCGGCGAGCGCGAGCCACCATTCGTTCTCGATCACCTTGCGCAGCTGGATCGCTTCGACGATCTCGAAGATGCCGGTGACGATGGCCCAGGCCGCGATCAGGTACAGCAGGACGACCGCCGTGAGGCCCGGGAAGAAGAACGCGCCCGCGGCCGCGGCGATGCTGACGAGGCCCTCGAGCGTCAGTACCCACCACGGCGCGCCGCCGGTCCCGGTCACCGCTGCGCCCAGGGCCAGGATGCCGCCGACGAAGGCGTAGCCGCCCCACAGGAACACCAGCGCGCCCAGCGTCACGTGCGGCCAGGCGAAGGCAAGCACGCCGAAGACGATCGAGCAGAGGCCCCGCAACACGAGCAACCACCAGTTCTTCGCGACGAAATCGAGCATGGGTCACCCTCCTTGCGAGACCCGACTATTCCGTCCCCCTGCCCGGCCTGCCATGGGACCTTGGGCCCACCAGGGCGGCAGGGCCTTTGCGCGCGGACACGGCAGGGGTGGTACCGTCCGGCCACCATGTCCCGGCGCAAGCATGCGGTGCTCGCGGCGCTCGTCGCGCTGGGCAGCGTCGCGTCCGGCGCCGAACTCTCGCGCGACCAGGTCGTGCAGGCGCTCACGGCTGAAAGCGCCGACTTCAATGGCAAGGACCTCTCCGATCTCGACCTGAGCGGCCTCGACCTGCGCCGCGCCAGCTTCCGCGGCACCAGCCTGTTCGGGACGAAGCTCGTGTCGGCCGACCTGCGCGGCGCCGACCTCGCGGGCGCCAACCTCAATGGCGCCTGGTTGATGGGCGCGGACTTCACCGGTGCGCAGTTGCGTGAGGCCAGCCTGCTGTCGGTGGTGGTGCTCGGGGGCACGGTGCGCAAGATGCCCACCTTCAAGGGCGCCAACCTGCGCGGAACGAAGATCATCGCGGACCTGCCGGGCGCGGACCTGAGCGGCGCCGACCTCGGCCAGGCGCGCATCGGCGTCAACATCAAGAACCAGGGCATGGGCCAGATGCGCACCGACCTCACGGGCGCGAACCTCTCCGGCGTGAATCTCGAAGGCGCGGACCTGAACCGCTCGCTGCTCGCTTTCGCCAACCTGCGCGGCAGCAACCTGCGCGGCGCGAACCTGTTCCGCGCGCGCCTGGCCGGCGCGGACCTGGGCGGAGCCGACGTCGCCGGCGCCGACTTCACCGAAGCCGACCTGGCCGGGACCATCCTGCGCGGCGCGACAGGGCTGGCCGAGGCCAAGGGACTGGAGCACGCGGAAAACCTGGACCGTGCGCTGCGTTGAAGTGAAGGCGTCTTTGTCCGTCCTGGCTTAAGCCATTCGGATGACACGAAGCCGCGTGCCCGGCCGGAGGCCGGAAGACAGAATGTCCCCATGACCGAGCTCTATGCCACCCTGCTGTCCTGGGCCGTGACCTTGTCCGGCTACCCCGCGCCCACCGAACCTCCGGTCGTGGTGCCCAAGCCGCACGAGTTCTTCGTCCAGCAGGCCTGCCACGGGCAGGAATGCAAGGTGCTCGGCTGGTACGCCGGCGGCCACAACCTGTACGTCGACGAAGCGCTGGACCCGGAGAACAACCTGTTCGCCAGTTCGGTCGTGGTGCACGAAATGGTCCACTACCTGCAGGCCGTGGCCCGCGGCGACGACGCGCTCCGCGACGGCGCAGCCTTCCGCGTCGCACCGTCCTGCACCGAGATCGTGAGCTGGGAACGCCAAGCCTACGCCGTGCAGCGCGAGTACATCATGCGCTACGGCGCCTACCTGCCCATCGGCGTGTCGATGGCGCACGTGCAATGCGAGGCCGAGGACGCGCCGCAACGCTGAACTGCGTCACGCCTGGATCAAGCCCCAGCGCAGCGCCACCAGCGTGAGCTCCGACTGGTTGCTCGCCCCCAGCTTCTGCTTCACGTGGTACAGGTGCGTCCCCACCGTGCTGGGCGACACCTTCAGGTTCTCCGCCACCTGCGCCACGCTGGCGCCGCGCGCGAGCTGCACGAACACCGAGAACTCGCGTTCGCTCAGCACGTCGGCCGGGCTGCCGCCGCCTTCCAGCTGCGCCATCGCCAAGGCCTGCGCCGTCTGCGGGTCGACGTAGCGCTCGCCGCGCGCCACCGTGCGGACCGCGGTGGCCAGCGCTTCCGGCGCGCTGCGCTTGGCCAGGTAGCCCAGGGCGCCGGCGCGCAGCACCCGGCTCGAATGCGCCGTGTCCTCGTGCGCGGACAAGGCGAGCACGCGGACCTTCGCGTCCTGCGCGAGCAGGCGCCGCACGGCCTCGATGCCGCCCATGCCGGGCATCGACAGGTCCATCACCACCACGTCGGGCCTGACGCGCGCATAGTCCTGGCAGGCCTGCTCGCCATCGCCGGCTTCGGCGACCACTTCCACCTGCGCGTCCGCGAGCAGCATGCGAAAGCCCATGCGCACGAGCGCATGGTCGTCCACCAGCATCACGCGGATCACGCGAGCGCCTCCGCGGCTTCGTCCACCGGCACGCTGACTTGCAGGCGCACGCCGCCCGTGCTGCCCCGCTCGACGCTGCAACTGCCACCCACCGACTCCACCCGCTCGGCCAGCCAGCGCAGGCCGCGCTGGCCGCGGTGCTCGGGCCAGTCCGCCGGCAAGCCGCGGCCGTCGTCCAGCAGCTGCAGTTCGATGCCATCGGCGACGACGCGCAGCTGCAGCCGCAACGTCCGCGCCTGGCCGTGGCGCAGCGCATTGGTGATGCCCTCCTGCGCCGCCCGGTACAGCGTCAGCGCCACTTCGGCCGAAGGCCGGGCATCGGCGAGCTGGGCATCGAGTTCGATGCGCACGTCAGGATGGCTGCGGCGCGTGCGCTCGACCAGGTCGGCCAAGGCCTCACGCAGGCCGAAGTTGTCCAGCACCAGGGGCGCCAGGCGCGGAATCAGCCCGTGCATCGCCTCGTAGAGACGCGAGGATTCATCGGCAATGACGCGCGCCGCGCGCTCCGATTCGGCGTCGATGCCGCGCGCACGCTGCGCAATCGACAAGGCCATGCTGCGGATGGCGGTGACCGACTGGCCCAATTCGTCGTGCAGCTCGCGTGCGATGCTGCGCCGCTCCTGCTCGATCTGGCCGGCCACCCAGTGCGCGAGTTCGCGGCTGTCGTTCAGCTCGCGCTCGGCGATGGCGGCGCGGCGCTCGCTTTCGATGTTCCGCCGCAGCATGCCCACCATGCGGTTGAAGGCCTCGCCAATGGCGCCCGCCTCCTTGCCGGGCAGGCGCGGCAGCTCCGTGTCGAAGCGGCCCGTCTCCACTTCGTTCAGCGCGACCACGATGCGGCCGAAGGGACGCACGGCCCGGCCCACCAGCCAGAACACCGCGGCATTGGCGGCCAGCAGCACCAGCAAGGACTGGCCCATGAGCGGGACGAACTCGTCCCAGGCGTCGAGCGCGGCACGCGAGGCGTTGGAGCGCACGGTCAGCGTGCCGTCGGGGAACTGGATGCTCTGCGACGAAGGCGGCGGCGAGATCAGGTCTTCGAACCAGTCCGGCGCATTGCGCCCCTCCTTGTAAGTGGACGGCGGCGAGCGGTACAGCTCGGCACCGGCGGCGTCGACCAGCGTGATGTCGTTGGAGCGCACCCGGCCCATGCCTTCGAGGTAAGCGCGCAAGGCCTCAGGCCCTTGCGCGGCCGCGCCCCACACCGCGCGCCGCAGCATCTGCGCCGCCACCCGGTTGGCGGCCACCACTTCCTCGTTGACCGACTTGCGCATGCCGTCGAACTGCTCCGCCAGCAGGGCGACGAGGAACAGCAGCGTCAGCGCGCCGACGATCAGGTGGATCTTCAATCGCAGGGTCATGGCCGGGCCCCTCCCCGAGCGCATGGTACGGCTGCGCGGCATGGGCGGCAAAACGCGATTCATGAAAATCATGAGGCAGGATTCATGCCGCGAGGGCTGGGCGGACCCGCACGGTCCGGCGACCATGGCCATCCCCTTTTCCAGGAGATCGACCATGAAGTGGCAAACCCCGCAGGCCCAGGACTTCCGGTTCGGGTTCGAAATCACGATGTACATCGCGGCCCGCTGAGGGGGCGCCGCCGGCCGTTGCCCATGCGGATCACCATCCTCGGCAGCGCCGCCGGCGGCGGTTTCCCCCAGTGGAACTGCAATTGCCGCAACTGCGCCGGCGTGCGCGGCGGCACGGTGCGCGCGAAGCCGCGTACCCAGTCCTCGATCTTCGTTCGCGCCGATGCCGGCGTGGACGGCATTCTCTTCAATGCGTCGCCGGACATCCTGGAGCAGATCCGTGCGCGGCCGGCGCTGCAGCCGGGCCGCAAGGTCCGCGACACGGCCATCGCCGGCGTCGTGCTCGTCGACGGCCAGGTGGACCACGCGACCGGGCTCCTGATGCTGCGCGAACGCGGCTCGCCCCTGCCCATCTGGTGCACCGAAGCAGTCGCCGCCGACCTGCGGCAGGGGTTGCCGCTGTTCGAGGTGCTGCGCCACTATTGCGGCGTCGAGTCCCATGGGGTCTCGCCGGACGGCCCGGGTTTCGAGCTGCCGGGCGTGCCCGGCATCGTGCTGCGTGCCCTCGCCCTGGCCGGCAAGGCCGCGCCCTATTCTCCGCACCGCCAGCAAGGCACGCCGGGCGACAACATCGCTGTGGTCATCGCGGACCGCCAGCGCGGCACCTCGGCGTTCTATGCGCCCGGCCTCATGGAGATCAGCCCGCCGGTGTTCGACGCCATGTGCACCGCCGACGCGGTGCTGGTGGACGGCACCTTCTGGACCGACGACGAAATGATCCGCCTCGGCCTGTCGCGGCACCGGGCCCGCGACATCGGCCACCTGGCCCTGTCCGGCAACGGCGGCATGCTGGACTGGCTCGCGCGCCTGCCGTCCCCTACCCGGCGCTTCCTCATCCACGTCAACAACACCAACCCCATCCTCGACGAGGACTCGCCCGAACGCGCCGCGCTGGCGGCGGCCGGCGTGACCGTTTGCGAGGACGGCATGGAGATCGTGCTGTGAGCAGTCCCTGGACGCGCGTCGAATTCGAGGAGCGCCTGCGCGCGCTCGGCAGCCGCTACCACATCCACCACCCCTTCAATCGCATGCTGAACGGCGGGAGGGCCACGCCCATGCAGATCCGCGGCTGGGTGGCCAACCGCTTCTATTACCAGGTGGCGATCCCGCAGAAGGACGCCGCCATCCTGGCCAACTGCCCGGACCGCGAAGTGCGGCGCGACTGGGTCCAGCGCATCCTGGACCACGACGGCTTCGAGCTGGGCGGGATCCAGGATGAAGGCGGCATCGAAGCCTGGCTGCGGCTCGCGCAAGCGACCGGCCTGGAGCGCAAAGAGGTGCAGGACCTGCGCCACGTGCTGCCGGGCGTGCGCTTCGCCGTCGATGCCTACGTCAACTTCGCGCGGCGCGCGCCCTGGCAGGAGGCGGTGTGCTCCTCGCTCACGGAGCTGTTCGCGCCGGAGATCCACCAGCAGCGGCTGGCGAACTGGCCCGAGCAATATCCGTGGATCGAGTCACAAGGCCTGGACTATTTCCGCCAGCGGGTGAGCCGCGCGCGCCGCGACGTCGAGCAGGGCCTGGCGATCACGCTGGCGCACTTCGACACGCACGCGCTGCAGCAGCGCGCGCTGGAAGTGCTGCAGTTCAAGCTGGACGTGCTGTGGGCGATGAACGATTCCATGGCCCAGGGCTACGGCGTGTCATGACGGCCAGCGATGTCCCGCGCCTAGGCAGCGGCTTCCGCCTTCAATGGGAAGCCGCGCAGGACTGCCACGTGCTGCTCTACCCCGAAGGCATGGTGAAGCTGAACCAGAGCGCGGGCGAGATCCTGAAGCGTTGCGACGGCCAGCGCACCGCCGGCGAGATCGTCACCGACCTGGAGACGGCGTTCGACACCGCGGGCCTGGCGCCGGACGTGTTCGCGTTCATGGACATCGCGGCGCAGCAGCGCTGGATCGCCTGGGACTGAGGCCATGGCAGTTCCCGGCCCTCCGCTCTGGCTGCTGGCCGAACTGACCTACCGCTGCCCGCTGCACTGCGTGTTCTGCTTCAACCCGCTGGACTTCGCGAAGCACGGGGACGAACTGGGCACGGCCGACTGGCTGCGCGTGTTGCGTGAAGCGCGCGCGTTGGGCGCGGTGCAGCTGGGCCTGTCCGGCGGCGAGCCGCTGCTGCGCGATGACCTGGAGGAGATCGTCGCCGAAGGCCGGCGCCTGGGCTTCTACACCAACCTCCTGACCTCCGGCGTCGGCCTGACCGCGGAACGGGCCCAGGCCTTGAAGCAGGCGGGACTGGACCACGTGCAGCTGTCCTTCCAGGACTCCACCCGCGAGATGAACGACTTCCTCTCGCACACGAAGACCTTCGAGCTGAAGAGCCGGGTGGCGGCGCTCGTCAAGGAACAGGGCTGGCCGATGGTGCTGAACGTGGTGATCCACCGCATGAACATCGACCACGTCGACCGCATCATCGAGATGGCACACGCGCTCGGGGCCGAATACCTGGAGCTGGCCAACACGCAGTACTACTCCTGGGCCTTCCTGAACCGCTCGCAGCTGCTGCCCACGCATGAACAACTGCGGCGAGCCGAGGAGCGCACCGATGCCTGGCGGGCGCGGTTGGGCACCTCCATGCGCATCTTCTTCGTGGCGCCGGACTACCACGAGGCCAAGGTCAAGCGCTGCGTGAACGGCTGGGGCAGCACGCTCTTGAACGTCGCGCCCGATGGCGTCGCCCTGCCCTGCCACACGGCCCGCATGCTGCCCGGGCTGGCTTTTCCCAACGTGCGCGAGCACGGGCTGCGTGAGATCTGGTTCGAGTCGGAGGGCTTCGCACGCTACCGCGGCACCGGCTGGATGAAGGAACCCTGTGCGAGCTGCGACCAACGCGAGATCGACCTGGGCGGCTGCCGCTGCCAGGCCTGGCTGGTGGCGCAGGATGCGCAGGCGGCCGATCCGGTCTGTCCCAAGAGTCCGCAACACGATCGCATCCGGAGCGCCGTGGCCGAGGCTGGGGTGGTTGAACGTCCGCTGGTGTTTCGCGACAAGCGCGAGTCGCTGCGGCTGGAGTGAGATGCTGGGGTCGGCTGCGCCGAACCCAGCCTACCTTTCACCGCGGCAGGATCCACTCCCCCTTGCCGTCGACCGCCAGGTCTCCTGCCCAGCGCGCGATGTTCCGTCGCGGCAAATCTTCGAACACACCACCGAATCCCGCCAGATCCCGCGCCAGCAATTGCCAGAACACCTCCGCCTCCGCGCGCACCGGCACGAAGCTCGCCGGCGGCGCCGGCGCGTCGCCCGCGAACACCACCGTCCCGCGCCGCATGCCCCAGCCCGCGTGCGCGCCGCAGCGTCCCGCGATCGCGATCGTGCCAGCCACCATGCGCGAGCCCAGGAACTCGCCGGCTTCGCCATGCACCACCACGGTCCCGCGGCGCATGCGATCGCCCAGGCGCGCACCCGCACGCCCGCGCACGACCAGAGTCCCGCCACGCATGCCCTCCATCTCTCCCGCCAGCGCGCCGGCGGCGAAATCGCCGACGCTGCCCTGCACCTGCAGCCGCCCACCGCTCATGGCGCAACCCGCCAGGTCGCGCGCCGAGCCCTGCACGCGCAGCTCGCCGCCGGACATGCCCAGGCCGGCGCAGTCGCCGACATTGCCTTCAACTTCCAGCGATCCGTCCGACAGGGCGGCGCCCAAGAAGTCGAAGCGCCCGAGATCGCCCTCCACCGTCAGGCAAGGCAGAGAGTCGTCCAGGACTTGCGAGAGCACCTCGAACCACTCCCCCACCGGCACGCCCTCGCGCCCGCACGGCAGCAGCACCCGCAGCACCTCTTCGCGGCCCAGCGCCGACAGCGCCGCCGGCAGCAGCGCCCGCGCATCGACCCGCAAGGAAGGCGTCGCGCGCAGCAGCAGCCGGTGCCTCATGGCGCCGCGCCTTCCGGCAGCAACTGGTGCAAGCGGAAATGGAAGGGGCCCAGCTTGCCGCCATAGTTGCCGGCGGTGATGCGGCTGACACCGGCCTGCGCGCCACGCGCGATCACGGCCGCCATCCCCGCCCGCATGGCGGCGGCGACGCTGCCCTCGGTCATGCCGTCGATGACGATCTCCAGCACGCAGCGGACCTCCTCGCCGAGCTCGCTGCGCGCGCGCCCGGCCAGCGAGGGGCAGAAGGCTTCGTTGGTCGAGGCTGGCAGCGAGCTGTACTTGCTGCCCACCTTGGAACCCGAGCGCACCACGCCGCCCGGGAAGGGCAGGATCACGCCCGGCATGCGCATCGCCTGCGCGGCGGCGGTGGCGCCGGCCAGCGCGGCGTCGGTGTCACGGGCCAGCAGCAGCAGGTTGCCGCCGCCCACGCCCTTCACCACGCGCGTGGTCTCCTGCGCGACGAATTCGCCGTCCATGACCGGGATGCGCCAGTAGCGCACGCCGGCGATCACCTTCGCGATCTGCCAGCCGTCGCCGAAGAAGCGCAGGTTGCGCCCCAGCGGCACCGGCTCGCCTTCGCGCAGGCCGGCGAAGATGGCCGTCGTCGGACAGGTCATCACGCACTGGCCGACGCGCCGCTCCACCTGCCGGGCCAGTTCCTTGCCCGAGACGGCGAACAGCAGGATGGACACGCCCGGGCGACCGTCCGGCGTTTCCTGCGGCGACAGCTCGCCTTCGATGCCGCCTTCGCAGCCGCAGCCGATCACCGACGTGGCCATGCCGGTGGCGCTGGTCGCCGCCAGCATGGCCCACATGCGCTCGTGCGCCGTGATCACCAGGCGCGTCGCTTTCATGGCGAAGGCCTCGGCGAAGCCGTCGTCGATCGCAATCCCGTTCACGCGCATCACGGGCTCCTCGGTTCGCAGGCCCAGGCGAACAGCCGCCCTCCGTTGCAGCAGGCGCAGAGTTCGTCACGTCCGATGACGGCGTGGTGGCGATGCAGCCCCAGCGGGGCGTCGCCACGCGCGTCCAGCAGGCGCTGCACGCCGGCATCGAACTGGACCTCGGCAAAGTGGGTGGCGCCCACCGGCGAGGCCCTCACCTCGCCGTCGCGCACCACCGGCTCGCCGTCCTTGTACACCCAGGCAGCATGCGCGAACATGACTTCGGCATTGCCCTGTTCCCGGTAGACGGCCACGTCCGCCGCCGCGCCCGGCCCGAGGTGGCCGCGGTCGCGCAGCCCCAGCAGCCGGGCCGGCGCCGCGCGCGTCATGGTGGCGATCTCCTCCAGGCTCAGCTCGCGCGTGATGTGCTTCAGCGCGGACTGCTCCGCGACTTCCGGGTGCAGGCGGGCCAACTGTTCGTCGCGGAAAGGCTTGTTCATCAGCAGCCGCATCAGGTGCGGATAGCTGGTGAAGGGCGCGCCGTTCGGGTGGTCGGTGGTCAGCACCACCCGCCACGGGTCGCGCACCTGCAGGAACAGCTCCAGCCCGATGCTCCATTGCAGCGCGTTCACGTAGCTCTGCTCCCGGTAGCGAAAGGGCAGCACCCCGCAGCCCGAGTCGCCATCGAGATCAGCCAGGACCGCCTTGTGCGGACTGGCGAAATCCACGTTCGCGTACTGGCGCATGGTGTCCGCCGAGGCCGTGACAGTCTGGCCGAACAGCACCTGCCCGATGTCGATGGAGCAGTTCGGGTGGGCATCCAGCGCCTCGGCCAGCTCCAGCGCGGCGGAGGAGAACTTGTGCGGCCCTTCGGTGCCGTAACTGTGGAACTGCACGTGCGTCAAATGCCCCGGCAGGCCTTCCAGGGCGTCCATGGTCGCCAGCGTGGAGGCGATGTTGCCCGCGACCCCGAGATTGCTGCAGTGGATGTGCAGCGGATGCGCGAGCCCCAGGTCGTGCACGGCCCGCGCCAGTGCGCGGATCACCTGCCGCGGCGTCACTCCCCAATGCACGTGCGCTTCGTCGACATCCAGCTTGCGCTGGTTGAACTTGAAGGCCGAGATGCCGGCGGGGTTCACGACCTTCACGCCCAGGGCCTTGGTCGCGTGCACTACCCAGCCGACGTAGTCGCGCACGAGCTGCGGGTCCGCACCCTGGGCCAGCAGTTCGAGCAGGGTCTCGTCGTTGCCCAGCATCACGTAGGCGCCGTGGTCGACGATGGGCACGTCGCCCATCTGCAAGTGCGCCTGGCGCGCATCGCTGGCGGCCATGGCCGGCTCGAACACCGAGGTGTAGCCCATTTCCGCGTAGTGCCTGCCGGTGGCCAGGGCGCTGGGCGTGCACTGGTGGCGGGGCAGCAGCAGGCGCGCGAGGTTCACCTTGCCGCCACCGATGTGGCTATGGAGGTCGATGCCGCCGGCCAGCACGATGCAGCCGCTGGCGTCGATCTCCTCATCCACCGCAGCGCGTGGATCGAGCTCGGCGATGCGGCCATCGCGCATGACGACGTCGCGCACTTCGCCGGCGATGCCGTTGGCCGGGTCGAACACGCGGCCGCCGCGCAGGCGCCGCGTGCTCATGGCAACGCCTCCAGCAGGCTCGCGGCAACGCGGTCCACGCCAGGCAGGGCGTCATCGCGCGCCGCCACCAGCGGGACGACCGTGCCATCGGTCCGGAACAGGTGGCCGGCCGCGTTCAGTCCCGGCGTCGCGACCGGCAGGAACACGCAATCGCGTGCGGCACCGGCCTGGCGCAGACGCGGCCCCATGCCGGGCGGCCCGAGGACGACGCGCGGCAGGTCCGCAACGGATGGCAGCCGCTCGGGCGTCCAGCTCCAAGTCCACAGCAGGCCATCGACCGCACCATCGGCCAGCAGGCGCTCGCCGGCGAAGCGGACCGGGTCGTGTTCCGGGTCGGCGGCCTGCAGGCGCGTGCGCAGCGGCAGCCCCGACAGCCAGGTGAAGGCCTGCTGCGCGGTGGCCGCGCCATCGCTGCCGCCCAAGGCAAAGCTGGCCGCGCGTGTCTCCCGGTTCAGCAACATGACGATGCGATGGAGCATCTCCACCGCCAGCGCGCCCTGGCGCGGCAAAGCGGCCGCTTCCCAGACCAGTACCGCGTAGCGCGCCGCTCGCAGCGCTTGCGCCAGGCCGGCAAGCTCTTGATCGGCATGGCGACAGGTCGCTGCGCCGACCAGCGTCGCCAGCTGTTGCAGGTCGGCAAGCAGGTCGCCGGAGCCCGCGATGCGCGGCGTCTCCATATGCGCGGGCAGTTGCGTGGGCGGCTCGGCCCCGAGAAAGACCAGCCGGCGGCAAGGCGTGTCGTCCCGGTCCAGGCCGCAGCGCCGGAAGAACTCCGGGTAATGGGTGACCGCGTCCGTCCCCACGCACACGAGCAGGTCGGCACGCGCGCGGATTTCCGCCAGCGTCGTGTGGAACTGGCCGCGATCCTGCAGCGCGCGCAGGCCCGCAGCCAGCGCCTCGCCGTCCGCGTGGTCGCAGATGGCGCCCGTGCGCAAGGCCAGGCGGAACAAGGCGCGAACGCCGGCCAGGTCGGTGCCGAGGCCGCCGAAAAGCGGCTGGCGCCACTGCGCCAGGCGGCGCGCGGCCTCGGCCAGGCCAGCTTCCAAAGACGCCACCGCGCCGTCGACAAAGGCTTCGGGCTGCCCGCGGGACTGGTGCGCGACGAGGCCGGCGCGGGCGCGCGGGCAATCGCTGCCGTCCAGCACGAGCGCACCCTCGCGCGACGCCAGCGCGAAGCCGTCGCACAGCAGCGAACAGAAGGGACAGGTCCACTCCACGCTGCCGACGCGCAAGCGTTGTGCCAGCCTGCAACGGCCTTATCGACTGCGCCTGTGGAACAGTGTGTGGCGTGCGGTGCTGGCACGCTTCATGAATCGTCCCGTCCATGGCCGGACACAACGAGGGTGCCGTCGTGCAAGGCGCTGGCCACCAGCCAGCCCGCCGCGCCCGCGGCGGAAGCGGCGCGCAGGTCCTGCGCGTCGCGCACGCCGCCGGCCCCGACCCAGTGCCGGTCGGGCGACAAGGCGCGCAAGCGGGAGAACGTCGACAGGTCGGGCCCGCTGGCGGCGCCGACGCGGTCGAGCGTCATCACGATCACCGTGCCCGGCCAGGCCTGCGGCCGTTGCCAGCTGCCGGACGGATCCAGCGGCCGCTCCAGCCGCGAGTCGAGCGACAGGATGGCGTGCGGGTCCGCGCCCAGTTCGTCCAGGTCGGCGGCCCCGGCCAGGGTTTCGCTGCCGTACACGGGCCGCAGCCTTGCCGCCGCAGCGCCGAGGTCGGCCCGCAGCGTGCGCACCGATGCGGGCCCGGTGAAGCCCGCATCGAGCCAGATGCTGAGATCGGGTTCGCCGTGCAGCAGGTCGGCCAGCACCTTCACCTGCGGCGCGCCGCCCTGGATCGCGTCGAGGTCGGCGACGTACAGCACCGGTTCGCGCCCCGGCACTGGCGGCGCCGCCTTGCGCAAGGCCAGCGCGACGTCGCAGGGCGCGCTGCCCTCCACCAGCCGCGAGACGATGGGCCGGTAGGCGTGGCGCTCGCCGCGCACGCCGCGCACCACTTCGCCACGCATCAGATCGATCACCGGGATCACCCGCGTCGTAAAGCTCATGGTCCGCATCCTTGTCTATGAGCCGCTGAGTGCCGGCGACGCGGCGACGGTCGAGAGTCTCGGCCGCGGCAGCGCTGCCCATCTCGACATGCTGGACGCCGGACTGGCCATGCGCAATGCCGTGGCCGGTGACCTCGTGCGCATCCCCGGCATTCAAGTCTCGCTGGCGACGGGCGAGCAAGAGGCAGGCCATGCCATCCATGGCAGCCGCGCGCTCACGCCGCGGCCCGGCGAAGGCGCGCCCGAATTCCTGCGTAGCCAGGCGCCGCTGCACGACTTCTGCTGGGTCGTGGCGCCGGAGACCGGCGGCCTGCTGCTGCGCCTGCACGCAGCCGTGGGCGCGCAACGCTGGATCGGCTGCAGCGCCGCTGCGATCCGCATCGCTGCCAGCAAGAAGGCCACGTGTGCCGCGCTGGATGCGGCAGGCATCGCGACACCGCTGGCGTTCAGCGGCGATTCGTGGATCGTGAAGCCCGACGACGGCGCCGGCACCTTGCAGACACGCCGGTACGCGACGCGCGCGGCCGCCGAGGAAGACCTGCAGGCGCGGCTGCAAGCCGGACGCTCCGCGCTGCTGCAGCCCTTCGTAGCCGGCGAGCCGCTGTCGATCGCAATCGTCGTCGGTCCGGTTCTTGCACGGCCCGTGGCGTTCAACCGGCAAAGGCTGGAGACCGACGGCGACGGCTGGCTGCACGACCTGGGCGTGCAGCCGGCGGCCCTGGACCCGGCCGGCCCGCGCGCGGCGCAGCTGCAGGCGCTGGCCGAACGCGTGGCTGCCGCCCTGCCGGGGCTGCGGGGCTACGTCGGCGTCGACGTGGTGTGGAACGAAAGGAAGGGACCGGTGGTCATCGAAGTGAATCCGCGCGTGACCTGCGCCTATGCGGGACTGTCCGCGATCCTGCAGCGCAACCTCGCGGTCGACATCCTCGCCGCCCACGGATGCAAGCCGGGGCGGCAACTGGCGGGCCATGCCGCCACGTAAGGGCGCAAGCCTGCAACTGGGCTGGGACATCGGCGGCGCCCACGTGAAGGCCTGCGTGCTGGCGGACGGGGCGCTCAGCGACATCGCACAGTGGCCCTGCCCGCTGTGGCAAGGCCTGCCTCACCTGGACGCGGCGCTGGAGCAGGCGCGCTCGCGCTGGCCCGCGGCGTGGCAGGCCGGGGCGCGCCACGCGGCCACCATGACCGGCGAGATGGTCGACCTGTTCGCCGACCGCGGCCAGGGCGTGGCCCGCATCGCCACGCACCTGGAAGCGGCACTGGCCGGCGACATCCGCCTCTTCGATGGCGACGGCGGCTGGCGCGCGCCACCTGAAGCCGCGGCGCACTGGCGCGGCATCGCCTCCGCCAACTGGTCGGCGACGGCTCGCGTGCTGGCGCCGCGCGCAGGCGACGCCGTGCTGGTCGACATCGGCAGCACGACCACCGATCTCGTTCCCCTGCGCGGCGGCCGCGTGGCAGCGCGCGGCACGAACGACGCCGAGCGCCTCGCCACCGGCGAGCTGGTCTACCACGGCGTCGTGCGTACCCCGCTGTGCGCCCTGGGCCCGCGCGTGCAGTGGCGCGGCGAACGCATCAACGTCATGAACGAATTCTTCGCGAGCACGGCCGACATCTACCGGCTCACCGGCGAACTCGATCCCGCTCACGACCAGGCGCCGGCCGCGAACGGCCAGGGCAAGGACGCCGTCGCGACCCGCCAGCGCCTGGCCCGCATGGTCGGGCGCGATGCCGCCGATGCGAGCGCGGACGACTGGCTCGCGCTGGCTGCGTGGTGGCGCCAGGCACAGCTGCGCGAGATCGGGATGCAGCTGGAGCGCGTCTGCGCGGAGGCGGATGTTCTTGCCAATGCGCCCATCATCGGCGCCGGCTGCGGCGCCTTCCTCGCGGCGCAACTGGCGCGCCGCCTGGGCCGGCCCTACCGGCGCTATGCCGAGGTCGCCTTGCCAGCGCCGCCAGCCGATACCGCGCTCGCCGGCTGGGCCGACGTCTGCGCGCCCGCCGTCTCGGTGGCCTTGCTGGCCTGGGGCTGAGCCATGTGGATCGTCAAGCTGGGAGGCAGCCTCGCACACGACCTGCGGCTCGTGCCGTGGCTGGCCATGCTGGCCGAACTGGGCGGCGGCCGCGTCACGGTCGTGCCCGGCGGCGGCATCTTCGCCGACGCGGTGCGCAATTCGCAGCAGCATTGGCGCTTCGCCGACCTGCCCGCGCACAACATGGCGGTGCTGGCGATGGCGCAGACGGCCCACCTGTTCCATGCGCTGGAGCCGCGGCTGGCACTGGCCGCCGACGAAGACGGCATCCGCCGGACCTTGCACGCCGGCCAGCCGGCGCTGTGGCTGCCCAGCATGGTGTTGCGCGATGCGCCGGACCTCCTCACCAGCTGGGAAGTCACCAGCGACAGCCTCGCGCTGTGGCTGGCACGCCTGCTCAATGCGGAACGGCTGGTGGTCGTGAAAGCCTGCAAGCTGCTGCCCGGCAGCTCGCTGGCGCAGCTTGGCGCGGATGGCGTGCTCGATGCGCGCTTCGACCAGTGGTCGCGCGATGCGCCCTTCCCGATCGAGGTGGTCGATGCCGACGCGGTCGAGGCCATGCGCGATGCGCTGCTGGGCGGCACGAGCGCGCGGCCGCCGGTGGCAGCGCCGCTTCCGGCTTCGGCGCTGGCGGGCTCAGGCGGCGGCCGGCAAAGGGGCGCGCGCACCCGCCGCAAGCCGGCGCCTTAGCTCGCGAACCCGGCGGCCATCGAGCGCCGCGGCGCGCTCGCCGTGCGTCAGGGCACCGCGGAAGCCTGCGATGTCGGGTGCCAGCGCCCGCAGCGCAGGCGCGTCCTCCATGCGCAAGGAGCCGGCGAGGCCAGCCAATCGGCCGCTCGAACGCACGGCGGCGATGAACCCGGAAAGTTCGGGCAGCGGCACGCGCCGCAGCAGGCTGCCGCCGCCCTTGTCCGCCGTGTCCACCATCAGCGCCGGGAAGGCGCGGCCACGCAGCGCATGGTCAAGCAGGCTGGCATTGATGCCAGCATCGGCCACCAGCACCGGTACGACGGTGGCTCCACAGTCGGCCAACGCATCGAGCAGCGCGCCGCCGCCCGGCCACACGCCCACCTTGACGTAATCGACATCGCAGGCTGCGACGCCCTGCACGCGCCGCAGGATTTCCTCGATGGCCGACGCGGGCAGGTCGCCCGTCGTGGCACTGAGCGGCAGGCCCGGGTAGCGCGCCCGCAGCACGGCCACGACCTGCGCGATGCGCTCTATGGTCAAGGCGCCGAGCGCGCCCGCGGCCGGGTCCTTCAGGTCGACCAGGTCCGCGCCGGCGTCGGCCGCACACAGCGCTTCGTCGACGTCGCGCACGCTCGCCAGCAGCTGCATCATCAGGCCTCCCCCAGCGCCGGCGCGAAATGCCGCGCCACGGCCTGCTGCAACCAGCCCCAGGCCTCCCGCTCCAGCGGGCCGGCGGTCTTGTCGATGGCGATCTGCAGGTAGGCCATCTCGGTCTCGATCTTTTCGCGCGGCAGCAGGTGCAGCCGGCTCGCCAGCACCGAACCCTCCACCACTGCAGCCTGCGCGCGGTTGAAGCCGGCGAAGGTGGCGTGGTGCTCCTCGTGCACGCGCACCAGGCGCAGGGTCGGGCGCTGCGTGTCGTCGTCGGCCACGGCCAGCCGCAGCAGCACATGCGCGTCCGCGCAGGCCAGGCGCACGGCGCCGCTGGCGGCTTCCACCGGCAGCGTGGGCCAGTCCTTGCGGCCGGTGACGCAGCCGGCGAACACGCGCACGTCGGTCACCGTGTTCAGCACCGCGGTGCGCGTGGCCAGCAGGTTGTCCAGCGTGCGCGAGGGCCGGAAGGGCTTGAGCACCACTTCGTCCTCCACGTAGCGCACGCCCATGGGCGCCACGTGCACGGCGCCACCCGGCGCGCAGGTGGTGATGACGACCTCGAAGATGCGATCGTTCATGGCAGGCCTCCATCGGTCGCGCAGCCCCAGTCCAGCGGCTGGTCCTGCACGTAACGCTTGCCGAGCTGCCAGGCGATCTGCGCCCTGGCCGTTTCCACGCCCATGTAGAAGGCGTGGCTGGCGTCGTGTTCGAGGTGCAGCTGCGGCCACAGCACGAAAGGGTCGCGCGCCAGCCGCAGCCCCTCGCGGTTGTAGACGTGCACGCCTTGCTGCGAGACCTGCACGCGGAAGTTGGGGTCGCGCACCTCTCGTGCGATGGCGGCGATCTCCTCCGGCTCGTCCGGGAAGGGACTACGGGCGTGCACCGTCATCAGCTGGTCGCTAAGGCCCTTGGGCAGCGTCTGCTGCGAGACCGCCACATGCATGATGCGCCGCGCCCAGTCCGCTTCGCGCACGGCACGCCGCGTATGCGGGCTGACCTGCGTGGTGAGGACGGCGCTGGCGCCCAGTTCGGCGGCGATCCCGAGCAGCACCGCGTTGATGCCGGTGGTGTCGGCTTCCACCAGCTCCGTGATGTTGCCTACGCCCATCAGGATCGGCGCTTCGGGATGGCGCTCGCGCAGGCGGTGGTAGCGCACCAGGGAAGCGAGCAAGCCGTAGGGAATGGGATCGAGGATGGTGTCGGCCAGGAAGGGCCGGCCAGCGGCCTGCATCTGCTCTATCGCTTCGTACAGCGAAGCTTCGTCCTGCGGCGTGCGCCCGATCAGCACCGGCGTGGCGGCGACCTCCTCCGCGATCCACAGCGTGTCCAGCGTCAGGCTCAGGAGATAGTCCGCGCCGGCCCGGCCGCCGCGCAGCAGTTCCTGCGGGTCCAGCGAATCGACGCTGACGCGCAGGCCGCGCTCCTTCAGCGCGCGCACGCTGTCTTCCAGCTGCGGGAAAGGCGTGTCGGGCAGGCAGCCCAGGTCGATGACGTCGGCGCCGTCCGCCCGATGCCCGAGGGCGCGCTGCACGATCGCATCCACGGTCAGCCGGGGCGCGTCGACGATCTCCGCGAAGATCGCGATGCCGTAGTCATCCAGCGCGATGGGGCGCGACTCCCGGCGGAAGAAGGCCGGCAAGTCCTTCAGTTCCTCGGGCCCGCGCTGCACCGGCACGCCCAGGTGCGCGGCCAGTTCTTCCACGTCGCCGCGGCAACGTCCCGGCAGCAGGACACGGTCGGCGTTCACCGGCAACGCCAGCCGTCGCTTCACCATGTCCGCCGTCATCAGGCCGGCCACCTGCAAGCCGATCTCGCGCACCTCCCAAGTGAAAGGCGCGTCGTCCCCCGCGGGCGCGAGCTGCGCCAGCACACGCTTCAGGGCCGGCTCCGCGAGCCGGCCGGTCAGGAAGAGGATGTGCTCCATGCGAGGGACAGCGCCCGCAGCCTTTCATCCAGGGCCGATTCAAGCTCGGCGACCGAGCAGGCCACCTGGCAATGCTCGAAGGCCCGCAGCCGCTCCACATTCTCGAACTCGATGCGGCGCGGACGCAAGGTGACCAGGTCGCGCGGGGCGCGCGTGATCACCACCGGCTCGGTGTCGCAGGCGAACACCAGGCTGGCGATGCCCAGCTTGCCGGCCTGCGCGAACATGTTGGTCGGCAAGGTGTCGCTGATGCCGAAGGCGCATTTCGCCACCGTGTTGCTGGTGGCCGGTGCCACCACCAGCGTGTGGTAACGCTCGTGGTACAGGAAACCCACCGGCACCGCGCTGGCACTGCGGTCGGTGAAAATGCGGAAGTGTTCGCGCAAGACCTCTAGCCGCAGGCCGTACATGGGCAGGATCTCTTCGGCCGCGGCGGACAGGAACAGGTCCACCTGCGGCAGCCGCTGCGCCAGCGCCAGCGCCTCGGGCAGCAGGTGGCCCGAGCCGGTGAGCGCCCAGGCGAAGCGGCCGGCCCCCGGCGCGCTCAACCGTTGTGCGTCACCGGGATGCGCAGCCTGTGCATGCGGCGGTACAGAGTGTTGCGGCTCACGCCCAGCGACTTCGCCACGTGGCTCACGTTCCACCGCTGGCTCTCCAGCACGTTCAGCAGCGAGGCCCGCTCCTCCGCGTCCTGTGGCGACAGGAAGGCTTCCTCGGGCGCGCCCGGCGCGCCGGCGGCCGCGGCCACCGAAGCCGGCACGTTCAGCGAGGGGAAGTGTTCCAGGCCCAGGGCCGCGCCCGCCGCCAGCGCCACTGCGCTGCGCAGCACGTGGTGCAGTTGCCGAAGGTTGCCGGGCCATGGATGGTGCAGCAGCAAGTCCCAGGCCGCAGGCGTCAGGGCGGCGTCGGCCCGGCCCTCTTCGACCAGCAGGTTGCGGATGATCTCGGCGCGGTCGCCGCGTTCGCGCAGCGGCGGCAGTTCCAGCTCGATGCCGGCCAGCCGGTAATAGAGATCCTGCCGAAACTCGCCTTCGGCCACCATCTCCGCCAGGTTGCGGTGGCTCGCGCTGATCAGCTGGAAGTCGATGGGCCGCGGCTCGTCGGTGCCCAGCGGCGTGACCATGCGTTCGTCCAGCACGCGCAGCAGCCGGGCCTGCAGCGGCAGCGGCATGTCGCCGATCTCGTCGAGGAACAAGGTGCCGCCATCGGACTGCGCGATCTTGCCGCGGCGGCCGCCCTTCTCGGCGCCGGTGAAGGCACCGGCGCGATAGCCGAACAGCTCGGACTCGATCAGCGACTCCGGCAGGCTCGCGCAATTGATCGCCACGAAGGGGCCGCCAGTGCGGTTGCCGGACGCATGGACGGCACGCGCGAAGACTTCCTTGCCGGCGCCGGTTTCGGCGCGCAGCAGCAGCGGCGTGCCGCCGGCGACCACGCGCCGCGCCGTGGCCAGGTGCGCGACCAGCCGCGGGTCGCCAAAAGTCGCGGCCGGCATCGCATGGCCCGGCGGCCGCGGACGCGCGGGCGGCTGCACGCGCGGCGCGATCGGCGGCACCTGCGCGCCGGTAATGCGTGGCGTGCCCTCTTCATGCACAGGCTGCCGCGCGACCGCGAAGAAGCGGTTCGCCGCATTGGCGCGATAGGTGACGATGGGGTGGAAGGCGGCGCGCTGGCTGCGTTCCAGCATGTCGTCCAGCGTGGTCTGGAACACCTGCTCCAGCGGCTTGCCGCGCAATTCCGTCGGCGTCGCACCGAGTTGCGTCAACGCGCTCTGGTTGGCCGCCAGGATGCGGCCGCCGTCGTCCACCACCAGCTTGCCTTCGTGCAGCGTGTAGACGAACTCGGGCCGGCTGTGGAAGTGGATCGGATGGGCGTCGCGGAAACGCGCGTCGATCAGGCGGTTCTCGATCATGCGCGCCGTCATGTTCAGCAGCACCAGCAGGTGGTTCTGCGGATGGATGGAACGGCTGCTGACGTCGAGCACCGCGGTCATCTGCCCCGCCGGGTCGTACACCGGCACCGCCGTGCAGGTGAGTCCCGTGTACTGGCTCTGGAAATGGTCCGCCTGCTGCACGACCACCGGCCCGGCCTGGGCCACGCAGGTGCCCATGCCGTTGGTGCCGACCTCGGCCTCGCTCCACACCGCGCCCAGCGACAGCCCGAGCGGCTGCGCGAGCCGCTCGAACTCCTGCGAGATCACCATGTGCAGGATGACGCCCTCCGTGTCGGTGAGCACCACCGCCAGCGCCGGGTCGCCCAGTTGCTGGTACAGGGTGGTCATCTCGTAGCGCGCGCATTCGATGACGGTGGCCATGCGGCGCTGGCGCCCCGGCAGGTCGACGCCGCCCAGCACCGGCGGCAGGCGCCGCTGGCTGGGATCGAGACCATGCTGCTGGACGCAGCGAGCCCACGACTGGGCCACCACGTCGTTCGAGGCATGGAGGATCTCGCCGCGCACGACATCGAAGACTCGATGCGCGTGGTCAAGCGCTTCGGAAACAGGCATGGTTGCCCCCTCGCTCCCTCTGCGGCCGGACGGTACCGGGCAGTCCGTGGCATTCTGGAACAGTCTGTGGCGGCCTGCACTAGGGATTGAGGCAGTAGCCGCCGAATGGCGCGCAAGTTGCTATCGGCCCCGGCACCACGAAGGAAAGCTGGAGGGATGCGCCATGTTCCAAGCCCTAGCTCCCGGCGCCGGCGAGCGCCCGTCGGCCACGGACCAGGAAGAGCCGCTGGACCTGGTCTTCCTCGAAGGCTTCCGCGGCCACACCGTCATCGGTATCTACGCCGGCGAACTGGATGAGCCTCAGCCGGTCGAGATCGACCTGTGCGCCGGCCGGCCCCGCGTGCGCGCCTGCGAGACCGACCGCATCGCCGACACCATGGACTATGGCGAGATCCGCGAGCGGCTGCACCGGCTGCTGCGCGAGCATGGCGTGCAATTGCTGGAAGCGTTGGCCGAGCAGGTGGCGCGCATCGTCATCGATGAATTCCATGCGCACTGGGTGCGCGTGCGCGTCGCCAAGCCGCGCAAGTTCGAGGACACGGCCGCCGTCGGCGTGGTGATCGAGCGCCGGCGCAGCCTGCCGTCGCTGGCCGCCTCCCGCGCCGCCACCTTGCGGCTCATCGGCCACGGCCTGGTCCCAGGGGGCCGCTAGCGATGCGGCTCGCGCTCGCGCCCGAAGCCGAAACACCGCTGCGCACCTGGCCCGCGGGACGCGTGCGTGTGCACGCGCCGGCGCGCCTCCACCTGGGTTTCCTGGACCCGGGCGCATCGCTCGGCCGCGCCTTCGGCAGCCTGGGCCTCGCGATCGCCGGGCCGGAAACGGCACTCGACCTCAGCCGCGCCGAAGCGGACTGCTTCGACGCCGCTCCCGGCTGCGCCGCGGCGCTGGAGCGCGCCCGCGCCCACCTCGAAACGCTGAGGCAGGCCACCGGCATGCGCGCGCCGGTCGCCTTGCGCTTGCGCAGTGCGCTGCCCGCCCACGTCGGCCTCGGCTCCGGCACCCAGCTGGCCGTGGCGCTGGGGCGCGCCTTCAGCGAGCTGTTCGGGCTGGACATGGAGAGCGCAAGAATCGCCGCGCTGCTGGGACGCGGCGCACGCTCCGGCGTGGGCATCGCCGCCTTCGACCAGGGCGGGCTGCTGCTCGATGGCGGTCCGCGGGCGGATGGCGGTCCGCCGGCGCTGCTGGCGCGCATCGCCTTGCCGCCAGCGTGGCGCGTGCTGCTCGTGCTCGATGCGCGCTTGCACGGGCTCAGCGGCGCCGCCGAGAAGGCGGCGCTGGCGCGGCTGGCGCCGTTGCCGCGCGAAGCCGCGGCCGAGATCTGCCACCAGGTGTTGATGCGCATCCTGCCGGGCGCCGCGGGCGCGGAGTTCGCGCCCTTTGCGGCGGGCATCACGCGCATGCAGGAAGTGCTGGGAGCCCATTTCGCCCCGGCGCAGGACGGCAGCGCCTTCACCAGCGCGGCGGCGGGACGGCTGCTGCGCTGGATGTCGGCACGCGCCGGCGCCGGCATCGGGCAGAGCTCGTGGGGCCCCGCCGGCTTCGCCATCCTGCCTTCGGAAGCGGCCGCGCGCGAGTTGCTGGCCGAAGCGCGCGCAGGCGGCCTGGTGGACCCGGCCCTGGACCTCCTCGTGACAGCCGCGCGCAACCACGGGGCGCTGGTGTCCGATGCGCGCGCGGGAGCTTGAAACCATGGAACGCCCTTACGTCCTCCACCTGTTCACGCCCGGCGCGCAGGTCAGTCCCTTCGACGTCAACATGGCGGCCGATGCCGGCTGGCAGATCCCGGTGCCCTATTGCCACGTGACGACGGACAACGTCGTGGCGCTCACGCAGGACGCGATCTTCTCGCGCGGCCCCAAGGGCGTCGCGCGCACCGGCCTGTTCATCGGTGGGCGCGACGTGCTGCTCGCCGACGACATGCTGCAATTGGCCCGCAAGGCGATGTTCCCGCCGTTCCAGGTCTCGGTGTGCGCCGACCCGAGCGGGGCGTACACGACGGCCGCGGCGCTGGTGGCTTGTACCGAGGCGTCGCTGGGAGGCGGCGGCCTGGCCGGATCGCAGGTGCTGCTGCTGGGCGGCACCGGGCCGGTGGGCCGCGTGGCGGCGGTGTTGTGCGCGCGCCGCGGGGCGCGCGTGACGTTGGGGAGCCAGCGCGGCCAGGCCGTGGCGGAAGAAGCTGCTTCCGCCACGGCCGCGCGCTTCGATGTCGTCTTGCAAGGCACCGGCACCGCGGGCGCGGGGCTGCGAGCCGCGCTGGCCGAAGCCGAGGTGGTGCTGGGCGTCGCCGGCGCCGGCGTGCAGGTGGCCAGCGAAACGGACCTGGCCGCAGCCAAGCGGCTGCGGGTTGCCGCCGACATCAACGCCGTGCCACCGGCCGGACTGGCCGGCGTCGGCGCGATGGACGACGCCAAGCCGCTGGCCGGGACGGCAGCGGTGGCGATCGGCGCGCTTGCCGTCGGCAACGTGAAGTACCAGGTCGAACACCGGATGCTCACGCGCATGCGCGAGGCCGAGCGGCCGGTGGTGTTCGGCTTCGCCGAGGCCTTCGAGCTGGCGCGCGAAGTGCTGGCCGAGAAGGGCCGCTGAGGGCCCCGGCATGCAGGGCACCCTCGTCGTCGCCGGGCTGTGGGTGCGGCCGCTGGCCGAATCGGCGCGCCAGGCCGGCTGGAAGGTGATCGCGCTCGACCTGTTCGGCGACACCGACACGCGCCGCGCCAGCATCCGCTGGGAGCGCATCGGCGAGCCCTCTTCCCTCGCGATCGCGCCGGCGCTGCTGCGCGATGCGCTGCACGACGCCGCGCGCGAGCCCGGCGTGGCCGGCTGGGTCGCCGGCAGCGGCTTCGAGGCGCTGACGGAAGAACTGGAGGCGCCCATCACGGGTCTGCCGCTGCTGGGCATGCCCGCCGCGGCGATCCGGCGCGTGCGCGACCCCGCCACTTTCTTCTCGCTGCTGGACGGCCTGCGGCTCGAACACCCGGAGGTTGCGCTCGAACCGCCCGCGGCGCCGGAAGGCTGGCTGGCCAAGAGCGCAGCCGGTTCCGGCGGCTGGCACATCCACCCGGCCGAAAACGGCGCACGGCCGGGCGGACGTGCGACCTACTGGCAGCGGATGCAGGTCGGCGTGCCGCTGTCGGCACTGTTCGTCGCGGACGGCCGGCGCGCCGTACTGGTGGCGCTGAACCGGCTGATCGTGCGGCCGCTGGGCGGCCTGCCCTTCGTCTACCACGGCGCGCTCGGGCCGATCCGCGATGCCGCGCTCACGCGCCACATGGAAGCGGCCCTCTCCGCGCTGGTGCCGGCGCTGGGGCTGCGCGGCCTCGCCAGCCTCGACTTCCTCGCCGACGGCAGCCATGCCTGGCTGCTGGAAATCAACGCGCGGCCGACGGCTACCATGGCGCTGCATCCCGGGGCGTGGCCGGGTGGCTTGATGCAGGCGCACGTGCAGGCCCTGCAGGGCGAACTGCCGCGGCAGCCGGCCTTCCATCCGGCCGGCCTGCGCGGTTGCCTCACGGTGTTCGCGGACCGTGCCTGCCGCATGGGCCTGGCACTGTCGGCGGAGCTCGCGCTGTCCGCCAACGCGCACGACGTGCCGGCCCCCGGCGCCTGCTTCGCCGAAGGCGAGCCGGTGTGCACCTTGAGCGGCGCGGGCGACAGCATGGAGGCGGTGCTGGCGGCGCTGGATGCGCGCGGCGCCCGCTTGCGCGAGCGCCTCGGCGCGCGCGAGGAGCTCGCGATATGAGCGGCGGCCCTGCCAGCGTCAACCAGCTCGCGCAACCCTTGCTGCAAGGCCTGTTGCGCGACGCCGGGCGCCTGCGCGTCAGTGCCACGCACGACGACGCCGGGGTGCAACTGCTGGACGCCGGCATCGCGGCAACGGGCGGTGTCGAGGCAGGCTTGCGCATCGCCGAACTGTGCATGGGTGGCCTGGGCGAAGTGCGCCTGGCCGCCGCTCCGCACGAAGGCTGGCCCGACTGGTTGCAGGTGCGCAGCTCGCAGCCGGTGCTGGCCTGCCTGGCCAGCCAGTATGCCGGCTGGAGCCTCGCGGCCAGCAAGGAGGAAACCGGCGGCAAGAAGTTCTTCGCGCTGGGTTCCGGGCCGGCGCGCGCGCTGGCTTGCAAGGAGCCGCTGTTCGAGGAGCTCGGTTACCGCGACACCAGCGAGCACGGCGTGCTGGTGCTCGAAGTCGACCGGCCGCCGCCGCCCGTGGTTGTCGCCAAGGTGCTGCGCGATTGCGCCCTCGCCGCCTCCGGCCTGGCGATCGTGCTGACGCCGACGGCCAGCCTGGCCGGCACGACGCAGGTCGTCGCCCGCGTGCTCGAGGTCGCGCTGCACCGCGCCCACCAGCTGGGTTTCCACCTGCCTGACATCATCGAAGGCAGCGGTTGCGCGCCGCTGCCCGCGCCGGGCGCCGACATGCTGCAGGCGATGGCCCGCACCAACGACGCCATCCTCTATGGCGGCCAGGTCCACCTGACGGTCAGTGGCGATGCCGACGCGGCGCGCGCGCTCGCGCTGGCCTTGCCGGCGGAGAACTCGCGCGACCACGGCCGCTCTTTCGGCGAACTGTTCGAGCAGGCCGGCTACGACTTCTACAAGCTGGACGGCGCCCTGTTCGCGCCGGCCGAGGTGTGGGTCAGCCATCTCGGTTCCGGCAAGACCTGGCATGCCGGCCGCCTGCACATGGAGCTGCTGCGGCAGTGGTGGCAAGCCGCATGACCGGCCTGCGCGTCGCCATCATGACCGACGAGACCGGCTGGCACACGCGCGAGCTGCTGCGCGCGCTGCGCGAGCGCGGCTGCACCGGCCGCTGCCTGGACCTGGCGCAATGCCGCATCGCGACCCCGCAAGCCTGGCACGGCCTGGTGTTGCCCGGCTTCGGCGATCGGCTGCCCGACGCCGTGCTGGTGCGCGGCATCGCCGGCGGCAGCTTCGAGCAGGTGACCAAGCGCCTGGGCGTGCTGCACGCGCTGCGCGAATTTGGCGTGCCGGTCTACAACGACGCGCGAGCCATCGAGCGCAGCGTCGACAAGTCGATGACCAGCCTGCTGCTGCACGCCGCCGGCGTGGCGACGCCGCCCACCTGGGCGACCGAGTCGCCGGCCGCCGCCGCGCAGCTGGTGCTGCGCGAGAGCGCCGCCGGCCGCGCGCTGGTGCTGAAGCCGCTGTTCGGCTCGCAGGGCCAGGGCCTGCAGCGGGTCGGTTGGGTCGACGGCACGCACGTGCCGCTGCCGCCGCTGGAAGGCGCCTATGGCGGGCTGGCCTACCTGCAGCGCTTCATTCCGCCACGCTCGCAGCCCGGGCACGACTGGCGCGTGCTGGTGGTGGGCGGCAGCGCCGTCGCCGCGATGCGGCGCGTCAGCGAGCACTGGGTGCACAACGTCGCCCAGGGCGCGCGCTGCGAGCCGCAGCCGCTCGCGCAAGGCGCCGGCCCGGAACTGGCCCGCTTGGCGGAAGCGGCCGCGCGCGCCCTGGACATGGACTATGCCGGCGTCGACCTGCTGCCCGATGCCGACGGGCCGACGGTGCTCGAAGTGAATGGCGTCGCGGCCTGGCAGGGCCTGCAGCGGGTCACGCCCTTCAACATCGCGCAGGCGCTGGTGCGCGATCTCGTGGAGCGCAAGTGCGCCCGCCCGCGGGCGCGGCTGCAGGCCTGAGCCCCATGGACGCGATCGCGGCCCGGGCAGAAGCCGGCCGCCAGGCCTTCCTCGCGGCCTGCGCGCTCGATGTGCAGGCGCGCAAGCCGGGCAACGTGAGCCTGGCCTCGCCGGGCCACGGCATGCAGGCCGCGCAGTTCCTGGCGAGCGCAGCGGCGGCCGCCGCTCCGATCAGCTCTGCGGGCTCGTCCACAGGCGAGCGCATCGAGGCGGCCGTGCGCGCCTCCTGGCAGGCGGCGGGCTGCAACACCAACCTGGGCATCGTGCTGCTCTGCGCACCGCTGCTCGCGGCCTTCGAGCACTGCGGCGGCGGCGTCACCCTGCGTGAAGCCCTGGACGCCGTGCTGCAGGGCCTGAACCTCGCCGACGCCCGCGCGGCCTATCGCGCGATTGCGCTGGCCCGGCCCGGCGGCCTGGGCAGCGCGCCGCAACAGGACGTGAATGCAGCACCCACCGTGAACCTGCGCGAGGCCATGGCGCTCGCCGCCGGCCGCGACCGCATCGCGCACCAGTACCTGCATGCGCACGCGGATGTGTTCGAGCTGGGAGCACCGGCGTTCCGCGCGGCGGGCGGCGGAACCTGCGGCATGCAGTCTGCCTTCCTGGAGTTCCTCGCCGCCTTTCCCGACTCACACATTGTGCGAAAGCAGGGCGAAGCGATGGCGCAATGTGTCATGCGCGAGGCAGCTCCGTGGCGCGAGCGCGCGCGCCGCGCCGAGCCCCTGGATGGCGATGCGGCCTTCGCGCGCTGGGACGAAGACCTCAAGTCCAGGGGGCTCAATCCCGGGACCAGCGCAGACCTCGCGGTGGCCACGGCGCTGGCCGCGGAACTGACCCTATCGTTTCCCCTGAGCGGACCCGGCATGGAATATGTGTGAGCGCCTTGATGCGCGCGGCAGGTGGCTGCGCGCTGCCACTGCCAAACCCCGTTCCGGAGGAGCACACATGGCCAAGATCGACCGCTTGCTGGTTGGAGAGTCCCTCGTCGGCGAGGGCAACGAGGTCGCCCACATCGACCTCATCATCGGCCCGCGCGGGTCGCCGGCCGAAAGCGCGTTCGCCCACGCCCTGACGAACAACAAGGACGGCTTCACGTCCCTGCTGGCCGTGGTGGCGCCGAACCTGCTGGCCAAGCCGGCCACCGTGATGTTCAACAAGGTGACCATCAAGGGCGCCAAGCAGGCCGTGCAGATGTTCGGCCCGGCGCAGCACGCGGTCGCACTGGCGGTGGCCGACTGCGTCGAGGACGGCACGATTCCCAAGGACGAGGCCGACGACCTGTTCATCTGCGTCGGCGTGTTCATCCACTGGCAGGCCGAGGATGACAAGAAGATCCAGGAATACAACTACCGCGCCACCAAGGAATCGATCAAGCGGGCGGTGGCCCGCGAACCGAGCGCCGCCGAAGTCGTGGCGAAGAAGGCCAGCGTGGCCCACCCGTTCCAGGCGGCCGGTTGATCCCCGATCTGCACCAGGAAGGAGACAGAGCTATGGATGCGAGACGCGTTCCCTGGCGGCAATGCCTTGCCGCCGTCCTGTTCGTCCTGCCGGCGCTGGCGCAAGCCAACGCCGACGTGGAGAAGAACATCGCCGACCCGAAGAACTGGGCCATGCAGGCCGGCGACATGTACAACCAGCGATACAGCAAGCTGAACCAGATCAACACCGGCAACGTCGGCAAGATGCAGGTCGCGTGGACCTTCTCCACCGGCGTGCTGCGTGGCCACGAGGGTTCGCCCCTGGTGATCGGCGACATGATGTACCTGCACTCGCCCTTCCCCAACAAGGTGTTCGCGATCGACCTGAACCAGCAGAAGATCGTCTGGAAGTACGAGCCCAAGCAGGACCCGGCGGTGATCCCGCAGATGTGCTGCGACACCGTCAACCGCGGCCTGGCCTATGCCGAAGGCAAGGTGTTCCTGCAGCAGGCCGACAGCACGCTGGTGGCCTTCGACGCCAAGACCGGCAAGGTGGTCTGGTCGGTGAAGAACGGCGACCCGAAGCTGGGCGCCGTGAACACCAACGCGCCGCACGTGTTCAAGGACAAGGTCATCACCGGCATCAGCGGCGGCGAATGGGGCGTGCGCGGCTTCGTCGCGGCCTACGACATCAATACCGGCAAGCAGGTCTGGAAGGCCTACAGCGTCGGCCCGGACGCCGAGATGCTGTTCGATCCCGCCAAGACCATGACCTGGACCGACGGCAAGATGGCGCCGGTGGGCGCGAACTCGTCGCTGAAGACCTGGCAGGGCGACCAGTGGAAGATCGGCGGCGGCACCACCTGGGGCTGGTACAGCTACGACAAGGCCACCAATACGATGTACTACGGCTCGGGCAACCCGTCCACCTGGAACCCGGCGCAGCGCCCGGGCGACAACAAGTGGTCGATGACCATCTTCGCGCGCGACGTCGACACGGGCCAGGCCAAGTGGGTCTACCAGATGACGCCGTATGACGAGTGGGACTTCGACGGCATCAACGAGATGATCCTGGCCGACATCAACGTGAAGGGCCAGCCGCGCAAGGCGCTGGTGCACTTCGACCGTAACGGCTTCGGCTACACGCTGGACCGCGTGACGGGCGAACTGCTGGTCGCCGAGAAGTATGACCCGCAGGTGAACTGGGCCACGAACGTCGACATGCGCACCGGTCGCCCGCAGGTGGTGAAGAAGTACTCCACGGCTTCCGGCGGTCCCGACGTCAACACCAAGGGCATCTGCCCGGCGGCGCTGGGCAGCAAGGACCAGCAACCCGCCAGTTTCGACCCGAACACCAAGCTGTTCTACGTGCCCACCAACCACGTGTGCATGGACTACGAGCCGTTCAAGGTCGAATACACGGCCGGCCAGCCCTACGTGGGCGCCACCCTGTCGATGTTCCCGGCGCCGAACAGCCACGGCGGCATGGGCAACTACATCGCCTGGGACGCGGGCACCGGCAAGATCGTGCAGAGCCACCCGGAGAAGTTCTCGGTCTGGAGCGGCGCGCTCAACACCGCGGGCGGCCTGTCCTGCTACGGCACGCTGGAAGGCTACATGAAGTGCGTGGATGCCAAGGACATCAACAAGGAACTGTTCAAGTTCAAGACCCCGTCGGGCATCATCGGCAACGTGTTCACCTATGAGCACGCCGGCAAGCAATACATCGGCGTGTTCTCCGGCATCGGCGGCTGGGCCGGCATCGGCATGGCGGCGGGCCTGGAGAAGGACACCGACGGCCTCGGCGCGGTGGGTGGCTATCGCGAACTGAACCAGTACACCGAACTGGGCGGCTCGCTGACCGTCTTCACGCTGCCGAACTGATGTCTCGCACCACCCGCGGCCTGCTGATCGCGTTGTACCTGGCCGCGGGGAGTGCCGCGGCCCAGGCGCCCGCGCCGGGCGATACGCCGTACAAGGTCGTCGACGGCTACAAGGTCGACGCCTTCACCATGACCGGCTTCCGCACCTGGCGCGCGGCCGCCTGCGACCGCTGCCACGGGGCCAACCAGGAAGGCCTGGTCGGCCCCTCGCTGGTGGAAAGCCTGAAGACCCTGTCCAAGGAGGATTTCGTCAAGACCGTGACGAACGGGCGATTGGACAAGGGCATGGTCAGCTTCGCGACCAACCAGACGGTCATGACCAACATCGATGCGCTGTATGCGTACCTGAAGGGCCGCTCCGACGGCGCCATCACGCGCGCGAAGGTGGAGCCGATGCCATGACGAAAGCCGCCTGGGCGATGCTCGTGCCTGCGGTCCTGGTTTGCGCGGGCGGCGCAGCGCGGGCCCAGCCCGCGCCGGACGAGGCCCGCACAGCCTTCCGTGTCTGCCAGGACCCGAACAACCTGCCCTTCTCCAACGTGCAGGGCGAAGGCTTCGAGAACAAGATCGCCGAACTGTTCGCACACGATCTCGGGCTGCCGCTCGACTACTTCTCCTTCCCCAACCGGCTCGCCTTCATCCGCAACACGCTGCGCTACAAGCTGCCGGACCAGCCCTATCGCTGCGACGTCGTGCTGGGCGTGCCGGCGGACTTCGACCAGGTCTCGGCCACCAAGCCCTACTACCGCTCGACCTACGTCCTGGTGTTTCCCAAGGGCCGCGGACTGGACGCGCTGCGCGGCTCGGACGACCTGCTGGCGCTCGCGCCCGACAAGCTGCGGGCCCTGCGCATCGGCGTCGGCGACCGTTCTCCGGGCTCGCTGTGGCTGGCACGCCATGAGCTGCTGGAAAGCGGCGTGCCCTACCCGGTGATGAGTCCCGACCCGGACGCGTATCCGGGCCAGATCATCGAGCGCGACCTCGCGCAGGGCAAGATCGACGCCGCCATCGTGTGGGGGCCGATCGCCGGCTATTTCGCCAAGCGGGTGCGCTCGCCCGAACTGGTGCTGGTGCCGATGAAGTCCGAGCCCGGCCTGCCCTTCGACTACGCGATCGCGATGGGCGTGCGCTATGGCGAGCCGGCCTGGAAGCAGCAGATCGAGGGCCTGCTCGTGAAGCATCGCGAGGCCATCCTGGCCATCCTGCGCGAGTACAACGTGCCGCTGGTCGCGCCGCCGGCGGCCACGGCCAGCCAGTGAGGGGCGGCGGCATGCGGCGGGCGCTGTTCGCCTTGCTGCTGGCCTGCGCCGCGGCGTCGGCCGCCGCACAGGACCCGGCGGTTGCGCCGTCGGAAGCGGAGCGCCTGCTGTTCCTGCAGGAACACCTGGCCAACGTGTCCCGGCCGCGCGTCCTGCGCTTCCGGTACGAGGAGGATGCCCCCGGCAAGGCGCGCGTGAGCGACGCCGCCGTGTTCACGCTGCGGATGCGCGAGGGCGGACCCTGTTGCGACGTGCACGGCGAGTACCTCTCCGGCGCGATGGCCGTGAACCTGCCGGACTTCACCGCCGCCCGCGCCAACCCTGTGGTGCTGTACTTCCTCGAAGGCGAGGTGCGCCGCCTGGAGCGCAGCACGGGCGGCCAGGCGGCCCATTTCCGCCGCCAGCTCCGCATCGCGCTCGCCGAGACCGCCGCCGTCAGCGACTCCAGCATCCAGTGGGACGCGCAGGCGCGACCAGCCCGCACGGTGCGCGTGGTTCCCTTCGCCAGGGATCCTTTCCGCGCCCGCTTCGCCGACCAGGCGGACATCGAATATGCCTTCGTGCTGTCCGACGCCGTGCCGGGCGGCGTTTACCAGATGAGCGCCACGCTGCCCGGGGCCGGCGCGCCCCGGGCCCGCCGCACGCTCACCCTCGAGGAGGACAAGCGATGAAATGCCTGCGCTGGATCGCCGCGGCTGCCCTGGCGCTGCCAGCGTGGGCCCAGGCCTTCGACTACCCGACCTCGGAGCGCGTCGTGTTCGTCGAAGCCTGCATGCGCGAGAACCCTGGCCACTACTACGAGATGCTGAACAAGTGCTCCTGCGTCATCGACACCCTCGCGCGCGAGCTGCCCTACGACGACTTCGTCACCATGAACACGATCGCCAACGCCAACACCATCGGCGGCGAGCGCGGCTCCGCGGTGCGCGACGTCGAGCCCCTGCAGGTGCAACTGCGCAAGTTCCGGCAGCTGCAGACGCAGGCGCGCAAGAGCTGCATGATCGGCCTCGATGCGCCGCGCTGACGAACTGCTGCACGACTGGCGCGAGCGCGCCCTGCGCGTCGAGGACGGCGTCGCCCGCGCGGTGGTCGGCCAGGCCGGCACGCTGCGCATGATCAACGTCGCCCTGTTCGCGCGCGGCCACGTGCTGCTGGAAGGCGACGTCGGCGTCGGCAAGACCACCGTGCTGCGGGCCTTCGCGCGCGCCATCGGTGGCGCCTTCGAGCGCGTCGAGGGCACGGTCGACCTCATGCCCGGCGACCTCGTCTACCACACCTACGTCGACGACCAGGGCCAGCCGCGCATCGAGCCCGGCCCGTTGCTGCGCCACGGCGATGCGCTCGCCACCTTCTTCTTCAACGAGGTCAACCGGGCCCGCCCGCAGGTGCAGGCGCTACTGCTGCGGGCGATGGCTGAGCGCAGCGTGACGGCCTTCAACCGCGAGTACCGCTTCCCGCACCTGACGGTGTTCGCCGACCGCAACCGGCTCGAGCGCGAGGAGACCTTCGAACTGCCCGCCGCCGCCCGCGACCGCTTCCTGTTCGAGCTGCGCATGGCCGCGCCCACCGATGAGGCAGCGCGCCACGCGATCGTGTTCGATCCCGCCTTCCACGACACCGAGGCCTTGCTGGAGCGCGTGGAGCCGGGCATCGTCGCCGCTAGCGAGCTGAACGACATCGCCGCGCAGATCCAGGCGAGCGTAGTCGCCAGCGAGGCCTTGCAGCGCTACGTGATGGACCTGTGGGAAGCCACGCAGGCGCCGCAACGCTTCGGCGTGGCCATCGAAGGCGTGGAGATGGACCGGCTGATGCTGGCCGGCGCCAGCCCGCGCGGAACGATGGCGCTGGTGCGCGCGGCACGCGTCGTCGCCTGGCTGGCCGGCCGCACGCACGTGGTGCCGGACGACGTCACGGCGGTGTTCTCCGCCGTGATGGGGCACCGCCTGTTCTTCTCGCCGCTGTACGAGATGCGCCGGGCGCAGATCGCCGAGGCCCTGACGGCGCAGCTGCTGCAGCAGGTGCCGACGCCGCGCTGAGGGCGCCATGGACGACGTCCAGGAGTTCCGCTACCGCGCGCCGCAGCGCGTGCCCGGCTGGCGCGCTGGCACCCATGCCGGTACCGCACCGGGCGCCGGGCTGGAGTTCGCCAATCACCTGCGCCTGCAGGACTATCCGGACCCGCGCCGGCTCGACCTGCGCGCCAGCATCGCCAGCCTGCGGCGCGAATGGCTCGTGCGCGTGAACCGCCAGCGTTCGGCGCTGACGGTGCGCCTGCTGGTCGACGTCTCCGCTTCCATGCGCTTCGGCACGCCGTCCAAGCTGGAGGTGGTGGCGGGCTTCGCGCGGGCGCTGGGCCACAGCGCCTTCCGCGTGGGCGACGCAGTGGGGATGGCGGCATTCGACCGCAGCGAGCGGCCGGAGCTGCGTGTCGCGGCCTGGCGGCATCGCGGCATGGGCGAGATGCTGGCATCGCTGCTGCTACAAAGCCGCGGCGGCGCCGGCGGCATCGAAGGTCTGCGCGAGGCCGCCGCGCTGCTGGCCGGACGCAGCGGCATCGTGTTCCTGGTGTCCGACTTCCAGTGGCCGCTGGCCGGGCTGGGCGAAGTGCTGGATGGACTGGCGCCTGCCCATATCGCGCCGCTGGTGGTCTGGGACGCCGCGGAGGTGGAACCGCCCGCAACTGACGGCCTCGCCATGCTGCGGGACGCGGAGAGTGGCCGCAGCCGCACACTGTGGCTGCGGCCGGCGCTGCGCGCGCGCTGGCGGGAGGCCGTCCATGAAAAGCGCAGCGCGCTGGACCGCATGTTCGGCGCGCGCGGGCTGCGCCCCTTCTACCTGCAGGGTGGCTTCGATGCCCAGGCCCTGGGCAACCATCTCTGCGAGGCGGAAGCATGAGGGCCGCGCTCTCCGCCATGCTGTTGGCGCTGGCCTGCGCGGGCGCGCTCGCGCAGCAGCGCGATGCGGTCGTGGAGCAGCCACGGCCCTTCGGCTACACGGTAGGCGACATCGCCACGCAACGCGTGCTGCTGCCCGAGGGCTCCACGCCGGCCGCGCTGCCCGAGGCGGCGCGCGCCAGCGCCTGGCTGGAACGCCGGCCGGCGCGCATCGAACGCGGCGCAGACGGCCGGCGCTGGCTGGTGGTGGAGTACCAGGTGGTGAATGCGCCGCGGGCACTAGCCACGATCACCGTGCCGGCCTGGGACCTTGCCGGCACGCCGCCGCTGCGCGTCGCGGCCACGGGGATCAGCGTCGGCCCCTTGACCGCGCCGGTCGAGGCGGGCCAGGCCTTGCCCTTGCGGCCTGATCGGCCCGCATCTGCCATCGCCACCGCGCCCATCGAGCGGCGGCTCTGGCTCTGGTCGGGCGTGCTGGCGATGGCCCTGGCGGCGTGGCTGGCCTACGCCGCATGGAACGCCTGGCGCGACCGCAACGCCCTGCCCTTCGGCCGCGCACTGCGCGAACTGCGCGGGAAAGCGGGCGTTCCGATGGCGGCCCATGTCGCCCTGCACCACGCCTTCGACCGCACGGCCGGCCAGGTCGTGCAGGCGGGCACGCTCGCGGCTCTCTTCCAGCGGGCGCCCTGGCTGCAGGCGCTGCGGCCGCAGATCGAGCGCTTCTACGCGCAATCGGCCGGACTGTTCTTCGGCAGCGGCCTGCCCGCGGATGCCGTGTCGCCGCAGGCGCTGTGCCGGCAATTGCACCGGCTGGAACGGCGGCACGTCGCATGAGTCCGCTGCTCGCTTTCGCGCAGCCCTGGGCCCTGGTGCTGCTGCCGCTGGCCCTGCTGCCGCTGCTGGCGGCGCGCCGCGATGCGCTCGCCTTCTCGCACCTGCCCTGGCTGCCGGCGGACCGGGCCGGCACGGTGCTCGGCTGGGTTTCGCGCGTACTCGCCGCGCTCGCGATCCTCGCGACGGCGCTGGCGCTGGCGGGACCGCAGCGGCCCGAAAGCTTCGTGCAGCGCACCGGCCGCGGCGCCGAGGTCGTGCTGCTGATCGACCGCAGCCGCAGCATGGACGAACGCATGGTGCCGGCCGACTGGCGCACGATCGATCCGCTGAACCTGCGCTACCAGGCGCAGTCGCGCGGCGAGCCCAAAGGCAAGGTCGCGCGCGAGCTGCTGGCCCGCTTTGTCGCCGAGCGGCGGGACGACCGCTTCTCGCTGATGTTCTTCAGCACCAACCCGATCCGCATCGTGCGCTTCACGCAGCATGACGCCGTGGTGCAGGCGGGCATCACGGCCGGCGGCATCGGCCGCGGGCTGTCGGATACCGAGGTCGGACGGGCGCTGGCCGCTGCCATCGCCGAGTTCGACCAGCGCGCCTACACCGGCAGCCGCATCGTGCTGCTGGTCTCCGACGGCGGCGCCCGCCTCGATGCGGCCACCAGGCAGCGCCTGCGCACGGCGGCCCTGCGCAATCGCGTTGCGCTGGCGTGGATCTACCTGCGCTCGGTCAACGGGCCGAAGCTCGACACGCCCGGAGAGGCCGCCGAGGCCGTACCCGAGGTCGCCCTGCACCGCTTCTTCCAGACCTTGCCGGGCGGCTACCGCTCGTACGAGGCCGAGGACCCGGCGGGCCTGGCGCGCGCGGTGGCCGACGTCGGCCGCCAGCAGAATTTCCCCCTCGACTACAGCGAACGCGTGCCACGCCGCGACCTCACCCGCGTCGCGCTGGCCTTCGCAGCCGTGTGCTGCGCGCTGCTGCTGGCGCTGCGGGCCTTGACCCTGGGAGCCTGGCGATGAAGCGGCGCACCGTGCATCTCGCATTCGCGCTGGCCAGCCTGGCCCTGGCTGTGCCCGTTGTGCTGCAGGCCTTGCGGCTGCAGCAGGCGGTGACGGTCAACCGCGCGATCGCCCAGGCAGCCGACCCGGCTACGCAGGCCGGCGACTTCGCCGAGGCCCGCTTCGCGCATGCGCAGGCCCTGGCGCGCACCGGCGGCTACGAAGCGGCGCTGGCCGCGCACAAGGCGCTGGTCCAGCGCGAAAGCGGCCCTTTGCGCGCGGCCGCCCTCTACAACCTGGGCAACCTGCACCTGCGGCAGGCCCTGCGCATCGGGGCGGGCGAGGCGCTGCCGCTGGTGGAACTGGCCAAGCAAGGCTACCGCGATGCGCTGCGCGCCGATCCCGGCGACTGGGACGCCCGCTACAACCTCGAGCGCGCCCTCGCGCTTTCGCCCGAGATCGACACCCAGGTCGACGAGGACCAGGAGCCGCCGGTGGTCGAGCGCGAGCGCACCATCACCACGGCGCCGGCAATGCGCACCGACCTGCCATGAAGTGGCCCGCCCGCCTGCAGCCCCGCGGCGCCGGCGCGTTGCTGGCCGCGACCTTGCTGCTCGTCGTCGCGCTCGTGCTGCCGGCCGTGACCTTGCCGCTGCAGCGCAGCGAGACCCTCGTCGTGTTCGACATCACGCAAAGCATGGACGTGGAGGACATGCAGCTAGCTGGCGCGCCGGCCAGCCGCCTCGCCTTCGCGCGCGAGTCCGCGCGGCGGGCGCTGCGCGCGCTGCCCTGCGGCACGCGCGTGGGCTGGGCGGCCTTCACCGAATACCGCACCCTCGTGCTGCTGGCGCCGATCGAGGTCTGCGAGAACTACAGCGACCTGCTGGCGACGCTGGCCGAGATCGACGGCCGCATCCGCTGGGGCAATGCCAGCGAGGTGGCCAAGGGCGTGTTCTGGGCGGTGCGCGCGGCGCGCGAGCTGGGCAAGCAGACCTCGATCGTCTTCCTCACCGACGGCCAGGAGGCGCCGCTGCTCGAGGCCTTGCCGCGCTTCGACGACGTGAAAGCCGGCGAGGTGCATGGCTGGCTGCTGGGCGTCGGCGGCAGCGTGCCGCAGCCGATCCCGCGCACCGATGCCGAAGGCCAGCGCGTCGGCTACTGGCGCGCCGCCGACATCCTGCAGCCGCCCGGCTCGCACGAGCACCTGTCGGAGCTGCGCGAGCCGCACCTGCGCATGCTTGCCAGCCGCACCGGCATGGCCTACGCCACGCTGCGCGATCCGCAGGCGCTGGCCGGCTTGATGCGCGACGCCAGCCTGGCCCACCGGGTGCCGGTGCCGGTCGACCTGTACGCCGTCCCGGCGGCGCTGGCGCTGCTGCTGCTGGCGTGGCAGTTCCGCCCCGCCAGGCCGCGCCGCTTCAGCCGTACTTGACGTAGGTGAAGCGCGGGTCGTCGGGCGTGCCTTCCAGGGCGCCGCCAGGCTCGGGACGCCACAGCACGACGTCCTCGATCTTGCGCGCCAGTTCGAAGTCCTTGTCGGTGACGCCCTTGGCGGCGTGGTTCACCAGCTTGACGATGACGAAGGCGTACGAGACGTTGAGGTCCGGGTGGTGCCAGGCGGCCTCCGCAAGGTGGCCCACGGTGTTCACCACCATCAGCGTGGCTTTCCAGCCGCTGGTCTTGTACTTGCGCCGGATCCAGCCGTCCTCGTAATACCAGGCCGGCAGCTCGGACACGAGCCGCTCCTTGATTTCGTCGGGTGAGTAGACCTCGCCGGGGGAATTCTTGCGCCACTTGGCCATGGGGGCCTCCTTCGGATGCGCGGAGGCCCAGCATATTCCGTGCGCGCGACTCACACTTTTTTCTTCGGCCTTCCGCCAACAACTACCGCCCGTTCACGGATCCTCACGCATGTCACAGGGCGGGTATGGCAAAGTGGGCGGGCGATGAGCTACGACGTGAGCGTCACCCAGCAGCGCTTCTATACCCGTGTCGCGGTCACGGGCGAACCCACTTTCGACCAGCTGCTGGCGCTGGTGCACCTGCTGGGCGTGGACAGCGACAGCTGGAAGCACGACGTCCTGCTCGTGGACCTGCGCAAGGTGGCGACACCGTTCTCGAACGAGGAACAGTTCGCCATCGGCCAGGCGGCCGCCACCAGCCTGTCCCACATGCGCCGCATCGCCTCCGTCGTGCCCACCGACCGCATCACCCGCATCAGCGAGAAGGCGGCACGGCGCGACGGCACCAACGTGCTGGTCTTCGTCGACGAAAAGGAAGCCCTGGCCTGGCTGCAGGCGGACGACTAGTGCCCGCGCTTCAGCATCCGCAGGGTGTTGTCCATGTGCGGGAACACCGGGTTGCGGATGAAGTCTTCCTCGCCCTCGCGCCCGCTGAAGGGCTTGGCCAGCAGCGACACGTACAGGTAGGGCACGATGCTGCGCGCGCCCATGCCCCAGCGCTTGCCTTCGGGCATCAGCGGAGAGCGGTCGTCGGGGCGGGACTTGGACATGCGAAGGCGAAGAAGCAACTGGAGTTTGGCACAGATCGGCCACGACGGCGCAGTGCCCCGCCCTGCTGCTCAGGCAAGCGGGGAGCCCTTGACAGGCAAAGTTTCGCGCTCAGGCGCTGGTGAGCAGCAGGGCGATGCCCGTCCACAGCAGCAGCGACGCGCCTCCGGTGAGCCACCAGCCGAGGCCGCCGAACATCTCGGCATCGCATTCCAGGTCGAACCTCGACGCGGACCCTTGCACGGGCAGGTCGGCGGCTTCGCTCTCTTGTCGCATCGCGTTTCTCCCTCACCAGGCAAGCGGGCATCGTCGAAGCGCGCGCCCGGACGGCATGTCGGAAAGGTCCTGCGGGTCGCGTAGTCACCCGTCCCACTCGAGCCTTCCTGCATGCGCCGCGTGCGGCGCATGCCGACGCGGGCCTGCGGGTTCGGCCTACACGGCTGGACAGCGGGCCGGCCAAGCATGCCCTCTGTCCCAGGAGAAGCGCATGGCTGCCGAGAAGCTCACGATCGCGGTTCCGCTGCGGCGGCGCGAGGACCGCCGCGCGGCCGAACGCTTCGTGGCCAGCATGCCGGCCAGCGTGAACGGCGGCGAGGCGACGACGCAGGACCTCAGCGCGACCGGCCTGTCCTTCGTCGTCGACCGGCCCTACGCGCCCGGCGACCGCATCGAGGTCACGATCGAATACCTGCTCGACGGCCACCACTACCCGCTGCAATGCGAAGCGGAGGTCGTGCGCGTGCAAGAGGGCCCGCTGGGCTACACCATCGGCGCACGGCTGGCGCCGGCGTCGCAGCCGGCGGTGGCCGTCCCGTCCGAGCCGGAAGCGCGCCTGCGGCGAGCTACCTGAGCGCGCGGCGCGCTCACGTGCCCGACTGCACTGGCTCCTGCAGCGTGAAGAGGGGCGCCAGCAGGCGCGCGGCCACGCCGATGCGCGTGCCCTGCGCTTCCACCCGCACCACCTTGCCTTCGCACAGCAGCCGGTGCCGCTGGCCATACAGCTGGAACTCCACCGTGAGGTTCACCAGCGCGCCCAGCTCGTGCGGCACGTCGGTCTCGAAGTAGATGCCATTGGTGCTGATGTTGTGCGAGACCGCGCGCTCCCCATCCAGCCGGACCGGCAGGTGCGTGTCGAAACGCACCGCGGTCCGCTGCTCGCTCCCTTGCTGTTGCGATGGCTTGTCCATGTCGGTCCCAGGTCAGGTCATGGGAAACCGCCACCCTAGGGCGGCGGCGTGACCGGGTTCGTCGGCGCCCGGCACCGCACGGTGTCGGACGGCTCGGACGCCGCCCGGCGCGCGCCGCGGCGCCAGCGCACAATGGGGGCGCATGACCGAAGCCCCGCCCCGATGCACCTGCCCTGGCTGAACCCCGGCGATCCCTTTCCCGACACCGCACGCGCATGGGACCAGAAGCAACCGGCGCCCGGCTTGCTGGCCGCCGGCGGGTCGCTCGACGTGGACACGCTGGCACGCGCCTACGGCTCCGGCATCTTCCCCTGGTTCAGCGAGGGCCAGCCCATCCTGTGGTGGAGCACCGACCCGCGCATGGTGCTGTTCACGGGCGAATTCCGGCTGCACCGGTCGCTGCGCAAGACGATCCAGAAATTCGTGGAGGACCCGCGCTGCGAGGTGCGCTTCGACAGCGATTTCGACGGCGTCATCCGCGCCTGCGCCGGCAGCCCGCGGCCCGGCCAGTCGGGCACGTGGATCGTCCCCGCCATGGTCTCCGCCTACGAGGGCTTCCATGCCGCCGGCTTCGCGCACAGCGTGGAGACCTGGATCGATGGCGAGCTCGCCGGCGGCCTGTATTGCGTTGGCATCGGCCGCGCAGTGTTCGGCGAATCGATGTTCACGCGCGTGCCTGACGCCTCGAAGATCGCGCTGGCCGCACTGGTGGCGTGGTGCCGGCACGCGGGCATTGCGATGATCGACTGCCAGCAGAACACGCGCCACCTCGCCTCGCTGGGCGCGCGCGAGGTCGCGCGCCGGGATTTTGTGCAACAGGTGGGGCGGCAGGCACAACTTGCGTCCCCGCGCTGGCAGTTCGAACCCGTATACTGGAACGCACTCCTGCCGCACACTTCGAAAGCGTGACGCACCTCAAGGATCTTCCGCTCCAGACGCTGCAGTTCTATGCGACGGCGCCTTATCCTTGCAGCTACCTGCCGGGCAAGCAGGCCCGCTCGCAGGTCGCCACGCCCAGCCACCTGATCCACAACGACGCCTACTCGGACCTCGTGACCAGCGGGTTCCGCCGCAGCGGCATGTTCACCTACCGGCCGTATTGCGACGGCTGCCGCGCCTGCGTGCCGCTGCGCGTGCAGGCCGAACGCTTCAGCCCGAACCGCAGCCAGCGCCGGGCCTGGGCGCAGCACGAGAACCTGCAGGCGCGCGTGCTGCGGCTGTGCTTCGTGCCGGAGCACTACCAGCTGTACCTGCGCTACCAGACCGGCCGCCATGCCGGCGGCGGCATGGACCACGACAGCATCGACCAGTACACGCAGTTCCTGCTGCAGAGCCGGGTGAACTCGCGGCTGGTGGAGTTCCGCGAGCGGCCCACCGACAACGGGCTGCCAGGCGCGCTGCGCATGGTCTCCATCCTCGATGTGCTCAACGACGGCATCTCCGCCGTCTACACCTTCTACGAGCCCGACGCGGCGGCGAGCTATGGCACCTACAGCGTGCTGTGGCAGATCGACCAGGCCAAGCGCCTGCGGCTACCGCACGTTTACCTGGGCTACTGGATAGGCGAGAGCGACAAGATGAACTACAAGGCCCGCTTCAACCCGCACGAGGTGCTGGTCGACGGGAAGTGGGTCCCGGGTACCTGACCGTTCCGGCCGGTTTGGCCCTTGGCGATTTCACCCTGTAAAATCGCCGGGCCATGCGAAAAACCGACCCCCAGGCTGCGGCCACTCCGACCATCCAGGTGATCGAGCGCATGTTCGCGCTGATCGACGTGCTCGCCTCGCGCGAGGATGCGGTCTCCCTCAAGGAAATCAGCGAGAAGACGGGCCTGCACCCGTCGACCACCCACCGCATCCTCAACGACCTCGCCACCGGCCGTTTCGTCGACCGCCCCGAGGCCGGCAGCTACCGCCTGGGCATGCGCCTGCTGGAGCTGGGCAACCTGGTGAAGGCGCGCCTGAACGTGCGCGACGCCGCGCTGGCGCCCATGCGCGAGCTGCACAAGCAGATCCAGCAGCCGGTGAACCTGAGCGTGCGCCAGGGCGACGAGATCGTCTACGTCGAGCGGGCGTACAGCGAGCGCTCCGGCATGCAGGTGGTGCGCGCCATCGGCGGCCGTGCGCCGCTGCACCTCACTTCCACCGGCAAGCTGTTCCTGGCGGCGGACGACGCGCAGCGGGTGCGTGCCTATGCCACGCGCACGGGCCTGGCTGGCCACACCAAGAACAGCATCACGCAGTTGCCGGTGCTGGAGCGCGAGCTGGCCAAGGCGCGCCAGTACGGCATCGCCCGCGACAACGAGGAACTGGAGCTGGGCGTGCGCTGCATGGCCGCCGGCATCTACGACGACCAGGCCCGCCTGGTGGCCGGCCTGTCGATCTCCGCCCCGGCCGACCGGCTGGACGAAAGCTGGCTGTCCAAGCTGCAAGGGACCGCCAACGAAATCTCGACGGCACTGGGGCACAAGGCTTCGGCGCAGCGGATGGCTGCGTAAGGGTCAGGACATCCGGACGCAAAGGCCGCAAAAGGTACGCGAAAGACGCAAAAGAGAAAAAGCCCTTGAGGAGAAAATCCCAAGGGCTTTTTTTGCGACCTTTGCGTACTTTTGCGCCTTTTGCGTCCGGAAGTCCGCCTTCCGATTCAACTACTCACTTGCCGGACGACGGTAGCGCCGGGCATCTGCGTTTCGACCCACTTGCGCACGCGCTCGGCGTCGCCGATGCGGCTCAACTTGCCGGCGGAGTCGAGGAAGACCATGATCAGCTTGCGGCCGGCGATCTTGGCTTCCATCACCAGGCACTGGCCCGCTTCGTTGATGAAGCCGGTCTTCTGCAGGCCGATGTCCCACGCCGGGTTCTTCACCAGGCGGTTGGTCGTGTGGAATTCCATCATGCGGCTGCCGACGGCGACCTGGTGGCTGGGCGAGGTGGTGAACTCGCGCAGCAGCGGGTCACGCGCGGCGGTGCCGACGAGACGCGCCAGATCCTGCGCGCTCGACTGGTTCTTGCTGGAAAGGCCGGTGGGCTCGACGTACTTCGTGTCCTTCATGCCCAGCAACTGCGCCTTGGTGTTCATCGCATCGACGAAGGCGCTGAGGCCGCCGGGATAGGTGCGGCCCAGGGCGTGCGCAGCGCGGTTCTCGCTGGACATGAGCGCCAGGTGCATCAGCTCCTCGCGGCTCAGGGTGGTGCCCACGCGCAAGCGCGAAGAGCTGTGCTTTTCGGTGTCGACGTCGTCGTCGGTGATGGTGATCATCTCGTCCATCGGCAGCTTGGCCTCGGACATGACCAGGCCCGTCATCAGCTTGGTGAGCGACGCGATCGGCAGGACGGCGGAATCGTTCTTGCGCAGCAGGACTTCGTTGGTGTCCTGGTCCAGGACCAGGGCCACGCTGGACTTCAGGTCGAGGTCGTCGGAGGTCTGGTGCAGGCCGGCAAGCTGGCCATAGGAGGGCACGGCCGGCGCCAGGCGCACGACGGAGCGGCGGCTGGCCTTGACAACGGTGTTGCCGCGCGCGCCTGCCACGAAGGTCTTGCTCACGCGCGAGGACTTCGCGACCTCGCCGTGCTTCTTCTTGACGATATGCGTCTCTGCGTTCGCGCCCAGCGGAACGAGCGAGAGGGCCAGCAGGCTGACTGCAATGCTGTGGACGAATCGGTTCAAGGCGCGGACTCCGTAACGACGATCAGGTGTGCGATGGGCTTGACTGCTGAACGCACGACCTGGCTGCGCAGTGTACTTCGGGCTCCAAAACTTACACAAATCAAGCACTTAGGAAATTATCCTAAAGTCTCGATGCAGATTATCAGTAGTAACCCTTATCCCTGCGCCGCCACCCGGTCCGACTTGCTCTGCAACTTGTTGAGCGCGCTCAGGTAAGCCTTGGCCGAAGCGACCACGATATCGGGGTCCGCACCCACGCCATTGACCACCCGGCCGGAGTTCTGCAGCCGCACCGTCACCTCGCCCTGGCTCTCGGTGGAACCGCTGATGGCGTTGACCGAATACAACACCATCTCCGCCCCGCTCTTCACGAAGCTCTCGATCGCCTTCAGCGAAGCGTCCACCGGACCGTTGCCGTCGGAAGCGCCCCGCACCTCCTTGCCGTCGGCAGTGAACACCACCTCGGCATGGGGCCGCTCGCCGGTCTCGCTGTGCTGGCTGAGGGCCACGAAGCGGTAGGTTTCCTGCTCGTGCTGCTGCGCCTCCTCGCTCACCAGCGCCAGGATGTCCTCGTCGAAGATTTCGCTCTTGCGGTCGGCCAGTTCCTTGAACTTGGCGAAGGCGACGTTGACGTCGGCCTCGCTCTCCAGCTGCACGCCCAGGTCCTGCAGGCGCTGCTTGAACGCGTTGCGGCCCGACAGCTTGCCCAGCACGATCTTGTTGGCGCTCCAGCCCACGTCCTCGGCGCGCATGATCTCGTAGGTGTCGCGCGCCTTCAGCACGCCGTCCTGGTGGATGCCGGAAGCGTGCGCGAAGGCGTTCGCGCCCACCACGGCCTTGTTCGGCTGCACGACGAAGCCGGTGGTCTGGCTGACCATGCGGCTGGCCGGCACCAGGTGCTTCGCGTCGATGTTCACCTCGAGGTCGAAGTAGTCCTTGCGCGTCTTCACGGCCATCACGATCTCTTCCAGCGAGCAGTTGCCCGCCCGTTCACCGAGGCCGTTGATGGTGCATTCGACCTGCCGCGCGCCGCCGATCTTGACGCCGGCCAGCGAGTTGGCCACCGCCATGCCGAGGTCGTTGTGGCAGTGCACCGACCACACCGCCTTGTCGGCGTTGGGGATGCGCTCGCGCAAGGTCTTGAAGAAGTTGCCGTACAGCTCCGGCACGGCGTAGCCCACCGTGTCCGGCACATTGATCGTGGTCGCGCCCTCGGCGATCACCGTCTCCAGCACGCGGCAGAGGAAGTCGATGTCGCTGCGGTAGCCGTCCTCGGGCGAGAACTCGATGTCGCCGCACAGGTTGCGGGCGAAGCGCACCGACAGCTTGGCCTGCTCCAGCACCTGCTCCGGCGTCATCCGCAGCTTCTTCTCCATGTGCAGCGGCGAGGTGGCGATGAAGGTGTGGATGCGCGCCCGCTCGGCGCCCTTCAGCGCCTCGGCCGCGCGCGAGATGTCGCGGTCGTTGGCCCGCGCCAGCGAACAGACAGTCGACTCCCTGATGGCCTGCGCGATGGCGTGCACGGCCTCGAAGTCGCCGTTGGAGCTGGCCGCGAAGCCGGCCTCGATGACGTCCACCTTCAGGCGCTCGAGCTGGCGCGCGATGCGCAGCTTCTCGTCCTTGGTCATGGACGCGCCGGGCGACTGCTCGCCGTCGCGCAGGGTCGTGTCGAAAATGATCAGTTGGTCTGCCATGAGGACTCCTTCGCCGCCTCGACCAGGCCTGCACGCTGCAGGCCCGACACGATCGCCTTGAGCGAGGCGGACACGATGTTCGCGTCGCTGCCCACGCCGAACAGGGTGCGTTCGCCCACGCGGATTTCCAGGTAGGCGACGGCACGCGCATCGGCGCCGGCCGCGACGGCGTGCTCATGGTAGTCCAGCACGCGGATGGTTTCGCCCGTGGATTCCGAGAGGCCTTGCACGAAGGCGTCGATGGGGCCGTTGCCGGTGCCACGCACGGTGATCGACTCGTGGCCGATCTTCACGTCGGCGGCCAGGGTCAGCTGGTCGCTGCCCGATTCGGTCACCTGGTGGGTGACTTCGGCCTGCCCGACGCGGTACTCGCCCTGGAACAGGTTCCAGAGGTCCTGCGCGCTCAACTCCTTGCCTTCCTGGTCCATCACGCCCTGCACCACCTGGCTGAACTCGATCTGCAGGCGGCGCGGCAGCTCCAGCCCGTATTCGGCTTCCAGCAGGTAGCTGATGCCGCCCTTGCCCGACTGGCTGTTGACGCGGATGACCGCCTCGTAGCTGCGGCCCACGTCCTTGGGGTCGATGGGCAGGTAGGGCATGTCCCAGATGTCGGTTTCCTTGCGGGCGCCGAAGGCTTTCTTGATGGCGTCCTGGTGCGAACCGGAGAACGAGGTGTAGACCAGGTCGCCCACATACGGATGGCGCGGATGCACCGGCAGCTGGTTGCAGTGCTCCACGGTGCGGCGGATCTCGTCGATGTCGGAGAAGTCCAGGCCCGGGTTCACGCCCTGGCTGTAGAGATTCAGCGCGACGTTGACGATGTCGAGGTTGCCGGTGCGCTCGCCGTTGCCGAACAGGCAGCCTTCCAGGCGGTCGGCGCCGGCCATCACGGACAGTTCGGCGGTGGCGGTGCCGGTGCCTCGGTCGTTGTGCGGGTGCACCGACAGCACGACGGAATCGCGCCGCTCGATGTTGCGATGCATCCACTCGATCATGTCGGCGAAGATGTTGGGCGTGGACAGTTCCACCGTCGTCGGCAGGTTGACAATGCACTTGCGCGCCGGCGTCGGCTGCCAGACCGCGGTGACCGCGTCGACCACGCGCTTGGCGAAGGGCAGCTCGGTGCCGGAGAACATCTCGGGCGAGTACTCGAACATCCACTCGGTCTCGGGCTGCTGCGCGGCCAGTTCCTTGAACAGGCGGGCCTGCGAGGTGGCGAGTTCGACGATGCCGTCCTCGTCCAGGCCCAGCACCACGTTGCGCATCACCGGCGCGGTGGCGTTGTACAGGTGGACGATGGCGCGCCGGGCGCCCTTGAGCGATTCGAAGGTGCGGCGGATCAGCGGCTCGCGGGCCTGGGTCAGCACCTGGATGGTGACGTCGCGCGGAATGAGGTCTTCCTCGATCAGCTTGCGCACGAAGTCCCACTCGATCTGCGAAGACGAGGGGAAGCCCACCTCGATCTCCTTGAAGCCGATGTCGACCAGCGTCTCGAACATGCGCAGCTTGCGCTGGATGTCCATGGGCTCGATCAGCGCCTGGTTGCCGTCCCGCAGGTCCACGCTGCACCAGACCGGAGGCTCGGTCAGCACCGCGTCCGGCCACGTGCGGTCCTTCAGGCCGATCGGGGCGAACGGGCGGTACTTGCTGGCGGGGTTCTTCAACATCGGCATGTGCTTCTCGCTTATCGGTAAGTGGTAGGTGTACCGGCAGCCCCAAAAGAAAAACGGCCCGCTGCTGGTGCAAACGGGCCGTGATCCGGGAATTAATTGCGCGTGCGCGCTACCGTCTCCGCCCGTGGGGGATTAGCAGTAGGGCCAGCGCGATGCGGTTCATGACTTTCAATGTACCACAGGTTTGGCGCGGCGCAACATCAGGGTTTTCTAGCGATGCAGTCCGGACTCTTCCGGCTCGTCGGTCGACGTGCTGATGACGCTGGCACGCTGGCCGCGCGAGCGGCGCCAGGCGTAGACGCCGTAGCCCGAGAGGCCGTAGACGCAGAAGATCCCGAACAGCACCACCGGCGGGTGGATGGCGATGAAGGCGAAGCCCAGCGCGATCAGCACGATCACGACGAAGGGCACGCTCTTCTTCATGTGGATGTCCTTGAAGCTGTAGAACGGCACGTTGGTGACCATGGTGAGGCCGGCATACAGCTGCACGGCGAACATGACCCACATGACGTCGTAGGGCTTGACCTGGTATTCGTCCATCAGCCAGATGAAGCCGGTAACCAGCGCCGCGGCGGCCGGCGAAGGCAGGCCCTGGAAGTAGCGCTTGTCCACCGAGCCGGTGTTGACGTTGAAGCGCGCCAGGCGCAGCGCGGCGCAGGAGCAATAGACGAAGGCGGCGATCCAGCCCCAGCGGCCCAGGCCCTTCAGGGTCCACTCGTAGGCGATCAGCGCCGGCGCGGCGCCGAAGGAGACCATGTCGGAGAGCGAATCCATCTGCTCGCCGAAGGCGCTCTGGGTGTTGGTCATGCGGGCCACCCGCCCGTCCAGGCTGTCCAGCACCATGGCGCTGAAGACGCCGGCGGCCGCCATGTCGAAACGGCCGTTCATGGCCATGACGACCGCGTAGAAGCCGCCGAACAGCGCGGCCAGCGTGAACAGGTTGGGCAGGATGTAGATCCCCTTGCGGCGCTTGCGCACCACCACGCCCTCGGGAAGGTGTTCGTCCTCGTGTCCGTCGTGCATATTCCGAAAGTGTAAGGCCTCCCCTCGTCATCCCCGCGCAGGCGGGGAACCAGGGCTCCCAAAGAAAACGCCCGCTGTTGCGGGCGCTCCTCAAAGCTCCGGGTTCCCGCGTCGGCGGGAATGACGGAGCTTAGTTGCGGGTCTGGTCGACCAGCTTGTTCTTCTTGATCCAGGGCATCATCGCGCGCAGCTGCTCGCCCACCACCTCGATCTGGTGCTCGGCGTTCAGACGGCGGCGCGACAGCAGGGTCGGCGCGCCGGCGCGGTTTTCCAGGATGAAGCTCTTGGCGTATTCGCCGGTCTGGATGTCCTTCAGGACCTGCTTCATCACCTTCTTGGTCTCGTCGGTGATGACGCGCGGGCCCGTCACGTACTCGCCGTACTCCGCGTTGTTGGAGATCGAGTAGTTCATGTTCGCGATGCCGCCTTCGTAGATCAGGTCCACGATCAGCTTCAGCTCGTGCAGGCACTCGAAGTAGGCCATTTCGGGCGCGTAGCCGGCTTCCACCAGCGTCTCGAAGCCGGCCTTGATCAGTTCCACGGTGCCGCCGCACAGCACGGCCTGCTCGCCGAACAGGTCGGTCTCGGTCTCTTCGCGGAAGTTGGTCTCGATGATGCCGGCCTTGCCGCCGCCGTTGGCCATCGCGTACGACAGGGCCAGGTCACGGGCCTTGCCGGTCTTGTCCTGGTGCACCGCCACCAGGTGGGGCACGCCGCCGCCCTGGGTGTAGGTGTTGCGCACGGTGTGGCCGGGGGCCTTGGGCGCCACCATCCACACGTCGAGGTCGGCGCGCGGCTGGACCTGGCCATAGTGCACGTTGAAGCCGTGGGCGAAGGCGAGCGAGGCGCCCTGCTTGATGTTCGGCTCGACGTCGTTCTTGTAGACCGTGGCGATCTGCTCGTCGGGCAGCAGGATCATGACGACGTCGGCGGACTTCACGGCCTCGGCGACTTCGGCGACCTTCAGGCCGGCCTTCTCCACCTTGGGCCAGCTGGCGCCGCCCTTGCGCAGGCCGACGATGACCTTGACGCCGCTGTCGTTCAGGTTCTGCGCGTGGGCGTGGCCCTGCGAACCGTAGCCGATGATCGCGACCGTCTTGCCCTTGATCAGGCTGAGATCACAGTCCTTGTCGTAAAAAACCTTCATGGTTGCTCCTGGGTGAATCGGGTTGGGGTTGTGGGTGCGCGTCAGGCGCGCAGGATGCGTTCGCCGCGGCCGATGCCGCTGGCGCCGGTGCGCACCGTCTCGAGAATGGCGGTCCGGTCGATGGCGACCAGGAAGGCGTCGTTCTTGGACTGGTCGCCGGTGAGCTCGATGGTGTAGCTCTTGTCGGTGACGTCGATGATGCGGCCGCGGAAGATGTCCGCCATGCGCTTCATCTCCTCGCGCTCCTTGCCCACCGCGCGCACCTTCACCATCATGAGCTCGCGCTCGGTGTAGGCGCCTTCGGTGAGGTCGACCACCTTCACCACCTCGATGAGGCGGTTCAGGTGCTTGGTGATCTGCTCGATCACGTCGTCGGAGCCGGTGGTCTGGATGGTCATCCGCGACAGCGACGGGTCTTCCGTCGGCGCCACGGTGAGCGACTCGATGTTGTAGCCGCGGGCCGAAAACAGGCCCACCACGCGGGAGAGTGCGCCGGGCTCGTTCTCGAGCAGCACGGCAATGATGTGCTTCATATGCGATTCCTCTTTTCGCCGCCCTCCCCTGGCACCGGTAAGTGCCAGGCTCGGCGGTCAATAGATTCGTCTTTGAAATCGGACTTCCGGACGCCAAGGACGCGAAGGTCACGCAAAGGACGCAAAAGAAAACCAAAAAATGGATTTTCCTTGATGTCTTCTTTTGCGTCCTTTGCGAATCCTTTGCGCCCTTTGCGTCCGGAAGTTGGGTCCGGGGGTTAGAGGTCTTCCGACCCGAGCAGCATTTCCGTGATGCCTTGCCCCGCCTTCACCATCGGCCAGACGTTTTCGGTCGGGTCGGTGCGGAAGTCCATGAACACGGTGCGGTCCTTCAGCTTGCGCGCCTCGCGCAGCGCCGGCTCGACGTCCTCGGGGCGCTCGATCAGCATGCCCACGTGGCCATAGGCCTCGGCCAGCTTCACGAAGTTCGGCAGGGCGTCCATGTAGCTGTGGCTGTAGCGGCCCTCGTAATCGAGCTGCTGCCACTGGCGCACCATGCCCAGGTAGCGGTTGTTCAGCGCGCAGATCTTGATCGGCGTGTTGTACTGCAGGCAGGTCGAGAGTTCCTGGATGCACATCTGCACCGAGCCTTCGCCGGTGATGCAGAACACTTCCGCATCGGGCTTGGCCAGCTTGATGCCCATGGCGTAGGGAATGCCCACGCCCATGGTGCCCAGGCCGCCGCTGTTGATCCAGCGGCGCGGCTCGGGGAACTTGTAGAACTGCGCGGCCCACATCTGGTGCTGGCCGACGTCGGACGTGATGTAGGTCTCGGTGTCCTTCGTCAGGTTCCACAGCGTCTCGATCACGTGCTGCGGCTTGATGACGTCGCGGTTGTTGCGGTCGTAGCGCAGGCAGTCGCGCTTGCGCCACTCGGCGATCTGGTCCCACCAGCCGCCCAGCGCCGCCGGGTCCGGCTTCTGGCCGGCTTCCTTGACCTGGGCGATCAGTTCGTCGAGCACGTCCTTGACGTCGCCGACGATCGGGATGTCGACCTTGACGCGCTTGGAAATGCTGGAAGGATCCACGTCGATGTGGATGATCTTGCGCTCGGCCTGCGCGAAGTGCTTCGGGTTGCCGATCACGCGGTCGTCGAAGCGCGCGCCCACGGCCAGCAGCACGTCGCAGTTCTGCATGGCGTTGTTGGCCTCGATCGTGCCGTGCATGCCCAGCATGCCCAGGAACTGCGGGTCGGTGCCGGGCATCGTGCCCAGGCCCATCAGCGTGTTGGTGACGGGCACTCCGAGCATGCGCGCCAGCGTGCGCAGTTCCTCGGTGGCGTTGCCCAGCACCACGCCGCCGCCGGTGTAGATGTAGGGGCGCTTGGCCGCCAGCAGCAGCTGCACCGCCTTGCGGATCTGGCCGCCGTGGCCCTTGTGCACCGGCTTGTACGAGCGCAGCTCGATCTTGTCCGGGTAGCCGTTCCACTGCGTCTTGGCGAAGGAGATGTCCTTGGGCACGTCCACCACCACCGGGCCGGGACGGCCGCTGCGGGCGATGTGGAAGGCCTTCTTCATCACCTCGGCGAGCTGGCGCACGTCCTTCACCAGGAAGTTGTGCTTGACGATCGGGCGGGTGATGCCGACGGTGTCGCACTCCTGGAAGGCGTCCTGGCCGATGACCGTGCTGGGCACCTGCGCGGTGATCAGCACCACCGGGATCGAATCCATGTAGGCAGTGGCCAGGCCGGTCACCGCGTTGGTGACGCCGGGGCCGGAGGTCACCAGGCAGACGCCGACGTCGCCGGTGGCGCGGGCGTAGCCGTCAGCGGCATGCACGGCGGCCTGTTCGTGGCGCACCAGCACGTGCTGGATGGTGTCCTGCTTGTACATCGCATCGTAGATGTGCAGGGCAGCGCCGCCGGGGTAGCCCCAGACGTACTTGACGCTCTCGGCCTGGAGGCACTTGATGAGGATTTCCGCGCCGCGGAGGTCCTGGGAGTGGCCGGAAGAGGCTGCGGCCGCGGAGCTGAGCTCCGTCCTCGAGATTTCCATGATCAACCTTTAGGGTTTCGAAAACGAACCTTGGGGTGCCCCTTCGCCCACCCTCGTGAGGCGACGTCGGGACTTAGAGCCTCGGGCCATGGGCGGGCCGATTGCGCCGCCGGATCCGGACTCGTTTGCCTTTGACTTGCAGCCGCCATTATCGCACTGCAACAGAACCTTGCCCACATGCCCGGCCCTGCAATGCCATAATTTCCGGCTGTCCAGTCCCGGCCGCGTCCTGGCCCGGCGGACCCCCAACCCGTATTTCCACCAGCGCCCACGGATCCTTGGCAACCGACCGCGAACTCTCCGATTTCCTGCAGAGCGTGGAAAAGCGGGCCTTCAAGCGCACCGTGTACCACGTGCGCGAAGAGGAATCCGCCCTGGACATCGTGCAGGACAGCATGATGAAGCTGGCCGAGCACTATGGGGACAAGCCGCCCAACGAGCTGCCCATGCTGTTCCAGCGCATCCTGTCCAACTGCACGCTGGACTGGTTCCGCCGCCAGAAGACCCGCAACGCCCTGTTTTCCAACCTGAGCGACTTCGAATCCAGCTCCGAAGACGGGGGCGATTTCGATCTTCTTGAAACTTATTCCTCGCCGGAGCATTCTCAGCAGGTCGAGAGCGCGGAGGACGCGACACGGCGGGCCCAGGTCTTGCGTGAGATCGAAACCGAGATCATGGAGCTGCCCGCCCGTCAACGCGAAGCGTTTTTGATGCGTTACTGGGAGGACATGGACGTTGCCGAGACGGCGGCCGCCATGGGCTGCTCGGAAGGCAGTGTCAAAACGCACTGCTCACGGGCAGTTGCCGCCCTCAGCAAGGCACTGAAGGCAAAGGGAATACAACTATGACCAGCAACGACCCAATCAGCTCGCAGGCTGCGGACCGCTTCGGCCGCATGGTGGCGGCGCGCCTGGAAACCGGGGCGGACGCGCTGGACTACGAAGTGCGCGAAAGGCTGCGTGCCGCCCGCGTGCGGGCCCTGCAGGTCCGCAAACCGGTCGCCGAACACACGCCCATCCTGGTGGGTCGTGGCGGCGCCGCAACACTCGGCGAAGGCCTGAGCCTGTGGAACCGCATCGCTTCGGTGCTGCCGCTGCTCGTCCTGGCCGCCGGCCTGGTGACCATCCACGTGGTGCAGAACGACAAGCGCGCGGCGGAAATCGCCGAGGTCGATGCCGCCCTGCTGACCGACGACCTGCCGCCCGCCGCCTATGCGGATCCGGGCTTCGTCCAGTACCTCAAATCCGGCGGCGAATAAGGGCCACCGGAATGATGCCGCCAGCCCCGCGACCACGTAGACCCCGCCTGCCGCTCGCCCTCGCCGCGGCGGCACTCCTGGCCGCAGGCTTCACCTGGGCGCAGCAACAGGACCCGACAACCCCGATGCCGGCCCCGGCCGCGCCGCCGGTGGTGGCGGTGCCGTCCGCTTCGCAGCCGCCCAAGCCCTCCGTCTCCACGCACCAGGCCATGAAGCCGGGCCAGCCGCGCATGGCGAAGACGGTGCGCACCGAGTCCAGCCCCACCTGGAACGAGCTGACCGCCGACCAGAAGAAGGCCCTGGAGCCGCTGGCCAGCAGCTGGAGCCGCCTGGGCACGGCGCACAAGCGCAAGTGGCTGGCCGTGTCCTCCAATTTCCCGACCATGCCGCCCGCGGAGCAGGCCCGCCTGCACAGCCGCATGGCCGAATGGGCGGCGCTGTCGCCCCAGCAGCGCACCCTGGCCCGCCTGAACTTCGCCGAGACGCAGGCCCTGCCGGTCGACGACAAGCGCGCCAAGTGGGAGGCCTACCAGAACCTGTCGCCGGAAGAAAAGAAGAAGCTCGCCGCCGGCGCCGGCAAGCCGGTGCCGCCCACGGCCGCCGCCGTGCACCCCGCGCCACAGAAGCTGACCGCCGTGCCGCCCCCCAGGAAGAACGACGCCCAGGCGCCACGCATCGCGGTGGCGCCCGGCAAGATCGACCACAACACGCTGCTGCCCGCGCCCGGCACCCTGCCCGCGTCGCAGCCTTGAGCTCTTTCCAGCCTTGACCGCCTCCGATCCGCTGGCCGCGCCCAGCCTGCGCCGGCGCATGGCCTGCTGGCTTTACGAAGCCCTGCTGCTGTTCGCGGTGGCCCTGCTCGCCACCCTGCTGTTTTCGGTCGCCACGCAGATGCGCAACGCGCTGCAGCACCGCCAATGGCTCACCGCCTTCCTGGCCGTGGTGCTGGGCATCTACTGCTCGTGGTTCTGGGCCCGCGGCCAGACCCTGCCCATGAAGACCTGGCGCATCGCCATCGTCGACCGCCACGGCCGCCGGCTGACGCAGGGCCGCGCCGCGCTGCGCTACGTCTACTGTTCGATGTGGGTGCTGCCGCCGCTGCTGATCGCGCAGGGCCGCTTCGCCGGCTGGGACCTGGCCGTCGTCTTCTCCGGCTGGGTCGCCGTCTGGGCCCTGTTGTCCCGCTTCCACCCGCAACAGCAGTTCTGGCACGACGCCTGGGCCGGCACGCGGCTGGTGGATGCCTCCGTGCTCGCCCCCCGGCCGGCGTCGGAGACAATCACCGCATGACGACAACATCGCAGGACGCGTTGGAAGAACCGGTCAACCCCCAGAAGCTGCGCTCCGGCTTCAGCCGCCTGTGGCACGCCACCGGCTATTCGCTGGCCGGGCTGCGCGCCGGCTGGGGCGAGGCGGCCTTCCGCCTGGAGGCCTGCCTGGCCGTGGTGCTGGTGCCGCTCGCCTTCTGGCTGGGCCGCTCCTGGGTCGAGGTGGCCCTGCTGGCCGGCTCGGTGCTGCTGGTCATGATCGTGGAACTCCTCAATACCGCGGTGGAGTCGGCCATCGACCGCATCGGGCTGGAGCGGCATCCGCTGTCCAAGCGTTCCAAGGACATGGGCAGCGCCGCCGTGCTGCTGGCGACCCTGATCGCCGGCGGCATCTGGCTGGCGGCCCTGGTGGAGTGGTTCAAGGCATGAGCAGTCCCCGTTTTTCCGTCTGCGTCTATTGCGCTTCGCGCACCGGCACCGACCCGCGCTTTGCCGCCGTCGCCGCCGAAACCGGCCGCTGGATAGCCGCGCAAGGCGGCCAGCTGGTCTACGGCGGCGGCAACAACGGCCTGATGGGCGTGATGGCCGGCGCCGCGCTGGCCGCCGGCGCCCGCGTGGTCGGCATCATCCCGCGCTCGATGGTGGAGCGCGAATGGGCCAAGCGCGATTGCACCGAGCTCCACATCGTGGAGAACATGCACGAGCGCAAGAGCATGATGGCCGAACGCTCCGACGCCTTCCTGGCGTTGCCGGGCGGCATCGGCACCTTCGAGGAATTCTTCGAGGCCTGGACCTGGCGGCAGCTGGATTTCCACACCAAGCCGGTGGGGCTGCTGAACACCGCGGGCTACTACGACAGCCTGCTGGCCTTCCTGCGCGACGGCGTGCAGCAGGGCTTCATGAGCCAGGGGATGATGGACCTGCTGACGTTCGGCACCGACGTGGCGCCGGTGCTGGAAGGGCTGGTGCAGTCCATCCGGCCGGGCCAGATGGACCTCTCGCAGATTTAAATCGCCGACTCGTCCATCTCGCCGGTGCGGATGCGCACCACGCGTTCCACGGTGGTCACGAAGATCTTGCCGTCGCCGATCTTGCCGGTGCGCGCGGCCTTGATGATGGCTTCGACGCAACGGTCCACGTCGTCGTCCTTCACCACCACTTCCACCTTCACCTTGGGCAGGAAATCGACGACGTACTCCGCGCCGCGATAGAGCTCGGTGTGGCCCTTCTGCCGGCCGAAGCCCTTGACCTCGGTGACCGTGAGGCCCGTCACGCCGCATTCGGCCAGCCCTTCGCGGACCTCCTCCAGCTTGAAGGGCTTGACGATGGCGGTGATCTGTTTCATTCAGTAGTCCTTAAGCACGAAATTTTCCGGTAATAGGATAGCGCCAATCCTTGCCGAAGCTGCGGTGGGTGACACGGATCCCCACCGGCGCCTGGCGGCGCTTGTACTCGTTGATGCGGATCAGGCGGGCTACGCGTTCCACCACGGCGCGCTCGAAGCCGGCGGCGACGATGTCCTCGATGCCCTGGTCGTTCTCCATGTAGCGCGAGAGGATCGCGTCCAGCACCTCGTAGGGCGGCAGGCTGTCCTGGTCGGTCTGGTCCGGGCGCAGTTCGGCCGAAGGCGGGCGCGTGATGATGCGCTCCGGGATCGGGTCGGCGCCGGTGCCGTAGGGATCGTTGGCGTTGCGCCAGCGGGCCAGCCGGAACACCACGGTCTTCAGCACGTCCTTGATCACCGCGAAGCCGCCCGCCATGTCGCCATAGAGCGTGCAGTAGCCGGTGGCCATCTCGCTCTTGTTGCCGGTGGTCAGCACGATGCTGCCGAACTTGTTGGACATGGCCATCAGCAGCACGCCGCGGATGCGCGCCTGGATGTTCTCCTCGGTCGTGTCCTCGGCCCGCCCCGCGAATTCGCCCGCCAGCGCCTGCTTGAAGGACTCGAACATCGGCTTGATCGAGATCTCGTCGTAGCGCACGTTCATGCGCTTCGACATTTCGGCGGCGTCGGTCCACGAGATCTCCGCCGTGTACGGCGAAGGCATCATCACCGCGCGCACCTTGTCCGCGCCCAGCGCATCGACGGCGATCGCCAGCACCAGGGCCGAATCGATGCCGCCCGACAGGCCCAGCAGCACGCCGGGGAAGCCGTTCTTGCCGATGTAGTCGCGCACGCCCAGTACCAGCGCGTGCCAGAGTTCGGCGTCGCCATCGGGCTGGCTGGCCTTGGGGCCGGACAGCGTCACGCGGCCGCCCTGCTCCTGCGCATCGACGTAGAACAGGTCCTCCACGAAGGCCGGCGCCAGCGCGGCCAGCTGGCCGTCGGCGTTGACCGCGAAGGAAGCGCCGTCGAAGATCACTTCGTCCTGGCCGCCCACCAGGTGGGCGTAGACCAGGGGCAGGTCCACGGACCGGGCGCGATCGGCCATGCGCGCGACCCGCTCGCCGCTCTTGCCGGCGTGGAAGGGCGAGGCATTGGGCACCACCAGCAGCTGCGCGCCGCCTTCGCGGGCCAGCTGCGCCGGTTCGTCGAACCAGGCGTCCTCGCAGATCAGGAGGCCGACGCTGATGCCTTCCACCTGGAACACGCAGCTGCCGTGGCCGCGGGTGAAGTAGCGGTATTCGTCGAACACCTGGTAGTTCGGCAGCTCGCGCTTGGCGTAGGTTTCCAGCACGCGGCCTTCGCACAGCACGCTGGCGGCGTTGTGGCGCTGCTGCACCTGCACCGACTTGCCGCGGATGCCGCCGCCATGCGGGTGGCCGACCACGACGTGCAGGCCCTTCAACCCCGCGAGCTCGCGGGCCACCGTTTTCACGGCATCATCGCAGGCGTCGATGAAGGCGGGCCGCAGCAGCAGGTCTTCGGCCGGATAGCCGCAGATGGACAGCTCCGGGGTGAGCACCAGGCGCGCACCCTGCTCGTAGGCCTGGCGGGCCGCGGCTATGATTTTTTGCGCGTTGCCCGCCATGTCGCCGACGATGACGTTCAGCTGGGCGGTACAGATTTTCAGTGGCATTTCAGTGGTGCAGGACAGCTCAATCGATTATGTCACCCGGGTGCTGAGGGCGCCGGGAGAGGCCAGCGCCGCGGCGTGGAACGCGCTGCTGGCGCACGCGGGCTTCTCGCCCTTCATGCGGCACGAGTACCTCGGCGCCCTGCACGCGAGCGGAAGCGCGACCGCGGACCAGGGCTGGGACCCGCACTTCGTGACGCTGTGGCGCGGCGACGAGCTCGTGGCCGCCTGCCCGCTGTACCTCAAGGACCACTCCTACGGCGAGTACGTGTTCGACTGGGCCTGGGCCAATGCCTATGCGCAGCACGGCCTGCACTACTACCCCAAGGCGCTGGTGGCCGTGCCCTTCACGCCGGTGCCGGGCCCGCGACTGCTGGCGCGCGACGCGACGCTGCGCGTGGCGTTGGTGAAGGAGGTGCTGGCCTTCTGCCGCAGGAAGAAGCTGTCCTCCTTGCACCTGCTGTTCGGCGACGAGAGCGACGTCGCGGCCTGCAGCGCCGCGGGGCTGATGCTGCGCCACACCGTGCAGTTCCACTGGATCAACGAAGGCTGGAAGGACTTCGACGCCTTCCTCGCCAGCCTGGCGCAGGAAAAGCGCAAGAAGATCCGCCAGGAGCGGCGCAAGGTCGCCGAGGCCGGCGTCACCTTCCGCGCGAGCCAAGGGCGCGCCATCGCGGCGGCCGACTGGGACTTCTTCTACCAGTGCTACGAGCGCACCTACCTCGAACATGGCAACGCGCCCTACCTCACGCGCGACTTCTTCCGCCGCATGGCCGCCACGATGCCGGAGAACTGGCTGCTGTTCGTCGCCGAGCGGGACGGCAAGCGCATCGCCGCCAGCCTGATCGGGCTGGGCGAGGACGTGGCCTACGGCCGCTACTGGGGTGCGTTGGAGCGGGTCGACTGCCTGCACTTCGAGGCCTGCTACTACCAGCCGCTCGCCTGGTGCATCGCCAATGGCATCCAGCGCTTCGAAGGCGGCGCGCAAGGCGAACACAAGATGGCGCGCGCGCTGATGCCGGTGAAGACCACCAGCGCCCACTGGCTCGCGCACCCGGCCTTCGCCGATGCGATCGAGCAGTTCCTGAAGCGCGAGGGACGCGGCGTGGACAGCTACCTGGAACACCTGGAAGCGCGGTCGCCGTTTCGGGAAGCGGAAGGCGGGCAATAAGGCCTTACCCGGCCTGGCATCGATACAAGTTCGAGAGCGTAGCGATCTGCAAAGCTTGTACCCCCCAAACGAGGGATGTGCGGGCAGCGACCGCGCTTTTATTCTCGACACCGTCCGTTGAAGGCCGGGTCGAAACTAGAGCGTCCGCGCATTGATCGTTACATGACCAGTACCCTGGTCGCGGGGAGCAAGCCCCGCGACGCCCTCTGTCCAGCCGCCGAACCCTGGCACCAGCCGGTTCACGAGAACCCGGCGTTCTCGTGCCTGAAGGGCGCGGCACGCGTTCTGATGCTGCAAGGGCCCGTGGGGCCCTTTTTCGATCGGTTGGCGGGCTGGCTGCAGGCGCGTGGCTGCAAAGTCGAACGCATCGTCTTCCAGGGCGGCGACGAACACGATTGCCAGTCCGTGCGGCCCATGCGCTTTCGCGCAGCGCCGGCCGAATGGCCAGCCTACATCAGCGAACTGCTCCAGTCGCAACGGCCCGACTGCATCCTGCTGTTCGGTCAGGGTCGCTCCTATCACAAGGTGGCGCTGGAGCGCGCTCGCGCCATGGACCTTCCCGTCGTCGTGACGGAGGAAGGCTATTTCCGCCCCGGCTACGTGACCATGGAACTGGGCGGCGTCAACGGCTATTCGACGACCCTGGAGCGTTTCGAGTGGGCGGGCGCGGAAGACAGGGCGCTGCACCCTTCGATCAGCCCGATGCATTTCCAGAAGATGGCGTGGCACGCGTCGCAGCACTACGTGGCCTTGGACAAGCGGCGCCGCCAGTACCCGCACTACGAGCACCATCGCTCGACGCACGCGCCTTCCTATGCGTTGTACTGGACCCGCTCGTGGCTCCGCAAGGGCTTGCATCGCGGAACCGACGGCAAGCTGCAGCACTGGCTGGTTGCCACCGGGCAGCCGTACTATTTCGTCCCGCTGCAGCTGGAAGGAGACAGCCAGGTCACGCAGCACAGCTCCTATGCCTCCGTGTCGCAGTTCGTGACGCAGGTGCTGCATTCCTTCGCGCGTCACGCGCCCGCCGGCTCCTTGCTGGTGTTCCGCCAGCATCCACACGCGCGCGGCGGCCCCGGGCATCAGGGACTGATCCGATCCCTCGCAAGAAGCCTGGGCGCGAGCGGCCGCATCTTCCACCTGGTGGAGGGCGACACCCCCGTCCTGGCCCAGCACTCGCTGGGCACGGTCTTGATCAACAGCACGGTGGGGTTGCAGGCGCTGGAACGCGGCTCGCCGCTGATCGTGCTCGGCGACGCGCCTTACAAGCGGCCCGCGCTGACGTTCACCGGCCCGCTGGATGCCTTCTGGAGCGAGCGCGCGCCGCCCGATCCGGAAGCGGCCGGGCGATTCCTCGCCCAGGTGAAGAACCTCACTCAGGCCCCCGCGAGCGTCTATGCACTGCGCAACGAGCCGCTGCCGTGGGTGTCTTCGTTGGTACCGGCGCCGCCGAAGTTGCAAATGGCGGACAGGTGAATTCCCTGAGATCGAGCCAACATCCCGCCGAAGACGACAGCGTTGGCTTCGACGATCAGTACGGTCGAACATAATCAAAATCATGATTGCAAGGTCTGCCCGCAAGCTGGGTGCCCGCCGCGTTCTCCTGATCGCAGTCGCCGTTCCCACCCTGCTCGCCGCCTTCTATCACGCGTTCTGGGCGAGCGACGTGTTCACCTCCGAGTCGCGCTTCGTCGTGCGCAGCCCGGAACGCCCGAGCCGCGGCGTGCTGGGAAGCTTCCTCGAAGGCACCGGCTTCAGCAAGACCCAGGACGACAGCTATACGGTGCGCGAATACATCCTCTCGCGCGACGCCTTGCGCGTGCTGGCCGATCGCCTGCAGTTGAAGGAGGCGTACGCAAGCAAGCACGTGGACCTGTTCAGCCGCTTTGGCGGGCTCGATTTCGACGACAGCTTCGAGGCGCTGCATCGCTACTATCAGACCAAGGTGGATGTGCAGACGGACTCGAATTCGTCGATCGTGACCTTGAACGTGAAGGCATTCACGGCGAAGGACGCGGCGGACTCCAACCGCCTCCTGCTGGAACAGAGCGAGGAACTGGTCAACCGCCTGAACGAACGCGGGCGCCGCGACCTGGTCCGCTACGCGCAGAACGAGGTCGCGCAAGCCGAGAAGGCAGCGCAGGCCGCGAGCCTCAAGCTCTCCAGCTTCCGCAACGCGCAGAGCGTCGTCGACCCGGAACGGCAGGCAGCCGTGCAGCTGCAACTGGTCGCGAAGCTGCAGGACGACCTGATCGCCACGACCACGCAGTTGTCCCAGCTGCAGGCCTTCACGCCCTCCAACCCGCAGATCCCCGCCCTGCGCAGCCGCAGCCGCACTTTGCAGGAGGAGATCACGAAGGAGACCGCGCGCGTGGCCGGCGGCAGCGCTTCACTGGCCAACAAGGCGGCCGGGATCCAGCAGCTCGCGCTGGAGACGGAGTTCGCCAACAAGCAACTGGCCAGCGCGCTGGCCAGCCTCGAGACGGCACGCAACGAAGCGCAGCGCCAGCAGGTGTACCTGGAGCGGATCGCGCAGCCCAGCCTGCCGGACGTCGCGCAGGAGCCACGGCGCGTGAAGGCGGTTCTGTCCGCCATGCTGCTGGGACTGGTCGCCTGGGCCATCCTGAGCATGCTGCTCGCCGGCGCCATGGAACATCTCGACTAGCGCGCGGCGACGACATGGAACCGGCCTTGAGCGCGCTGCGAGTCCAGGTCCGCGTGGTGCGCGCGCTTCTTCTGCGCGAGATCCTCACCCGCTACGGACGGCACAACATCGGCTTCCTGTGGCTGTTCGTCGAGCCGATGATCTTCACGCTGGGGGTCGCGGCGCTGTGGACCTTCGCCCGCTTCCACGAGCATTCCTCGATTCCCGTCGTCGCCTTCGCCGTGACCGGCTATTCCTCCGTTCTCCTGTGGCGCAACATGCCGACCCGCTGCATCGGCGCGGTGGAGCCCAATCTCGCGCTGATGTCGCATCGGCAGGTGAAGGTCATCGACATCTTCCTGTCCCGGCTAGTCCTCGAAGCGATGGGTGCCACGATCTCCTTCATCGTGCTGTCCCTCGTCTTCATCGCCATGGGCTGGATGAAGATGCCGCACGATGTGCTGAAGATCGCGCAGGCCTGGTTCATGCTCGCCTGGTTCGGCATGGCGCTCGCGATCTTCCTGGGTTCGCTCTCGATCCGGTCCGAGCTGGTCGAAAAGCTCTGGTATCCCGCCGCCTATCTCCTGTTCCCGCTGTCCGGTGCCGCCTTCATGGTGGACTGGCTGCCGCCAGCGGCACGGAAGGTCGTCCTGCTGCTGCCCATGGTCCATGGCGTGGAGTGCCTGCGCGAGGGCTACTTCGGCCCCGCCGTGAGCTCCCACCATGACCTGGCCTACATGGGAATCTTCAGCCTCGCCCTGACCGCGGTGGCCCTCGCGCAGGAGCGCGTGGCCAGCAAGCAGGTGGTGCCGGGATGATCGAACTGCAGGGAGTGGGCAAGTCGTACCCCACGCGTGGCGGGACCCACCAGGTCCTGCGCGACGTCGGCCTGACGATTCACCCCGGCCAGAAGCTCGGCATCCTCGGGCGCAATGGCGCCGGCAAGTCCACGCTGATCCGCCTGCTGAGCGGCGCCGAACGGCCTACCTCCGGCCAGGTACGCCGGAGGATGAGCGTCTCGTGGCCGCTCGCCTTCGGCGGCGCGTTCCAGGGCAGCCTGAGCGGGCTCGACAACCTGCGCTTCATATGCCGCATCCATGACGTGGACCACGCGCAGAAGGTGGACTACGTGGAGGATTTCGCCGAGTTGGGCAAGTACCTGCGCGAACCAGTCAAGAACTACTCCGCCGGCATGCGGGCCCGGCTGGCCTTCGCGATTTCGATGGCGGTGGAGTTCGACTGCTTCCTGATCGACGAGATCATCGCGGTCGGCGACGCGCGCTTCCACGCCAAGTGCCAGGCGGAACTGTTCGAAAAGCGCTCCGATCGCGCCTACGTCATCGTCTCCCACGACCCGAACAACATTCGCTGGCACTGCCAGAGTGCGGCGGTGCTGCACGAAGGAACTCTCAGCCACTTCCACGACCTGGAAGCCGCCTATCGCTACTACGACGAGGGCGCCGCCTGATGCCTGCTCCTCTCCGCCCTGGCGCCTTGAAGGTCCTCCTCGACCTGAAGCCGGCCTTCGACGGCCACGCCGGCATCCCGCAGGAAACGCGGCTGCTGTTCCGCAGCCTCTGTGCCAGCCCGGGCTACGAGGTGGAAGGCCTGATCCAGCATGGCGCACGCAAGCTCAAGGCCGGCATTCCGCCGAACAAGGCAGGCCTGGCCGATCCGCGGCGCATCAACCGCCTGTCGCGGGTGATCGTGTCCCTGTACGAGAAGCCGCACGGCAATCTGCTGGAAGCGGCGGCTGACGCCGCGGGCAAGCACCTGCAGGTCTCCCTGCTGCGGCTGAAGGCGCAGCTCGGGCTGCGCATGGAAACCCACATCTTCGAACCTGCGCTGTTCGACGATTTCCTCTGGCGCACCTTCTTCAGCATGACGCTGAAGGCCGCTGACAAGGCGACCATCGCCGGCGCGGGATTCCGGCTGCTGGGGCCTTCGCGCAAGATGATGCACCAGGTGGGGCTGGGCGGCCTGGCGCGCGGCGCGGCGCGGCGCTTCGCGACCGTGGACACGCGCGGCTTCGACGCCTTCGTCGCGCAGACGCCCTTTCCCGGCCGCGTGACGCCCGGCTGCCGGCTGGTCGTGCGCTACCACGACGCCGTCCCCGTGCTGATGCCGCACACCATCAGCGACAAGGCCTTCCACCAGGCTTCCCATTTCCACGCGCTGCAGGACAACGTCCGCTCCGGCGCGTACTTCTCCTGCGTGTCCGGCGCCACCCGCGACGACCTGCTGAAGATCTTCCCCGAGGCGCAGGACCGAGCCTTCGTCGTCCCCAACATCGTCTCGGACGAATACTTCCCCGAGGACTCGAACGGCGCCGTCGTGCAGCAGGTGATCCGCAACCGCCTGTGCAAGACGAACAAGCTCAACACGGTGCTCCCGCGGCCGGACGGCGCGCCCGCCCCCTTCGACTACCTGCTGATGGTCTCCACGCTGGAGCCGCGCAAGAACCACCTGTTGTTGGTCGAGGCTTGGGAACGCCTCAAGTACACCAGCCGCCCCGGCCTCAGGCTCGTGCTGGTTGGCGGCATGGGCTGGGATCACGCGGCGATCATCGAGGCGTTCAAGCCCTGGGCCGAGAGCGGAGACCTTTTCCACCTGAGCAACGTGCCGCCGGCGGAATTGCGCGCGCTGTACCGACACGCCGCGGCCACCGTTTGCCCCAGCCTCGCGGAAGGCTTCGACTATTCCGGCGTCGAGGCCATGCGCAGCGGCAGCGTGGTCGTCGCCTCGGACATCCCCGTCCACCGCGAGGTCTACCAGGACGCGGCGGAGTACTTCGACCCGTATTCCGCCGAGGACGCGGCGCACGCACTGGAGCGCGTGCTTGACGCCGGCGCGGCCGACCTGCGAGGCCGCCTGCGACAGCACGGCGCGCGGGTCGGCGCCCTCTATTCCGAACAGAACATCCTGCCGCAATGGGACGCGCTCCTGGACCACGCCCGGGTGCACCAGCGCCGACCGGCCGCTGCCGCTGGACAAGGACAGCCATGAACGCGAACCTGAAGCACTACCACGAAAGCGGATTCCCTTCCATCGAAGGCTGGTGTGCCGACCAGCTGTTCGACGCGGTCGACCTCCTCGACGGCGTCGCGATCAACAAGAAGGGCGGATGCATGGAGATCGGCGTCCACCACGGCAAGTTCTACATCCTCCTGAACCAGGTGGTCGCGGCCGGCGAGACGTCTTATGCCGTCGACATCTTCGAGGACCAGAACCTCAACATCGACCAGTCCGGCTCCGGCTCGCTCGAGAAATTCCAGGCGAACCTGGTCGCGCACGACGTGCACCGCGGCGCGAACACGATCATCGTGAAGGGCGACTCCACCGACTCCGGTCTGGCCCTGGACCAGAGAGTCCGTCCCGGCTCGCTGCGGTTCATCTCCGTCGACGGGGGCCACACCGTCGAACACACGGTCAACGACCTGCAGATCGCGGCCCGGCTGGTCGCCAACGAGGGGGTCGTCATCCTCGACGACATCCTCAACCACCACTGGCCCGGCGTCATCGAGGGCGCCTTCAGGTTCCTTGCGACCTCGCCGGTGCTGGTGCCATTCGCCCTGGGCCACAACAAGCTGTACCTGTGCAAGCTGAGCTTTCAGGCCTACTACTGCAACCTGTTCAGCGCGAGCCACCTGTTCACGAAGACGGTGCGCTTCCACGGCCACACCGTTGCCGCCCTGTAGCGGCCGACAACGACCATCGCGCAGTCCATCGCCATGACCCTGAACGAGCTCCTGGGCCTTCCCGCCGACTCCTTCATCACGACCGCCTACCTGCATCTCCTCGGCCGGGCCCCCGACGCGGCCGGGCGCGAGCACTACATGCGCCGCCTGGCGGAGGGCCACGGCAAGGCCGGGGTCATCTACGACCTGCTGCGGTCGCCCGAGGGCGCGAAGCTGGCGGCCGACTCGAAGGAAGACACCTCGCATCTCGGCGACGAGGCCTTCGTCGACTACAGCTACCGCAAGCTGCTGGGCCGCGCGCCCGATCCCGGCGGCCGGGACTACTACGTCAGCCGGCTCAAGGACGGAGCGGCACGCACCTGGGTGTACCAGCACATCGACGGGTCGGACGAAGCGCGCGAGCGCCGGGAGCGCGGGCTCGACTTCCGCGGCGACCTCGAGCGCCTCGTGCAGCAGCAGCGGCGCAAGCGCGGCTGGCTGGCGCGCCTCAGCCCGCTGGCGCGGCTCGAAAGGCGGCTCGCGCAGATCGAATTCGCCGCCGAGCAGCAGCATTGCGCGTTGGCCGGTGCCCTCGATTCCATGGCGGGCAGCGTTGCCCGCATCGAGCAGCAGGCGCTCACGGAAGGTATGCCGCAGCCATCGGACGCTGGGGCCGCCCGCCGGAGCAGCTATCCCTTTCCGGAACGCTCCGGTTCGCTGACGGACTCGCGCAGCCCACTGGCCAGGACCTTCGACCCGCAGGCGCGCTGAGCCGTGAAGAAGATCCTGGCCTTCTGCTTCTTTCCCGCCTTCGTGCCGCCGTCGAACGGCGGCGAGTCGCGCCTGTTCAACTTCTATCTCGCGCTCAGCAAGCACTTCGCCGTCACCCTGCTGACGTCCACCCATCCCGGTGAAATCGAGCAGGTCATCAACCACGGCGTGAACCTGGTCGAAAGGCGCATCCCCAAGGACGCGCACTTCGCCGGGCAATGGGAGCAGCTGCAGCCCTACGCCAGCGGCGGCGACCTGTCCGCGCCTTGCCTGGCCGCATCCGCAGCCTTTCCCGGCGCGCTTCACCAGGCCTACCTCGAGGAGTACGCGAGCGCGGACGCGATCATCCACGACTTCCCGTTCACCGCCGGCTACGACCTGTTCCTGGGCGTGGACCGCAAGCTGCGCATCTACAACGCGCACAACTGCGAAACCGCGCTCTATCGCGAACTGCATCCCGCCGATCATTCCGAGCCGCTCCACCGGATCGTGCGGGATTGCGAAAGCCGGATGCTGCGCCATTGCGACCTGCTGTTCTACTGCAGCGAGGACGACCTGCGCGGCCTGCGGGAGCTGGTCGAGGCGCCTCGCTACGAAGCGCTCTACGTTCCGCACGGAATGACGCCCTCCGCCCGCGCGCCCGCGCGGGACGTCCGCTCGGGTGAGGAATTCGCCGCGGTCTTCATGGGCAGCGCCCACCCACCGAACGCCGTCGCCGCGAAGTTCATCACCGAGGTCCTGGCACCGCAGGCGCCGACCGTCCGCTTCGACATCATCGGCACCTGCCTGCCCGCCGGTGAGTACGGACCGAACGTCGTGCGACACGGCGCGGTCAGCGAACAGCGCAAGCTGGAACTGCTGCAGGCAGCGGACCTCGCGCTCAACCCCATGGCGTCCGGCAGCGGGTCCAACGTCAAGGTGCTGGATTACATGGCCAACGGCCTGCCGGTCCTGTCCACCAGCTTCGGCATGCGCGGCATCGCAGCCATCGTGGGCCAGCACTTCCTGCAGGCGGAGCTGCCGGACTTCGCCACGGCGCTGCGGCACGCCGCGCAGGCGCCCCAGCTGCAGGCGATCGGGGCCGCTGGCCTCGCGCTGGTGTTCACCGGCTACACCTGGGACCGGGCGGCCACCCAGGCCGCCAGCCGCATCCACAGCCGGCTGAGCGAAGCGCCCGCCGCCTTGCCCGGCTTCGTCCTGGCCCTCAACGACTTCGATCCCTTCGCCGCCGTCGGCGGCGGCGGAACGCGGGTGCGCGGCCTGCACACCGCCATCGCCGGTTGGCGCGAAGTACTCTTCCTCACCTTCTCGGCCGACGACCGGCTGGCCGTGTACAGGCCCCAGCAAGGCGTGACCGTCTTCAACGTGCCGAAGACGCAGGAGCACCGGGCCGAAGTGGCGCGGACCAACGCCCTCTTCCACGTGTCGGCGGACGACATCGTCGCGGCCCGGCACTGCGCCGGCAACCCTTTGCTATCCGCGCTCTACGCGCTGCTGCGTCAGTCCGCCACCGCGGTGGTCCTGGAGCATTGCTACATGGGTGCGCTGCCCCGGGCTTTCGGCGACCCGTTCGTGTACTCCTCCCACAACCACGAGGCAGCCCTCAAGGCGCGACTACTGCACGGCCACCCGCGCGCCGCGGAACTGCTGCCCGTCGTCGCCGGCATCGAAGGCTTCGTGGTCGAATCGGCCGCCCTCACCATCGCCGTCTCGGAAGAAGATGCCGCCAGCTTGACCGTGGGCAAGCGCACTGCCGGCCCGATCCTGGTCGTGCGCAATGGCGTGCCGCCGGCCGGCGCGGAACGCCCCGGGTCACCAGCGGTCGAAGCGGCCGCCAGCAGCGTGGCTGCCGCTTCCGCAGTGTTCCTCGGGTCCGCGCACATGCCCAACGTGGAAGCCGTGCAGGCGTTGCTGCGGGATGTCGTGCCCCGGCTGCCGCACGTACAGTTCCACCTGCTCGGCGCAGTGTGCGACAGCGTGCAGGACGCGCCCCCGAATGTGGTCCTGTGGGGCACGGTGGACGAGGAGACGAAGTCGGCCGTCATGCGACGCTGCGCGCTCGCCCTGAATCCGATGGTCTCGGGCAGCGGCTCGAACGTGAAGCTGGCCGACTATCTCGCCCACGGCTTGTTCGTCGTCACGACGGAATTCGGCCAGCGCGGCTATCCACGCGCCATCGCGCCGCACGTCCAGGTCGCGTCGATCACCGGATTCGCCGAAGCGATGGAGCAAAGGCTCGCGGACGGCGACACCGCCTGCGCCGGCCGACGCGCCGAGCGCGAGCAGGTGTTCGCGCGGCACCTGTCCATCGCCACGCTGGCCCAGCGCTTCGTCCACGCGCTGCAGGTGCTTCCGCGCAAGCGGCGCCGCGTGCTGCTGGTGACTTACCGCTACCTGAGCCCGATCCTGGGCGGCGCCGAAGCGCACATCGAGCGCTTCATCCGCGCTCTCGGCCACAGCGGTGACTTCGATGTCGACGTCATCGCCCCCGAAGTGAGCAGCATGCAGAACCACCAGCGGTTCGGCGAGCGCTACGTGTTCGCCAGCGACAGCGCGGCCCCGGTGGACATGCCGAACGTGCGTTTCGCGCGCTTTCCCGTCGAGGCGCCCGACCCGGCGTGGCTGCAGCGGTCGCTGCGGCGCGCCTGGCGGGCACAGCCCCTGCTGGAGCGCGAAGCCAGCCGCCTGCTGGCAGACCGCTACCAGCACAGCGGCTGCACCTGGGGCTGGGCCTTCCCGGAAGGCGCGGGCGGCGATGCGCGGCGCTGGGCCTTCACGGCCTGCGAGATCTTCGTGGAGCGCGCAGGCAGCGTGCGCATGGCCGGACAGGCCGACGCCATGACGGTCGTGACCGCGAGCGACAGCGCCGGCCGAACCCTGGGCCACTGGACCCTCGAGGGCCTTTTCGAACTCGAATTCGCCGCCGAGGCCGGTTGCGTCCGGTTCTCCATCTCGGCACCCGTCCCGGCCGAGGACGCCCGGCCGCTCGCGTTGCTGCTTACCGCACTGCACATCGACGGCGAGGCGATCGCACTCGATGCGCCCACGCTCGTCCAGGAGGGCCTGGCCGGCCTGCCCTTCGCCGAAGTTCTCGATACCCTGGACAAGGCGGCGCAGCAGTCGCGTTTCGCGCTCGGCGTCGAACTGACGCCCCTGCGCGGCCCGTGGAGCCAGGGGCTGGAAAGCTTCATCGCGGAGCAAGTTGGCTCCTACGACCTGGTCGTGACCCACAACAACATCTTCCGCCCCGCGGTGGTGGCGCTAGCGGCCGCCCGAAAGCACGGCGTGCCGTCCATCCTCATTCCGCACGCGCACCTCGACGACGATTTCTATCACTTCCCGGACGTCCTCGAGAGCGCCAGGCAGGCCTCGCTGGTCCTGGCCGTGCCGCAGCTCGCCTGCGACTTCCTGGCGCAGCGCGGATGCAAGGTCAGCTACCTGCCGGCCGGCTGCGATGCCGGCGAGGAATTCTCGGACCAGGACGTGGACGCTTTCCGGCAGCTCCATCCCTCGCGGCGGGACTTCGTCCTGGTGCTGGGGCGGAAGACCGCGGCCAAGGGATATCGCGGCATCCTGGCGGCGGTGGAAGCGATCAACCGCGCGGGCACGCCGCTCGACGTGGTGCTGATCGGCCCGGATGACGACCAGGTTCCCGTCGCGGGCGCCCACGTCACCTACCTGGGGCGGCAGCCGCGCTCGGTGGTGCGGGGCGCGCTGCGCGCTTGCCAGATGCTTTGCAACATGAGCAGCAGCGAGAGTTTCGGCATCGTGCTGCTGGAAGCCTGGCTTGCCGGCAAGCCGGTCGTCGCCAACCGCCGCTGCGCGGCCTTCCAGGACCTGGCGCAATCGGAAGTGAACGCGTTGCTGGTCGACGAAGGCGCGCTGCCCGCAGCGATGCAAAGGCTCCATGCCTCTCCCGAACTCCGGGACCGACTGGCGGCCAATGGCCGGTCCGCAGCGCTGCGCTTCGACTGGGAGGCCGTGTCCGCCCGGTTTGTCGATTTCTGCCGCCAGACGGCCCGTTGCCCTTCCTAGCATGCGAATCCAGCAACCTTCCTTCCTCCTTTCCCTCGCCTGCGCGGCCCTGCTCCTCGCCGGCTGCGGCAGCCTCCCCACCTCCGGCCCGAACGAAACCGAGGTCCGCGCGGCAGCCAGCAAGACGCCCGCCGACACCGGCATCGTGCTCGTCGACCTCACCGACGAAGTCGTGCGCCACGCCGTCGACGCTTCGCGGCGCCCGCTGTTCTCCGAGAACTTCGGCAGCGCCCGCGCGCCCGGTTTCACCATCGGCCCCGGCGACGTCGTGGAGATCGCCGTTTGGGAAGCCCCGCCCGCCGCCCTGTTCGGCACGACCACGCTGGATACGCGCGGTCTCGCGGCCTCCAGTTCGCGCATGTCCACCCTGCCCGAGCAGCTGGTGAACAGCAACGGCACGATCAACATGCCCTTCGCCGGCAGCATTCCCGTCGCCGGCCGAACCACGCAGCAGGTGGAGGAAGAGATCGCGCGGCGGCTGAAGTCCAAGGCCAACGACCCGCAGGTGATGGTGCGCGTGGTGCGCAACGCTTCCAGCACGGTCACCGTGGTCGGAGAGGTGAACAACAGCACCCGCATGCCGCTCACGCCGCGCGGCGAGCGGCTGCTCGATGCGCTGGCGGCCGCCGGCGGCACGCGGCAGCCGGTGGGCAAGGTCACCGTGCAGCTCACGCGCGAGACGGCGGACACCGGCCGGCGCGGCGCGCGCGTGTACGCGTTGCCGCTGGACACCGTCATCGCCGATCCCGCGCAGAACGTATTGCTGCAGCCCGGCGACGTGGTCACCGTGCTGTTCCAGCCGAACAGCCTGCTGCTGCTGGGCGCGACGACGAAGAACGAGGAGATGAACTTCGAGGCGCAGGGCATCAGCCTGGCGCAGTCGCTGGCGCGCGCGGGCGGCCTCAACGACCTGCGCGCCGATCCCGAAGCCGTGTTCATCTTCCGCTTCGAGGACCCGGCGGTGGTCGGCGTATCCAACCCCGCCCGCACGACGGTCGATGGTCGCATCCCCGTGATCTATCGCGCCAACCTGCGCGACCCGGCCACCTTCTTCATGGCCCAGGGCTTCCCGATGCGCAACAAGGACATCCTGTACGTGTCCAACGCGCCCGGCGCGGAGCTGCAGAAGTTCCTGAACATCCTGTCCTCGGTCGTGACGCCGATCGTCACCGTGCGCGCCCTGGGCAACTGAGGCCACGCCACGCATGGAAGGCTCGCTGCTCATCGACGTCAGCCGGCTGATGGGCCGCGCCAGCCGCGGCCGCCTGCCGACCGGCGTCGATCGCGTGTGCCTGGCCCATGTCGAGCGCTTCGGCGCCCGCGCGCAGGCCGTGCTGCAGTGGCAAGGCTGGCGGCGCATCGCGCCTTACGGCGCGTCGCAGGAGCTGTTCGCGCTGCTGCGCAGTCCCGACGCCGCCTTCCGGGCGCAGGCCACGCGCGTGGTCGCCAGCGCCTGCCTGCCGCCCTGGCCCTCGCAGCAGGGCCGCGGCCGCGTCTATTTCAACCACGGCCACGCCCGGCTGGAAGACGCGGGCCTGGCCGGCTGGCTGCGCCGCACCGGGCAGCGGCCCGTATACATGGTGCACGACCTGATCCCGCTCACGCACCCCGAATACTGCAGGCCGGGCGAGCAGGAGCGCCATGCGCGGCGCCTGCAGCAGCTGCTGGCCAGCGCCGCCGGCGTCCTGGCCAACTCGGAGCACACGGCCGAAGGCCTGCGCCGCTTCGCGCAGGACCGCCAGCTGGCCTTGCCGCCCTTGCAGGCCGCCCCGCTCGCGCCCGCCGACCTGCGCGCGCCATCCACCGGGGCGCCGCTCGCGCGGCCCTACTTCGTCGTGCTGGGCACCATCGAGCCGCGCAAGAACCACTGGCTGCTGCTGCACCTGTGGCGCGAGCTGGTGGCGCAGCTCGGCGCGGATGCGCCGCACCTGGTCGTGATCGGCCAGCGCGGCTGGGAATGCGAGAACGTCGTCGACCTGTTGGAGCGCTGCGAAGCGCTGCGCGGGGTCGTGCACGAACTGCCGGCCTGCTCCGATGAGGAACTGGCCGGCTGGCTGGCCCACGCGCGCGCCCTGCTGTTCCCCTCCTTCGCCGAAGGCTACGGCCTGCCTCTGGTGGAGGCGCTGCGGCTCGGCACGCCGGCCATCGCCTCGCCGCTGCCGGCCTTCCACGAGATCGCCGGCGACGTGCCGGACTACGTCGCTCCGCTCGATGGCCCGGGCTGGGCGCGCGCCATCCGCGACTACGCGCAACCGCACAGCGTGCGCCGCGCCGCGCAAATCGAGCGCATGGCGGGCTTCGCCACGCCCACCTGGGACCGCCACTTCGAGCAGGTGGAGGCCCTGCTGGAGCGCCTGCGATGACGACGCCGCTCCATGCCCATGGCTTCTCGCTGCGCAAGCGCGCGCTGGTGCGCGCCTTCACCGGCCGGCGCGACGTGCGCTTCGTGCGCCGCGGCCAGGACGTGCCACCGGGCGCGCAGCTGTTGCTGTGGGGCGCCGCGCCCTTGCCGTCCGGCCTGCCCGAAGGCGTGCGCATCGTGCGGGTGGAAGACGGCTTCCTGCGCTCGGTCGGCCTCGGCGCCGACCTCGTGCGGCCGCTGTCCTGGGTGCTGGACGACCAGGGCATCTACTTCGACGCGCGCCGGCCCAGCGCCCTCGAACAGCTGCTGCAGCACGCCAGCTTCGAGGCCACGGAGCTGCAGCGCGCCGCGGCCCTGCGCGCACGGATCGTGCAGGCGGGCCTCACCAAGTACAACCTGGCCGCCGCGCCCTGGCAGCCGCGCGCCCACGGACGCCCGCTGGTGCTGGTGGCCGGGCAGGTGGAGACCGACGCCTCCATCGCCTGCGGCAGCGTGGACATCGCCACCAATCTCGGCCTGCTGCAGGCGGTGCGGCAGGCACGGCCGGACGCCCACATCGTCTACAAGCCGCATCCCGACGTGGCCGCCGGCCTGCGCGGTGCCGGCCAGGGCGAGCAGGAGGCGCATCGCTTCTGCGATGAAGTCCTGCGCGAAGCCGCCCTGCCCGAATTGCTGCGCCAGGTCGACGAAGTCCACGTGCTGACTTCGCTGACCGGCTTCGAGGCGCTGCTGCGCGGCAAGCGCGTCACCTGCTGGGGCCAGCCGTTCTATGCGGGCTGGGGGCTGACTGAAGACCGCCATCCGCATCCACGCCGCAGCCGCCGGCTCGCGCTGGACGAACTGGTCGCCGGCGCGCTGCTGCGCTATCCCGTGTACCTGGGCCGCTCCAACGGCGCTCGCTGCACACCGGAGCAGGCGCTGGACGAACTGTTGCAATGGCGCGCCCGCCAGCCCGCCACCGCCCGCTGGCGCCGCTGGTTGCGGCCGTTGCTCGCCCGCCCATGAGTGCCCTCGCACGAGTGTGCCTCGTCGGCTTCGGCAGCGCCGGTGACATCCATCCGCTGCTGGCCCTGGGACAGGCCTTGCGTGAACGCGGGCGCGCCGTGACGTTCGTCTCCAACCCTGCGTTCGCAACGGAAGCGGCCCAAGCCGGACTGGGCTTCCTGCCGGCCGGCGAGGCGCAGCACCTGCAGGACACCATCCGCCACCCGAAGTTGTGGCATCCCGTCGACGGCTTCGGCGTGATGTGGCGCTACCTGCTGCGGCCGGCGCTGCAGCCGACCTATGAGCGACTGGAACAGCTCGCGGGCCAGGGGCCGCTGGTCGTCGTCGCCAGCCCCGTCGCGATGGGCGCGCGCGTGGCCCAGGAGCGGCTCGGGATTCCGCTGGTCACGGCTTATACGGCGGCCACGATGCTGCGCACCGTGCAGGACCCGATGACGCTCGCGCACTGGCGCGTGCCGCGCTGGTGGCCGGACGCGGCACGGCGCGCCGCCTGGGCACTGTTGGACCGCTACAAGCTGGAGCCGCTGGTGCGGCCGGCGCTCGATGCGCTGCGGGGAAGGCTAGGACTCGAGCCGCTGCAAGGGCCGGTGTTCGGGGAATGGATGCATTCGCCGCAGGCGGGCCTTGCGCTGTTTCCGCAGTGGTTCGCGCCAGGCGCGGAGGATTGGCCGCGGCAAGTCGTGCAGGCGGGGTTTCCGTTGTATGACGAAGGCGGAGGTGGTTTGCCCGAAGGATTGCAGGAGTGGCTGGAGGAAGGCACGGCGCCGGTGGTGTTCATGCCGGGGACGGCGAGGCTGGGGGCGGAGGAGTTTTTCGCGGCGGCGCTGAAGGCATGTGGGGAAGCTGGGGTCCGCGGGCTGTTGCTCGGAGATGGGGCGCCGCGGTGCGCAGCGGAGCTGCGCACCCTACAAGGGGACGTCAGGGCGGAACGGTATGCGCCGTTCGGCGCGCTGCTGGCGCGCACGCGGGCGCTGGTGCACCACGGCGGGATCGGAAGCTGCGCGCAGGCGCTGCGAGCAGGCATTCCGCAGCTGGTGGTGCCGCAGGCGTATGACCAGTTCGACAACGCGATGCGGCTCGAGGGGCTGGGCGTCGGGGTGCAGGTGCGCGACGTGCAGGAAATGCCTGCGCAACTGCGGCGGCTGCTGGCCAGTCCCAGTGTCACCGCAGCTTGCCAACGCTGGTCGGTCCGCGCGGAGCCGCAGGCAGCCCGCGACGCCGCCGTGCGGGTGGTGGAGCAGCTCGCATGAACGCCAGCGTGCGCCACCGCCACGTGTTCTTCCTGAGCGGCTTCGACCCCAAGGGGGCGTCTTACTACCACGGCCTGTACGCCCGCAATGCGCCGCTGCAGGGCGAGGTCACCGGCACGCGCTACGAGGTCGGCCCGCGCACGCGCCTGGCCAACGGCAACAGCTGCTGGCAGGTGCGCAGCGGGGGCACCGAAACCAGCTTCGAGTTCGTGCGCTGGGACGACATCGTCCGGGCGCACTGGCCGCGCAGTGCCTGGCAGGTGCTGGTGGGCAGCCTGCGTGGCTACGCGGCGGCGCTCGCCTCGCCGGCGGCGCTGCGCAAGGTCGGCCAGGCGGCGCCGCGCACGCTGATCGCCCTGGCCTACCCGGCGGTTTTCTGGCTCGTGGCCTTGCTGCTGGCGCTACTCGCGGTCGTCGTGCTCGGGCCCCTCGGCGTGGTGGCTGCCGCGGCGATCCTGTGGGGCGCGTGGCGCTGGGAGCGGAGGCTCAACACCAGCTGGCTGCTGCGCATCTACCGGTTCGCCGCCGACTGGCGCGGCGGCCGCACGCCGCAGTTGCAGCAACGCATCGATGATGCTGCCGCCGCGGTGGTGCAGCGCTTGCTGGCCCAGGAGGACGATGAGGTGCTGCTGGTCGGCTACAGCGTCGGCAGCCTGCTGGCCGCCAGCATTGCCGCCCGCGTGCAGGCGCGGGGTCTGCCGCTGGAACGCTTTTCCTTCGTCACGCTGGGCCATTGCGTGCCCTTGCTGGGGCTGATGGCCGGCGCCGACGCCTTTCGCGCCGATCTCGCGCGCCTCGGCCTGCCGCCGCGCCTGCATTGGGTGGACTTCTCCTCACCCACCGACTGGGGCAGCTTCGCGCTGGTGGACCCGCTGGCCCTCTCGCTCGGCGCGCCGCAGGCGCATGGGCCGCGCATGGCCTCGCCGCGCTTCCACACGATGTTCCCGCCGGACGAATACGCGCTGCTGGTGCGCGACAAGCGCCGCATCCACCTGCAGTACCTGCTGGCCGGCCACAAGCCCGCCCTCTACGACTACTTCGCGATCACCGCCGGGCCGCAGCGCCTGGCCGAACGCATGGACACCGCCCCGGCAGCATGACCCACTTCTGCCCCGCCTACCCCCGCCCGCGCGCCTCGCGCGCCTCGAAGGCGCTGCTGTTCTTCAGCGCCCGCCGCTCCTGGCTGGACACGCTGTACGAGCGCAGCTACTCCATGCAGATGGGCGAAGTGCACCTGCCCGGCGTCGACCTGTACATGGTCAACGAGCCGGCCCTCGTGAAGCAGGTGCTGGGCGAACAGGCCGCGGACTTCCCCAAGAGCCCGCTGCTGGCCGAGGCGCTGGCGCCGCTGCTGGGAGAAAGCATATTCACCACCAACGGCGCGCAGTGGCAGCGCCAGCGCGCGATGATGGACCCGGCCTTCGCGCAGGCGCGGCTGCAGGTCGCCTTCCCGCGCATGCGCGAAGCCACGCAGGCGCTGCTGCAAAGGCTGCAGGCGCTGCCCGACGGCGCCGAGCACGACATGGAAATGGAGATGACCCATGTCACCGCCGACATCATCTTCCGCACCATCTTCTCGCTGCCGCTGGAGGGCGCCGACGCGCACCGCGTGTTCGACGCCTTCGCCCGCTACCAGGCGCTGGCGCCGCGGCTGATGCTGCCGGCCCTGTTCGGCCTGCGCTGGCTCACCTGGCCCTGGGACACGTGGCGCAGCCGCCGCGCCGCGCAGGAAATCCGCGGCCTGCTGGAAAAGCTGGTGCGCCCGCGCTACGAGGCATACCAGGCGGGCCTTCCCCACCCGCAGGCCGACATCCTGTCGGCCTTCCTCGACGCGCGCGACCCGCAGACCGGCGCGCCCTTCGACTTCGACGAGCTGGTGAACCAGGTCGCGATGCTGTTCCTGGCCGGCCACGAGACCTCGGCGAGCGCCCTGGGCTGGGCGTCCTACCTGCTCGCGCATGCGCCCGCCATCCAGGATCGCATGCACGCCGAGGCCTCAGCGCAGCTGGGCGAGCGCCAGCCGGAGTCCACCGACATGAAGCAACTCACCCTCACCTGGAACGTGTTCCGCGAAACCCTGCGCCTGTTCCCGCCGGTGGGCTTCTTCGCTCGCCAGTCCGCCGGCGGCTGCCCCATGCGCGACAAGCAGGTGCCCGCCGGCGCCACCGTGGTCGTGTCGCCCTGGCTGATCCACCGCCACCGCCAGTGGTGGGCCGAGCCGGATGCCTTCGACCCGGACCGCTACGACAACGACGCGGCACGCGAGCCGCTGAAGCGGGCTTACCTGCCCTTCGGCATGGGACCGCGCGTCTGCCTGGGCGCCGCCTTCGCCTTGCAGGAAGCGGCGCTGATCCTTTCCAGCATCGTGCGGCACTGGCGGCTCGAGCCGGTGCCGGGCCACGTGCCGCAACCCGTGGGGCGCCTCACCATCCGCTCGGCCAACGGCGTGCGGCTGGTCCTGCGGCGGAGGGCGACGGCATGAAGGAGCGCATGGCCGGTTTCCTGCTCATGTCCATCGTGGTGCCGCTGGCGATGCTGGGCTACCTGATCCTCGTGGTGGTCGGCTTCACCGGGCCCAACGCGCGCGGGCGCGCCGGCGTGCGGGCGCTGGACCACTTCGTCAATGCGACCGTCTTCAATGGCTACGCCTGGGAGAGCGTCTCCTCGCACGCATGGCGCGTGCGCGAGGAGAAGCGCTGGGCGCGCTGGGTGATCCGGGCTACCGACCACTTCCAGCAGGACCACTGCCGGCGCGCCAACAAGCGCGAACAGCCGGTGGTGGACCTGGTGCTGCAGAAGGGCCTGCAGAAGCAGACGATCTTCTGATGCGCCCCGTCCAGCGCCGCAGCGTGTTCTACGTCAGCGGCTTCGACCCCAAGGGCGCCGCCCACTACCACGCGCTGTACCGCGACGAAGCGGCGGCGCAGGAGCGCGCCGGCGGCCTGCCGCTGGAGGTGGGCGCGCGCAAGCGCCTGGCCGACGGCAACGCGGCCTGGAGCGTGGCCGCCGAAGAGGACGGCGCGGCCATCCGCACGCACTACGAATTCGTCCGCTGGGACCACGTGGTGCGCGCGCACTGGCCGCGCGGCAAGCTGCAGCTGTGGCGCGACATGCTGGTCGCAAGCCTCTTCAACCTGCGCCACGGTTCGCTGTGGCGCATGTTCAAGCAGTGCTGGCCGCCGGCGGTGGCGCTGTTCATCCCGTTCGTGGTGCTGTGCGTGCTGCTGCTCGGCGCGCCGCTGCTCGGCGGGCTGGCGGCGTGGGGCGCCTGGACGTTCACCGGGCAGGCATGGACGGCCTGGCCGGCCGTGGCGCTCGTGCTGCTCGCCCTGGCCTGGTTCGAGCGGCGCATGGACGAACGCTTCAACATGTACTGGCTGATGCGCAGCTACGCCTTCACGCGCAAGCAGGCCTTGGGCCGGACGCCCGACCTGGAAGCGGCGCTGGACGCGCAGGCCCGCAAGCTGGCCGCGCAACTGCGCGACGGCGAGGACGACGAGGTGCTGGTGGTCGGCCACAGCTCGGGGGCGATCATGGCCGCCCTGCTGGTGGTGCGGGCGCTGCGCCTGCTGGAAGGCAAGCCGCACCGGGCCACGCTGTCGCTGCTGACGCTGGGGCAATGCATTCCCCTGCTGGCGACCCTCCCGCAGGCCCTGCGCTTCCGGGACGAACTGGCCGAACTGGGGCGTGCCAGCGACCTGCACTGGGTCGATTTCTCGGCCCCGCCGGATGCCAGCTGCTTCGCGCTGTGCCCGCCTCCGGGAGCAGAGGCGCGCACGAAGCTGCTGTCCCCGCGCTTCGCGGAGATGTTCGATGCGCCGTCCTACCGGGCGCTGCGGCGGGACAAGTTCCGGATGCATTTCCAGTACCTGATGGCCGCGCCGCGGCCGGTCGACTACGACTATTTCCGGATCACGGCCGGCGCGAAGACGCTGGAGCAGCGCTTCGCGCACCTGGCGAGCGTCACGGACTTCCGGACGCTGCGGCCGTTCGGCTGATCACCCGTTCGGGTTGGCCTTCTTGTAGGCCTCGATGCCCTGCAGCACTTCCTGCTTGGCGCTCTCGGGGCCTTCCCAGCCCAGCACCTTGACCCACTTGCCGGGTTCGAGGTCCTTGTAGTGCTCGAAGAAGTGGGCGATGGTCTTCAGGCGCATCGGGTTCAGGTCTTCCGGCTTCTGCCACTGGGTGTAGATGGACAGGATCTTGTCGACGGGCACGGCCAGCACCTTGCCGTCGTCGCCGGCTTCGTCCTGCATCTTCAGGATGCCGATCGGGCGGCAGGGCACCACCACGCCGGGGATCAGGGGCACCGGGGTGATCACCAGCACGTCCACCGGGTCGCCGTCGCCGCTGATGGTCTTGGGCACGTAGCCGTAGTTGGTGGGGTAGTGCATGGCCGTGGACATGAAGCGGTCCACGAAGATGGCGCCGGTTTCCTTGTCCACCTCGTACTTCACGGGGTCCGCGTTCATCGGGATCTCGATGATCACGTTGAAGGCGTCGGGAACGTTCTTGCCGGGGGTGACGAGGTCGAGGGACATGTTTCTGCTTAAAGGAAAGAAAGTAGCAAGGCTCGGGACAAACCCTGATTTTAGTTGGCTGGAGGCCGCATTCCGCCGGACGACATGGAGCCGTCACGGCAATGCCCTATATAGTCATCCGGTTGGCCAATCGTCTCCTGCTTCACGGAGGAGTCACGAGGAAGCAACGCAGCGGGGGCACCGCGGCGTTGGCGCCTCCTCGAAGACTACCTAGCGCACACGACAGGAGAAACAGATGACTGGCAACTCGACGGCGCTGATATTGGCGCTCGTCTGCGGCCTCGCGGCCGTTGTGTATGGTTTCTGGGCTCGCAGCTGGATCCTATCCAAGGACGCGGGCAATCCCCGGATGCAGGAAATCGCGGCGGCCGTCCAGGCCGGCGCGGCCGCGTACCTCGCGCGGCAGTACCGCATCATCGCCATCGTCGGCGTGGTGCTGGCCATCCTGATCGGCATCTTCCTCGACATGACCACGGCCATCGGCTTCGTCGTCGGTGCGGTGCTCTCCGGGGCCTGCGGCTTCATCGGCATGAACGTCTCGGTGCGCGCCAACGTGCGCACCGCGCAGGCCGCCACCACCGGCATCGGGCCGGCGCTGGACGTCGCCTTCCGCGGCGGCGCCATCACCGGCATGCTGGTCGTGGGCCTCGGCCTGATCGGCGTCACCGGCTTCTACTGGTTCCTGGCCGGCAACGGCCAGCTGACGCCGGACAAGCACCTGGCGACCCTGCTCAACCCGCTGATCGGCTTCGCCTTCGGCGCCTCGCTGATCTCCATCTTCGCGCGCCTGGGCGGCGGCATCTTCACCAAGGGCGCCGACGTCGGCGCCGACCTGGTGGGCAAGGTGGAAGCGGGCATCCCCGAGGACGACCCGCGCAACCCCGCCGTGATCGCCGACAACGTCGGCGACAACGTCGGTGACTGCGCCGGCATGGCCGCCGACCTGTTCGAGACCTACGCGGTGACCTTGATCGCCACGATGGTGCTGGGCTCGCTGCTCATCGCCGCCGCGCCGGTCAACGCAGTGCTGTACCCGCTGGCGCTGGGCGCCGTGTCGATCATCGCGTCGATCATCGGCTGCTTCTTCGTGAAGGCCTCGCCCGGCATGAAGAACGTGATGCCGGCGCTGTACAAGGGCCTGATCGTGGCCGGCGTGCTGTCGCTGATCGCCTTCTTCTTCGTCACCAGGTGGCTGATGCCCGACAACGCCCTGGGCGGCACCGGCGCGCAGATGAAGCTGTTCGGCGCCTGCGTCGTCGGCCTGGCGCTCACCGGCATCCTGGTGTGGGTCACCGAGTACTACACCGGCACCCAGTACCACCCGGTCCAGCACATCGCGCAGGCCTCCACCACCGGCCATGGCACCAACATCATCGCCGGCCTCGGCGTGTCCATGAAGTCGACGGCCTGGCCGGTGCTCTTCGTCTGCGTGGCCATCTTCGTGGCGTATGCGCTGGCCGGCCTGTACGGCATCGCCGTCGCCGCCACCTCGATGCTGTCGATGGCCGGCATCGTGGTCGCCCTGGACGCCTACGGCCCGATCACGGACAACGCCGGCGGCATCGCCGAGATGTCGGACCTGCCCTCCTCGGTGCGTGACATCACCGACCCGCTGGATGCGGTGGGCAACACCACCAAGGCCGTGACCAAGGGCTACGCGATCGGCTCCGCCGGCCTCGCCGCACTGGTGCTGTTCGCCGACTACACGCACAAGCTGGAAACGCTGGGCCAGCAGATCCGCTTCGACCTGAGCGATCCGATGGTGATCATCGGCCTGTTCATCGGCGGCCTGATCCCCTACCTGTTCGGCGCCATGGCGATGGAAGCCGTCGGCCGCGCGGCGGGCTCGGTGGTGGTGGAAGTGCGGCGCCAGTTCCGCGAGATCAAGGGCATCATGGAAGGCACCGCCAAGCCCGAATACGGCGTCGCGGTGGACATGCTGACCAAGGCCGCGATCAAGGAAATGATGATCCCCTCGCTGCTGCCCGTGGTGGTGCCCATCCTGGTGGGCCTGCTGCTTGGGCCCAAGGCGCTGGGCGGCCTGCTCATGGGCACCATCGTCACCGGCCTGTTCGTGGCGATCTCCATGTGCACCGGTGGGGGTGCCTGGGACAACGCCAAGAAGTACATCGAAGACGGCCACCACGGCGGCAAGGGCAGCGACGCGCACAAGGCGGCGGTGACCGGCGACACCGTGGGCGACCCCTACAAGGACACGGCCGGCCCGGCGGTGAACCCGCTGATCAAGATCATCAACATCGTGGCGCTGCTGATCGTGCCGCTGGTGGTGAAGTTCCACAGCTAGGCCGTCGTCGTTCCCGCGCAGGCGGGAACCCAGGGCTCCCAAGTGCAAAGCGGCCGCGAGGCCGCTTTGTCCTTTCAGACTGCGGCCGCGATCGCCCGCACCATCCGGCTCGCCGGCCCCACCAGTTCCAGCAGCGCCGCCACGCGGTCCTGCTCGATGTACTGCAATACCAGTTCGTTGATGCCGCCGACGATGGCCATCGCCATCTGCGGCGGCAGCGGGCTGCCGTGGCCGTCCTTCACCACGTCCATGATCAGGTCGGCGATCTCCTGGTTGACGCGCCGCCGTGCCGCCAGGCCTTCGGCGCCCAGGCCCAGGATCTCGATGTACAGCGTGCGCAGCAGCACCGGGTTGGCCGCCAGCGCGCCGAAATAGGCGGCGTTGGCGTTCTCCACCTGCGACTGCCAGTCGTGCGCCGGGTCGATCGCCTGGCGCAGCACCTTCAGCGCGTTGTGGCTGGCCGCGCCATACAGCGCGATCAGGCAGCCCGCCTTGGTCGAGAAATGCTCGTAGAAGGTCCGGCGCGAAACGCTCGCCTCCCGCACGATGTCGGCGATCGTCGTGTCGGCGTAGCCCTTGGCGGCCACCGCGCGCGCCATGCCTTCCAGCAGCCGGCCGCGGTGCTGGTGGACGTTGCTCTCGGCCAGGATGTACTCGGTCATCGGGACATGATGGTACTTGACAGTACCGGGCGGCGCTGCCACCATGGTACGCACTCGTACTCTCCTTTTGCGGGGACACCTCCATCATGACCGATCTCGTCGTCCGCCGCCTCCTGGTCGACATGGAAGCCCCGATCGCGCGCCACTGGTGCGGCGGCGATGCCTTCCGCACCGCGCTGTTCAACGCGCTTTCCATGAGCTTCCCGGTGGGGGAGCAGTTCTTCATCGACTCGGTGCGCAACGGCTTCAAGGCGCTGCCGCCGGAGTTGCAGGTGAAGTACCAGGCCGACGTCCAGGGCTTCATCGGCCAGGAAGCCACCCATCGCCGCCTGCATGCCCTCTACAACGAGCACCTCGACAAGCTGGGCCTGAAGAACGAATGGGGCCCGCGCGCGCAGGGACGGCTGAAGTTGCTGGAGGGCGTCGAGCCGCGCCACTGGCTGGCCGCCACCGCCGCCAACGAGCACTTCACGGCCATCCTCGCCGACTACATGCTCGCCTGCCCCGAGTTCCTGGGCGACACCGACGCACGCCTTCGCACGCTGTGGCTGTGGCACTCCGCCGAGGAGTCGGAGCACAAGTGCGTGGCCTTCGACCTGTACCGCGCGCTGGGCGGCAACGAGGAATGGCGCATCAAGTGGATGAAGCGCATCACCACGGTGTTCCTGGCCGACGCGGTGCGGCAGACCGTGAACAACCTGCGCCACGACGGCACGCTGTGGAAGTGGAGCACGTGGAAGAGCGCGTGGACGAGCCTGTTCGGCAAGCAGGGCCTGGTGCGCCTCACCTACAAGCCGTGGCGGCAGTATTTCCGCGCCGACTTCCATCCGCTGCAGTTGGAAAGCGAATTGGGGCCGCAGTGGCTGGCGGCGAACGCGGCGCAGTTCATTCCCGTACGCGGCTGAAGGAAGGAGCCGCGTGGCGCAAAATGCGCCCATGCAGCTCCACTACATCGCCAACGCCTCCGTGCGCTCCGCCTCCGAGCGCACCCTGCCCGTCATCGACCCGTCCGACGGCCAGGTTTACGACAGCATCCAGCGCGGAACGGCTGAAGACGTCGACGCCGCCGTGCAGGCCGCGCGCCACTGCTACGAGAAGGTCTGGAGCAAGCTGAGCGCGGCGGAGCGCGGGCGCCTGCTGATGCGCCTGTCGATGAAGGTGGCCGAGCATGCCGACGAACTGGCCGCCATCGAGCAGCGCGATTGCGGCAAGCCGACCAGGCAGGCCAAGGCCGACGCCGCGGCGCTGGCGCGTTACTTCGAGTTCTACGCCGGCGCCTGCGACAAGCTGCACGGCGACACCCTGCCCTACCAGGAAGGCTACACGGTGCTCACGTGGCGCGAGCCGCACGGCGTCACCGGCCACGTCATCCCCTGGAACTACCCGATGCAGATCTTCGGCCGCAGCGTCGGCGGCGCGCTGGCCGCGGGCAATGCCTGCGTGGTCAAGCCGTCCGAAGACGCCTGCCTGTCGCTGCTCCGCGTGGCGCAGCTGGCCGCCGAAGTGGGCTTCCCGGCCGGCGCCATCAACATCGTCACCGGCTACGGCCACGAAGTGGGCGACGCGCTGGCGCGCCACCCCGGCATCGACCACATCAGCTTCACCGGCAGCCCCAGCGTCGGCACGATCATCCAGCAGGTCGCCGCCGAGCGGCACTGCCCGGTGACCCTGGAGCTGGGTGGCAAGAGCCCGCAGATCGTCTTCGCCGACGCCGACCTGGACCAGGTGCTGCCCACCGTCATCAACGCCATCGTGCAGAACGCCGGCCAGACCTGCTCCGCCGGCTCGCGCCTGCTGGTGGAACGCAGCCTGTACGAGCCGCTGCTGGACCGCCTGGGTGCGGCCTTCTCCCGGCTGCGCGTCGGCCCGGCGGCGATGGACCTCGACGTCGGCCCGCTGATCCGGCAGACGCAGCAGCAGCGCGTATGGGACTTCCTGTCCGACGCGCAGGTCGCCGGCATCCCCATGGTGGCCCAGGGCCAGGTGGTCGATGAGGCGCCGGAGACCGGCTACTACCAGGCGCCCACGCTGCTGCGCGACGTGCCGGTCTCGCACCGGCTGGCGCAGGAGGAAGTGTTCGGCCCCGTGCTGGCCGCCATGAGCTTCCAGGACGAGGACCATGCGGTGGAACTGGCCAACGCCACGCAGTTCGGCCTGGTGGCCGGCGTGTGGACGCGCGATGGCGCCCGCCAGCTGCGCATGGCGCGCCGCGTGCGCAGCGGCCAGGTCTTCATCAACAACTACGGCGCCGGCGGCGGCGTGGAGCTGCCTTTCGGCGGCGTGAAGTCTTCGGGCTACGGACGGGAAAAGGGATTCGAGGCGCTGCTTGGGTTCACGACCTTGAAGACGGTCGCGATCAAGCACGGTTGAAGCCGTGGCCCCCGCCTTCGCGGGGGTTCTACCCCTTGATCCGCGCCGTCTTCACCACCGCCTCTGCCTGCGGCAACAGGCGGTCGAAGAAGGCCAGCTGCGGCGCCACGAAGGTCGCCGCATAAAGCTCATCCCCGTTCGCCGTCTTCCGGACGGCGAACCAGCCCACGCCCTTCAGCACCAGGTCGTCCGAGCGCCGGTCAAGCGTGAACTCGAAGCGCACGCCCGGCTGGCCGGCGAAGCTGCCGCGGTCGACCTTCGTGACCTGCACCGCGCCTTCGTTGGCGTACAGCTCCTCGAACAGGTTCACCACCTTCTCCGCCGGCAGGCCTTCCTTGAAGGTCGGCACGCGCGGGTCCTTCGAGTCGGCGCCGCGCGAATAGGTGACGATGCGGTTCATCAGCGTCTGCCCCGGCTTCACCGCGCCCCAGATGCGCAGTTGGTCCAGCGGCAGGCCTTCCTGCGTCCAGGTGTCGTACAGCTCGCCTTCCCACGGGTCGGCGATGCGGTTCCAGGCGTCGTTGACGTGGACGACGAGCCTGTCGTTCACGATCTCGTCGCCTTCGACGCGGGTCATGATGCTGCAGGCCGCCAGCGAACAGGCGAGCAGCAGGGAGGCGAGGAGTCTCATGGCTTCAGGTCGGTGAGGTAGCCGCGCACCAGGCCGGCGTCGGCCGCCTGCGGCGCAACGGCCAGGTACTTCTGGAAGGCGGCCGTGGCGGCCGGGGCGTCGCTCCGCTGCTGGTACAGCAGGCCCAGCGAGCGGAAGGTCTCGGCCGGCGCCTTGATCTGCATCGAGGCGTGCTGCAGGTCGTCCATCGCCTTCATGTTGTCGCTGCCCTCGTCGCGCAGGCGGTAGATCTCGCCGCGCGCATACAGCGCTTCGGCGTCCTGGCCGTCGCGCTTGAGGATGCGGTCGAACAGCACCAGGCTCTCCTCGTACTGGCCGCGCTTGATCTCGTCCTGGATCCAGCCGAAGCGCAGCGGAGCGAAAGCCTTGCGCAGGGAGTCGGCGCCCAGCTCGCCCTTGCTGTTCTCCGCCATGCGGCGCAGTTCGTCGCGGCGCTCGGTGGTCGGCGGGTGGGTGGCGAAGATGTCGCCGCGCGAACCGGCGTCCTCGCCGCCGGTGATGCGGTCCTCCGCCAGCAGGTTCGCCCAGACGGCGACCGCCTCGTGGCCGTCGTAGCCGGCATGCTTCATCAGGCGCATGCCCAGGCGGTCGGCGCGCGCCTCGTGCTCGCGCGAGTAGGCGAACATGCCGGCCATGATGCCGATCTGCCCCGCGGCGGCGCCGAGGCCGCCGATCAGGCCGACGAACTGCGACACCAGCGCGGCGTCGCGCTGCGCGCGCAGCTGTTCGACCGTGTGCCGCTCCAGGTAGTGGCCCAGCTCGTGGCCGACGATGGCGGCCAGCTGCGCCTCGTTCTCCACGCGCAGCAGCAGGCCGCTCCACACGATCATCATGCCGTTGGGCGCCATCATGGCGTTGAACAGCGGCATGCGGACCGGATAGGAGCGGATGTCGGGCGCGTGCTCCGGCACCAGCCGTGTGATGAGCCCGCGCAGGTAGTCCTGCAGGCCGGCGTCGCGCAGGGTCAGCGGGCTGCGGCGGATGCGCTGCTCCTCGCGGTCCATCATGGCCCACAGGCCGCCCTCGTCGCTGTCGGCTGAGGGCCGCTTGAAGCGGGCCGGCAGTTCGAACTGGTCGTCGTCGGCTTCGCCGGCCAACGCGGGCAGCCCGCCGGCCAGGGCGGCGAGCGCCATGCAATGGCGGCAGCCGGAGCGCAGGAAGGCGCGACGGCCCGGGGTGCGGGGATCGAACATCATTTCGCCTCCGGAAAGTCCTTCAGCAGCCAGTCGACGGTCTCGCTGGCGGCGCCGCCGTCGCGCAGGTCGCCCCAGCTGCGGCTGATGCCGCTGAACCAGACCACACGGCCGGTGTTCAGGTCCACCAGCGAGGCATAGCCCTGCTGGTCGCCGCCGGGGGTGAAGGCGCCGAACAAGGCCATGCCCAGCATGGTCAGCTTGCGCTCGGTGCTGGCATAGCTGTCGCGCAGGTAGGTGAAGAGCGCGTAGTCGGCGCCCGTCTTGTCTTTCAGCGGCCGCACGGCCGCGCCCAGCGACCACTGCAGCTTGTCGTTCTTGGTGGGCAGCTTCAGGTTGCCCAGGTGGTGCATGGAAATCGCGCTGGCCACCGCGCGATGCAGCGCCTGGATGTCCTCGAACTCTTCCATCTGCGCCTGCGACAGCTGCACGATGTCGCTGCCCAGGTGCGCGTGGTCCGCGGCGAAGGCAGCGGCCAGGTTCTTCTGGGCCTGTTCGGTCCAGTCGGCGCGCGGCTCCTGCAGGCCGCCGGCGCTGATGGAGAACAGCTCCATGTCGGCGGGGATGATCACCAGCCGGGACGCCGCGGGGCGGCTCGTGAAGCCAGGCGCGAGCTTGGCGGCGGGGATGTCCTGCGCCTGCGCGGCGCCGGCAGCCAGCAGGAGGGCCAGGACGGCGGGGCAGGCCAGGCGGCGCGCCCGGGAAGAAGATGAGGCCATGAACTACTCCGGCCGACCGGGGAACTGCGGGCGATCGGCAACAATCGCACTCTATGCAGAGGCAGCGCGGGGTCCAGTGCACGGCAGGGCCAGCGCACAAATCAGTGCGCCAGCGCCCAGTTTTCACGCGCTCGTGCGCTTTAACCAACAGGCGGCGAATCCCCGGTTTTTTGTCCGGGACCGGCGCAAGCCCCACAATCACGGCATGGCAGAACGCGTGATTCCCCTGGTCGACCAGCGCCTGGCGGCGCTGGGCGCACCCGTGCCTGCGCAGGCGATCACGCCGACCGGCCTGCTGGCGGACACGCGCGGGCGGCCCTTGCGCGACCTGCGCATCAGCGTCACCGACCGCTGCAATTTCCGTTGCAGCTACTGCATGCCCAAGGAGGTGTTCGACAAGGACTACCAGTACCTGCCGCATGCGTCGCTGCTGAGCTTCGAGGAAATCACGCGCCTGGCCCGCCAGTTCCTGGCCCACGGCGTGCACAAGATCCGCCTGACCGGCGGCGAGCCGCTGCTGCGCAAGAACCTCGAAGTGCTGGTCGCCCAGCTCGCGGCGCTGCGCACCGTGGACGGCACGCCGCCCGAACTGACCCTCACCACCAACGGCTCGCTGCTGGCGCGCAAGGCCAAGGCCTTGAAGGAAGCCGGCCTGCAGCGCGTCACGGTCAGCCTCGACGGCCTGGACGACGAGGTCTTCCGGCGCATGAACGACGTCGACTTCCCGGTCCATGAGGTGCTGGCAGGGATAGACGCTGCGCGCGAAGCCGGGCTGGGCCCGATCAAGGTCAACATGGTCGTCAAGCGCGGCACCAACGAGGACCAGATCCTGCCCATGGCGCGCCATTTCCGCGGCACGGGCGTCGCGCTGCGCTTCATCGAATACATGGACGTCGGCGCCACCAACGGCTGGCGCATGGACGAAGTGCTGCCCTCGTCCGAGGTGCGGCGCCTGATCGAAAGCGAATTCCCGCTGCGGCCTTTGCAGCCCACCGCCGCTGGCGAGACCGCGCAGCGCTGGGCCTATGCCGACGGCGCCGGCGAGGTCGGCTTCATCAGCAGCGTGACCCACGCCTTCTGCGGCGACTGCAACCGGGCGCGGCTGTCCACCGAGGGCAAGCTCTACCTGTGCCTGTTCGCCAGCAACGGCTACGACCTGCGCGCACTCATGCGCGGCGGCGCCGACGACGCGGAGATCGCATCGGCCATCGGCCACATCTGGCAAGGCCGTGACGACCGCTATTCCGAACTGCGCGGCACGCAGGCTGCCGACACCGGCGGCGCAAGGCGCCGGGTCGAAATGAGCTACATCGGCGGATGATCCAAAGAGAAGACATCACCGGCGTCATCCTTGCCGGCGGACGCGGTTCCCGCATGGGCGGCGTCGACAAGGGCCTGCAGGCTTTCCACGGCATGCCGCTCGCCCTGCAGACGCTGCTGCGCCTGCAGCCGCAGGTGGCGGAAGTGATGGTCAATGCCAACCGCAACCTGAGCGCCTACGAGTCCTTCGGGGTGCCGGTCTGGCCCGATGGCCTGGCCGACTACGCGGGCCCGCTGGCGGGCTTCCTGGTGGGTCTGGAGCGCTGCGAGACCGAGTACCTGGTCACCGTGCCCTGCGACACGCCACTTTTTCCCGCGGACCTGGTGGTACGCCTGGCCGAGGCGATGGAGCGCGAAGGCGCCGAGATCGCGATGGCGGCGGCGCGCGAGCAGGAAGGCAGCGAGCCGCGGGCCCAGCCCGTGTTCTCGCTGATGCGCCACGCGCTGATGGAAAGCCTGGTGCGCTTCACGCACGCCGGCGGCCGCAAGATCGACGCCTGGACCGGCCAGCACCGGACCGTGCTGGTGCCTTTCGACCGGCCCGGCGACGACCCGGCCGCCTTCTTCAACGCCAACACGCTGGCCGAACTGCACAAGCTGGAACAGGCAAGGTGAGCCACAAGACGATCGCCGAGATCGCGGCGCAGCTGCAAGGCTACGACCCGCAGGCGCTGAGCGCCGATGCCGTGGGCGCCTTCCTGGCGCAATTGGTGGCCCCGGTGGCCGGGACCGAGTCCGTCGGCGTGTTCGGCGCGCTGGGCCGCGTGCTGGCCGCGGACCTGGTGTCGCCGATCAGCGTGCCGCCGCACGACAACTCCGCCATGGACGGCTACGCCTTCGACGGCGCGCTGCTGGCCGGCGATGCCCCGCTGCAGCTGGAAGTGGCGGGCACCGCGCTGGCGGGCAAGGCCTGGCCAGGCAGTGCCGGCCCGGGCCAGTGCGTGAAGATCATGACCGGCGCCATCATGCCGGCGGGCCTGGACACCGTGGTGCCGCAGGAGTTCGCGAAGGTCGCGGATGACGGCCGCATCGCCGTCCCCGCCGGCCTGCTGAAGCGCGGCGACAACCGGCGCCTGAAGGGCGAGGACCTGATGCAGGGCCACCCGGCCCTGCTTGCCGGCGAGCGGCTCGGTCCCGCGGCGCTGGGGCTCGTGGCGAGCCTCGGCATCGCGCAGGTGCAGGTGCGCCGCCGCCTGAAGGTGGCCTACTTCTCCACCGGCGACGAGATCCTGAGCCTGGGCGAGCCGCCGCGCGAAGGCGCCGTCTACGACAGCAACCGCTACACGGTGCACGGGCTGCTCACCCGCCTGGGCTGCGAGGTCATCGACCTCGGCGTGGTGCGCGACCAGCCGGACCTGCTGGAGGCGGCTTTCCGTGACGCCGCCACGCGCGCCGACGCCATCATCACCAGCGGCGGCGTCAGCGTCGGCGAGGCGGACTTCACCAAGGCCATGATGAAGAAGCTGGGCGATGTCGCCTTCTGGCGCATCGCCATGCGTCCGGGACGCCCGATGGCCGTCGGGCGCATTGGCTCCTCGGTGCTGTTCGGCCTGCCGGGCAACCCGGTGGCCGTGATGGTGACCTTCCTCGCCTTCGTGCGCCCTGCCCTGCTGCGGATGATGGGCGCGCGGGCCAGCGAGAGCTTCCTGCTGAAAGCGCACAGCGCGGAGACCATGCGCAAGAAGCCGGGCCGCACGGAATACCAGCGCGGCATCGTCAGCCGCGCCGCCGACGGCACGCTGCAGGTGCGCACGACCGGCAACCAGGGCTCGGGCGTGCTGAGCTCGATGGTGCAGGCGAACGGGCTGATCGTGCTGCATCACGCGCAGGGCGACGTCGCGCCGGGCGACGAAGTGGACGTGATGATGTTCGACGGGGCGATCTAGAGGGTAGAAGGCGGACTTCCGAACGCAAAGGGCGCGAAAGAACGCAAAGGACGCAAAACAATTCAAAGGATTTTTTTGCGTCCTTTGCGGATCCTTTGCGTCTTTTGCGTCCGGAAGTCCGTCCCCGCCTACTTCGCTATCAAGTCGCTCGGAGGCACCGGCGGGAACAGCTTGCGGCCGAAGGCTTCGAGGTCCTGCACCGGGCCGCGGCCGCTGAAGCGGTCCAGCGCCAGGTAGATGGCGGGCGTGATGTACAGCGTCACCACCTGCGAGAAGATCAGGCCGCCCGACACCGCCAGGCCCAGCGGCTGGCGCAGTTCGGCGCCGGCGCCGAGGCCGAAGGCGATCGGCAAGGCGCCCATCAGCGCGGCCAGCGTCGTCATCAGGATCGGGCGGAAGCGCAGGCGACAGGCTTCCCGGATCGCCTCCTGCGGCGTCATGCCCAGCTCGCGCTGCGCGTGCAGCGCGAAGTCGATCATCATGATCGCGTTCTTCTTCACGATGCCGATCAGCATCAGGATGCCGATGGTGGCGATCAGCGTCAGGTCGAAGCCGAAGAGCTTCAGCGTCAGCAGCGCGCCCACCGCCGCCGACGGCAGGCCGGCCAGGATGGTCAGCGGGTGGACGTAGCTTTCGTACAGCACCCCCAGCAGCACGTAGATCACCAGCAGCGCCGAGACCAGCAGGATGGCCTGGCTGCCCTGCGAATCCTGGAACACCGCCGCGTCACCGCCATAGCTGGTGATGATGGACGGCGGCAGCTTCAGCTGCTGCGCGAACTGGTCGATCTTGCCGGTGGCCACGCCCAGCGGCGTGTCGGGCGCGAGGTTGAACGAGATCGTGATCGCCTGCAACTGGCCCTGGTGGTTGACGGCGGTCGGCCCCACCGTGCGCTCCACCACCGCCAGCGCCGACAGCGGCACCAGCGCGCCGTTGCGCCCGCGCAGGTTGATCTTGGACACGCCTTCCTCGAAGCGCCGGTCCTCGTTGGACGCTTCCAGGATCACGAGGTAGCTGTTCGCCGAGCTGTAGATGGTGGACACCTGGCGCTCGCCGAAGGCGTCGTACAAGGCATTGCGCACGTCGCCGATCTGCACGCCCAGCAGGTTGGCCTTGTCGCGATCGATGCGCAGCGATGCCTGCAGGCCACGGTTCTGCGAATCGCTGGTAACGTCGCGGAACGCCGGGTCGGCGCGCATGCGCTCCATCATCCGGTTGGACCAGTCGGACAGCGCGTCGGCGCTGACGCTCTGCATCGCGTACTGGTAGCGGCTCTTGCTCTGGCGGCCGCCCAGGCGCAGGTTCTGCACCGGCTGCATGTAGACCTGGATGCCCGGCACCTGGCGGGTGGCGCGGCGCAGCGAGTCCATCACTTCGTGCATCTTGGCGCGCTCGCTGCGCGACTTGAGCGACACGAACATCCGGCCGGTATTGAGCGTGCCGTTGGGGCCGCCGCCGCCGATGAAGGAGCTGACGTCCTGCACCGCCGGATCCTTCTTGATCACGGCGGCCACGCGGTCCTGCAGGTCGAGCATCGCGGAAAAGGAGATGTCTTCCGAGGCCTCGGTCGTCACCTGGATCTGGCCGATGTCCTCCTCGGGGAAGAAGCCCTTGGGCATCGTCGTCGCGAGGTAGCCGGTCACCACGAAGGTGCCCAGCGCCACCAGCAGCATCAGCTTGCGGCGCGGCAGCGTCCAGTCGAGCGTGCGCAGGTAGAAGCCGTGCACAGCGCGGAACAGGCGCTCGAAGGCGCGGTTGATCGGGCCGCCCGGCACGTGCTCGATCGCGACTTCGGAGTCGTGCCCGGCGCCGTCGCTCTCCTCGTGCTTCAGGAAGCGGCTGGCCAGCATGGGCACCAGGGTAAGCGACACCGCCGCCGACACCAGCACGGCCAGCGACACCACCACCGCGAACTCGTGGAACAGCAGGCCGATGACGCCCGGCATGAAGAAGATCGGGATGAACACCGCCACCAGCGAGATCGAGATCGAGACGATGGTGAAGCCCATCTCCCTCGAGCCCTTCAGCGCCGCCTGCATCGGCGGTTCGCCCTGCTCGATGTGGCGCACGATGTTTTCCAGCACCACGATGGCATCGTCCACCACCAGGCCCACGGCGAGCGTGATGCCTAGCAATGACACGTTGTCCAGGCTGTAGCCGAAGGCGTACAGCAGGGCCACCGCGCCGATCAGCGAGATCGGCATGGTGATCGCCGGGATCATCGTGGCCGTCACGCGGTGCAGGAACAGGTAGATCACCAGCACCACCAGCAGCACCGTCAGCGCCAGCGTGATGTTGACGTCGTGGATGGCCTCGCGGATCGACAGCGAGCGGTCGTTCATCACCGTGATGGTGATCGACTGCGGCAGCTGGGCGCGGAACGTCGGGATCAGCCTGCGCACCGCATCCACCACCTGCACGGTGTTGGCATTGGGCTGGCGCTGCACCGACAGCAGGATCGAGCGCTCGCCGTTGTAGCTGGCCGAGGTCTTGACCGACTCGTAGCTGTCCTCCACCGTCGCCACTTCGGACAGCCGCACCGGCGCGCCGTTGCGCGAGGCGACGATGATGTCCGAGAACTCCTTGGCGCTCTTCATCTGCGCGTTGGCCTGGATGGTCAGCGTCTGGCGCGGGCCGTCCAGCACGCCGATGGGCGTGTTCGAGTTGGCGGACTTGATGGCGGCGGCCAGTTCCTCCAGCGTGATGCCGCGGGCATTGAGCAGGTCCGAATTGGCGCGCACGCGCACGGCGAAGCGCTTCTGGCCGTTCACGTTCACCTGCGCCACGCCGTCGATGGTCGACAGCGTCGGGGCGATCAGGTTCTCGGCGTAGTCGTCCAGCTCCGCCAGCCCCATGGAGGGCGAGTTGAGCGCGATGAACAGCACCGGCGCGTCGGCCGGGTTGACCTTGCGGTAGGACGGCAGGACCGTCATCTCCGCCGGCAGCTGGCGCTGCGCGCGCAGCAGCGCCGCCTGCACGTCCACGGCGGCGGCGTCGATGTCGCGCGAGGGCTCGAACTCCAGCGTGATCTGCGAGTTGCCCAGCGTGTTGACCGAGCTGATCAACTTGAGGCCGGCGATGGTGGAGAACTGCTTCTCCATCGGCAAGGCCACCGAGGCGGCCATGGTGTCCGGCGAGGCGCCGGCCAGCTGGCCGTTCACCGAGATGACGGGCGTGTTGTAGCTGGGAAGCGCCGAAATCGGGATCTTCAGGTAAGCCAGGACGCCGGCGACGACCAGGGCCGCGCTCAGCAGCACGGTCATCACCGGCCGCCGGATGCACAACTCGGAGATGTTCACGTCGGGTCCTTCTTCGCCACCGGACCGGGCGAGCCGGGAACCATGCCGCCGCCGGGCTGCGGCGCGCGCTCCAGGCGCACGCGCGAACCGGGGCGCAGGTTCTGCTTGCCTTCGACCACGACGCGCTCACCAACCTGCAGCGCGCTCAGCACCGCCTGGTCGCCGAAGGAGTAGACGATCTCCACCCGGCGCGGCTGCACCGTCATGTCGTCCTTCAGCACGTACACGATGCGGCCGTTGGGGCTGGTGATGACGGCGGCGATGGGCACCACCACCGCGTCCTTCAGCTGGCGCACGGTCACGCTGGCGTTGACGTACTGGCCGGGCCACAGCGCGTGGTCGGCGTTGTCGAAGGTGGCCTTGGCACGCACCGTGCCAGCCGTGGGATCGACCGTGTTGTCGACGAAGCTGAGGAAGCCCTTCAGCGCCGCCGGCCGGCCCGGCACCGTGGCCAGTACCTGGGTGTGCTGGCGGGAAGCATCCAGCAGGTCCTGCAGGCGGCCTTCCGGCACCGGGAACTGCACGGCGATCGGATCGAGCTGGGTGATGGTGACCAGCGCGTTGCCCGGTTGCGCCAGGGTGCCGACGAAGGCGTTGATCACGCCCGTGCGGCCGGAGATGGGCGCGCGGATCTCGTCGTAGGTCATTTGCACCGAGGCGGACTGGATGGCGGCCTTGTCGGCCTCGACCGCGGCGCGCTGCGCCTCCACCTGCGACAGCACGGTGTCGGTGGCGCCCTTGGCGACGAAGTTCTGCGCCAGCAGTTCCTGGCTGCGCTGGTACTGCCGTTCCAGGTCGGCGAGCTGCGCCTGGTCCTTCAGCATCTGCGCCTTGGCCTTCTCCAGGTTGGCCTGGTCGGCGCGCGAGTCCAGCGTGAACAGCGGCTGGCCCGCCTTGACGAAATCGCCTTCCTTGACATGGACCTTCTGGACCATGTTGCTCACCTGCGGCCGCACGTCGACGCTATTGAGCGAGACCACCATGCCGTTGACGGTGACGGTGACCGGCACGTCCTGCTTCTTCGCCGTGGCCAGCGTGACCAGGGTTGCGAATTGCTGGCCGCTGGCCGCGCCGCGCGGGCCGGCGGCGGCGGGGGATTCCGCGGCGTGCGCCTGATCGGGCGCGCCCTTGCCGTGGTACCACCAGGCCGCGGCGGCGCCGACCACGACCACCGCGGCGACTGCGCCGTATGTTGCTTTAGAAGGCATGAAAAGAGTCCGTCTTGCGATGGTTCCGCCCGCTCGCACGGGCGTTTTCGGGCGAATCGCCCAATGTAACAGGTCGTAGCACCAAAGGCATCAAGAGCATCCGCAAGGGTTGCAGCGCCCGCACGGAAGCGGCAGGTCTTTACGCCCGCTTTACAACCTCACCCCCTGATGCTTGTCGCAGTCCTAGCGTTGCGCCAGGGCGTGGCTCACGCCCATGTTGGCCAGCGCATCCGCGCGTTCGTTGCCGGCGTCCCCGGTGTGGCCGCGCACCCAGCGCCAGTCCACAACGTGACCACCCTGCGTCAGCAGATCATCCAGGCGGCGCCAGAGTTCCGCATTTTTCACCGGCTGCTTGCTGGCGGTCTTCCAGCCCTTGGCCTTCCACCCGGGCAGCCATTCGGTGATGCCCTTCAGAACGTACTGGCTGTCCAGGTAGAGCGTGACCGCGCACGGGCGCTTCAGAGCCTCCAGCGCCTGGATCACGGCCATCAGCTCCATGCGGTTGTTGGTGGTGCTGCGCTCGCCGCCGTACAGCTCCTTGTTGGTGGTCCCGGAGCGCATGAGCACGCCCCAGCCGCCGGGACCGGGATTGCCCTTGCAAGCCCCGTCCGTGTAGATCTCGACCTGGTTCATTCCGTCAGTGTGTTTTGATGGGCTTGCAGCTCCGGCTGGCGCCGGCCGCTGCGATTGGTGATCGGCACCGGCGCGGACGCGAGGGCTTTCGCCTTCTTCCACACCGGGCCGATCCATTTGGCGCCGCGCACGCGCTTGACCGCGACGATGAAATACACGGCGCCGAAGATCGGCCAGGAGCGCTCGCCGACCGCGTCCATCCAGCCGAAGCGCTCCAGCCACTTCTCGGTGTTGAGCGCCGGGCGGTAGCAGCCGAAGCTGCTGGCTTCCACCTCGAAGGACAAGAGGCGCAGCCAGTCGCGCAGCCGCCAGTAGCCGATGAAGTCGCCGGCGTCGGGCAGGTAAAGCTCGCCGACGCCGAAGCGCCGGTACAGGTGGGCGCGCCGCTGGCGCAGGCCCCACAGGCTGGCCGGGTTCAGGCAGCAGATCACCACCTTGCCTTCCGGCACCAGCACCCGCTCCACCTCGCGCAGCGTGGTGTGCGGGTCGACGTTCAGCTCCAGCGAGTGCGGCAACACGACCAGGTCGATGCTGTTCTCCTCGAAGGGCAAGGCGGCGAAGTCCGTCACCAGGTCCGGCTTGACGTCGGCGGCCACGGCCTGGGCCTCGGGCAGCGCCAGCCACTTGTGCGGCATGCGGTTGGCGGCCAGCGTATCCAGCTCCGGCAGCCCGAGCTGAAGCGCGTGGTAACCGAAGATGTCGCCGACCGCGCGGTCGAATTCCGCCCGTTCCCAGGCCAGGAGGTACCGGCCGGGCGGGGTTTCGAACCACTTCTGCATTCCTAGAATCGGATCGCTCATGCGCAACGGCGTGCAACTTGGACGCGATTCTAGTCACGGCCCGTGACGGCACTCCAGACCACCGGGCGGGCCCGCCGGTTCCTCCCGCCGTGCTGTGTTCACACGACGACACGCCCGGAAACCTGAAATTTGCCACGCCGGCGCGCTTCAGCCATAGGCAGCTGGGCCATTCCCGGCAACAATGCGGGGCCGCATGCGGATCACCGAATTCCACCGATGAAGCAGTACCACCTCCTCGCCCTGGTCGCCGCGCTGGCCCTCGCCGGCTGCGCGAACCTCCAGGGCCCCGAGGCCGTCCCCGGCAAGGAAGCGCCCGTGGCCGGCGCCAGCATCGGCAGCCCGCTGCCGGCGGTCATTCCCGCCGGCCCGCTGTCGGCGATCCAGCCGAACGAGCTCTCCTCGCAGAACGTCGCCGGCCTGGAAGCCCCGCCCGACCTCTGGTCGCGCATCCGCCGCGGCTTCGCCATGCCCAACCTGGACACCGACCTCGTGCGGCAGCAGGAGCAGTGGTACGCGACGCGGCCGGACTACCTGCAGCGCATGACGGACCGCTCGCGCAAGTACCTGTTCCACGTCGTCGAGGAACTGGAGCGGCGCAACATGCCCACCGAGCTGGCGCTGCTGCCGTTCATCGAGAGCGCGTTCAACCCGCAGGCCGTGTCGACCGCGCGCGCCGCCGGCATGTGGCAGTTCATGCCCGGCACGGGCAAGGACTACGACCTGAAGCAGAACGTCTTCCGCGACGACCGCCGCAACGTGCTGGCCTCGACCAAGGCGGCGCTGGACTACCTGCAAAAGCTGTATGGCATGTTCGGCGACTGGCACCTGGCGCTGGCCGCGTACAACTGGGGCGAAGGCAACGTCACCAAGGCGATCCAGCGCAACCAGCGCGCCGGCCTGGGCACGGGCTACCTCGACCTGAACCTGCCCGCCGAGACGCGCAACTACGTCCCGAAGCTGCAGGCGGTGAAGAACATCGTGGCCGCGCCGGATACCTTCCGCGCCGAACTGCCGCTGATCGAGAACCATCCTTACTTCCAGAGCGTCACGCTGGAGCGCGACATGGACGTGGCGCTGGCCGCCCGCCTGGCCGACGTGGAGATCGACGACTTCAAGGCGCTCAACCCGCAACTGAATCGCCCCGTGATCCTGGCGGCCGGCACGCCGCAGATCCTGCTGCCCTGGGACAACGCCGCCGTCTTCAAGCGCAACTTCGCCGAATACAGCGAGGGCAAGTTTGCAAGCTGGACGGCCTGGAGCGCGCCGGCCACCATGAGCCCGGCGGAGGCCGCGCGCCGCACCGGCATGAACGAAGCGGACCTGCGCAACGTCAACGCCATTCCGCCGCGCATGCTGATCAAGGCCGGCTCGGTGCTGATCGTGCCGCGCCGCAGCGCCGAACAGCCGGACGTGGCCGTGCATGTCGCCGACAACGCGCAACTGAGCCTGGCGCCGGAAATCGTCACGAAGCGCATCGTGGTGAAGGCTGGCCGCCGCGACAGCATTGCCAGCATCGCCCATCGCTACAAGCTGGCGCCGGCGCAGGTGGCCGACTGGAACAACCTGCACGCGAACAGCACGCTGAAGGCGGGCCAGCAGATCGTGCTGAACGTGCCGGTGCGCAGCTCGCCGATCAAGGCCGTGGCGCACCATCCGCAGATGAAGGCCGCGGCCGCGCCACGCAACGGCGTGCGCACGCCCGCCAAGCCGGCGCCGCACAAGGCCGCGCCGCCGCCCAAGAAACACCATTAGGCGTGAACTATTCCGCGCGCAAGGGGCTGCCTGCTCCACGCGCAGGACAGTTCCGACGAATTGAACCGTTCGGCTCCGATGCTGGAGCGCGTTCGACCGGGCCACAGTGACTCCGTTCCATCACTGGAAGGAGTTCTGTATGAAGAAGACCATTCTCGCGGCGCTGGCCGCTGCTTCCCTGCTGGGCCTCGGCGCCACCGCCGCCAACGCGCAGGTGCGCATCACCGTCGGCCCGCCGGCGCCCCTCGTCGAGACCGTTCCTGCGGGCCGCCCGGGCTACGTCTGGGGCGGCGGCCACTACGAGTGGCGCCATGGCCAGTACGTCTGGGTCGGCGGCCACTGGATCGCGGAACGCCACGGCCACGAATGGCGCGACGCCCGCTGGGTCCAGCGCGGCAACGGCGAATGGGTGATGGTGGGCGGCAACTGGGAACGCCGCATGGACTACGACCGTGACCACGATCGCGGCCACCACTACGGCCGCCGCGACGACGACGGCGACGGCGTCCCGAACCGCTTCGACCGGCACCCCGGCAACCCCAACCGGAGTTAGGCCTTGAACTTCTGCTTCGCGCGGCGCGCGAAGTCGTTGGTGTAGGTCTTGGCGAGCGCGATCTTCTCCGGCTTCAGGGCCGGCTCGAAGCTCGCGATCGCCTTCAGCGCGGTGCGCGCGCCCTCTTCCGGCAGGATGCCGTCCACCGAGATCGCCTCGTGCACCTTGTTGAAGGACGCGAGGTACAGCGCGCGATCCCCCAGCAGGTAAGCCTCCGGCACCGCCTTGATCAGGTCGCTGGGCCCGGCCGTCTGCAGCCACTTGAGGCTGTGCACGATGGCGTTGGTGAGCGCCTGGCAGGTCGCCGGGTTCCGGTCGACGAACTCCATCGACGCATACAGGCAGGCCGCCGGCATGGGGCCGCCGAACACTTCCTGCGTGCCCTTGAGCGTGCGCGTGTCGCTGATGATGCGCACCTCGCCCTTCTGTTCCAGCATGGTCATCACGGGATCGGTGTTGCAGATCGCATCCACCTGGCCCGTGCGCAGCGCCGTCAGCGCCGAGGCCGAATTGCCGACCCCCACGAAGCTCACGTCGGCCGCCTTCAGGCCACCGCGCGCCAGCACCAGCGCCGCCACCATGTTGGTGGAAGAACCTGGCGCCGTGATGCCGATGCGCTTGCCGCGCAGCTCGCCGATGTTGCGGTAGCCCGGCATGGTCTTCGCCGAAACGCCCATCGCGATCTGCGGCGCGCGCCCCTGCACGACGAAGGACTGGAAGTGCTGGTTGCGGCTTTGCAGGTTGATGGTGTGCTCGTAGGCGCCGCTTACCACGTCCGCCTGGCCGGCCAGCGCCGCCTGCAAGGCGGGCGTGCCGCCGGCATGGTCCGTCACCTCGACGTCCACGCCCTCGGCCTGGAAGAACCCGAGCTGCTCCGCGATGGTGAGCGGCAGGTAGTAGAACGCCGCCTTGCCCCCGCAGGCGATGGTGACCCGCGGCTTCTCGACCTTCAGCTGCGCGCGCAGGAGGCGCGCAGCCGGCACGGCGACTGCAGCCGCGGCCAGCGCGGCGAAACGCCGGCGGTCGAGCTTGGGCGGGGGCATCGCCAGGTCCTCTCTCTGTGTTCTTCTGCGAATGCACAGAGACTAGTGCGCACTTTGATGCAGTGCATCAGGACCATCCCGCGCGGGTTTCCACGTAAGCGGAATGGGTGGGGCGCCCCGCCCCGGGCGCCTAGCGCCAGCCGATGAAGAAGATGGCCACGTTGGCGAGGAAAGCCAGCGCCCAGATGGCGGAGCGCGTGGTCGGCAGGCCGGCCACGTACATCACGATGTAGATGATGCGCAGCGCGATGAACAGCACCGCCAGCACGTCCAGCATCGCCTGCGGCGCGCCGAGCTGGTGGGCGATGATGACCGCGCCGATGAAGAAGGGCAGCGCCTCGAAGCTGTTGGCCTGCGCGCCGTTGGCGCGGGCCTTCCAGCCGTCCTGGCGCGCGAGCCAGCCGCGCGGGTCGGCATTGTCGTAGCCGCCGTCGCGCCTGGACTTGCCGGCGCCGCCGCGCTTGGCCAGGATCGCGCAGGCGTAAGGCATCAGCACGGCGAACAGCACGCACCAGTAGGCCACGGTGAAGCGAGCGTATTGCATTTTTATTTCGTCCTCCTGTCCACCAGCGCGTGCGCGATGGTGCCCAGATCCACGTATTCGAGTTCACTGCCGGCCGGTACCCCCCGTGCCAGCCGCGTCACTTTCAGTCCGCGCTGCTTGAGCGCTTCGGCGATCACGTGCGCCGTGGCCTCCCCTTCGGCGGTGAAGTTGGTGGCGAGGATCACCTCCTGCACCTCGCCATCGGTGGCCCGGCCGAACAGCTTGGCCAGGCCGATGTCCTTGGGCCCGATGCCGTCCAGCGGGCTCAGCTTGCCCCCCAGCACGAAGTACAGGCCATGGAAGGCCTGCGTGCGCTCCACCGCGGCCTGGTCCGCCGGCGTCTCCACCACGCACAGCTTGCTGCGGTCCCGCTGCGGGCTGCGGCAGGTGGCGCACACCTCGTCCTCGGTGAAGGTGTTGCACATGCTGCAGTGGCGCACGTGCGAAGCCGCCTGCTCCAATGCCCGCGCCAGCACGTGCGCGCCTTCGCGATCGTGCTGGAGCATGTGGTAGGCCATGCGTGAAGCGGACTTCACGCCCACGCCGGGCAAGCGGCGCAGGGCCTCGATGAGGGCCTGGAGGGAAGGTTCGGCCAATTAGAACGGGAGCTTCATGCCCGGGGGCAGGCCCGCGGTGAGCTTGCCCATCTTCTCGGCGCTGGTTTCCTCGGCCTTGCGCACGGCGGCGTTGAAGGCCGCGGCGACCAGGTCTTCCAGCATGTCCTTGTCCTCGCCGAGCAGGCTGGGGTCGATGGTCACGCGCTTGACGTCGTGCTTGCAGGTCATGACGACCTTCACGAGCCCGGCGCCGGCTTCGCCGCTCACTTCGATGAGGGCAAGCTCTTCCTGCGCCTTCTTCAGGTTGTCCTGCATGGCCTGGGCCTGCTTCATCAGGCCTGCCAGCTGTCCTTTGTTGAACATGGTGTTGACTCTCTAGGTTTTCTCGACAGGTTTGATGCTGCCAGGTACGATTTTCGCCCCAAACTCCTCCTGCATCTTCTGCACGAAGGGGTCGTTGAGGATGATCTGCTCGGCGGCCTGCTGCCGCTGCCAGGCGGCGACGGCATTGCGGCGCGCGGGGCTGTCGGTGACGGCCCCCACTTCCACCGAGATTGCGACGCTGTGGCCGGCGGCCTGCAGCGCGTTCTTGAGGCGCTCGCGCGCCGCGGGCTGGTTGAGCGTCTCGCGCTCCACGCGCAGCATCCAGTGGCCTTCGTCGCGCGCGACCAGCTGCGCCTGCAGCGCGAGTTCGCGCACGAGCGCGGTGATGGCTTCGGCGGCGACGAGGCCCTGCACCACCTGCTGCCAGAAGTCGCCATCGGGCGTGGGTGTCACCGAAGGGGCGCCAGGCGGCGGATCGCGCAGGGGTTCCGGCTGCACGCGCACGGGGACACCGAGCACGTCGCCGGCTTCGCGATGGGGCGCGGCGCCGCGCGGCGGGGCGTTGCGCGGTTCGACGACGGGGAGGACCTGGCCGGGCGGGGCCGTGGGGCGCGGGGTTGGCGGCGTTAGCGCGGCAACGGCGGCCGGCGCTGCATCGCTGGGGTCCGCTGGCGCGGAACCCGGCCTACGGGATTCGGCTTGCGGTTGCGGAGCGCTCGCCTGGGGTGCCGGAGCGCTCGTCGCAGCGGGCCTGGCAGGCTGGGTTGGCGCAGCCACCCCAGCTCTCCCCCCCGCCGCAGCTTTATTCAGAGTTTTTTTTTCCGTCGCGCCGGGTTTGAAGGCCAGCAATCGGAGCAGCACCATCGTCAACGCCGCATATTCGTCCGGCGCCAGCCCCAGCTCCTGCCTTCCATGCAGGCACAGGCTATAGAGCAGCTGCGTCTCGTCGGCCGGCATCGCTTCGGCCAGGCTCGCGATGGTGGCCGACTCCTCGTCGCTCGCGTCCGCCGCCGAGGGCACGGCCTGCAGCACCGCCATGCGCTGCAGCACCATGCTCATTTCCTCCAGCGCCGCCGCGGCCGACAGGCCGTGCACGCGCAACGTCTCGGAGGTCTCGACGACGCTCTTGCCGTCGCCGGCCGCCAGCGCTTCGATCAGGCGGAACACGTGGCTGCGATCGACGCTGCCCAGCATCTGGCGCACCGCCGGCTCCTGCAGCTGGCCGCCGCCGAAGGCGATGGCCTGGTCGGTGAGCGACAGCGCATCGCGCATGGAACCGCGGGCGGCGCGCCCCAGCAGGCGCAGCGCGCCCGGCTCGGCGGCCACCTTTTCGGCCTCCAGCACGTGCGCCAGGTGCTCCTGCACCGTCTCGGGCGCCATCGGCCGCAGGTTGAACTGCAGGCAGCGTGACAGCACGGTCACCGGCACCTTCTGCGGGTCGGTGGTGGCGAGCACGAATTTCAGGTACTCGGGCGGCTCTTCCAGCGTCTTCAGCATCGCGTTGAAGGCGTGGCCCGTGAGCATGTGCACTTCGTCGATCATGAAGACCTTGAAGCGGCCCTGCACCGGCTTGTAGACCGCCTGCTCCAGCAGGCCCTGCACCTCGTCGACGCCGCGGTTCGAAGCGGCGTCCAGCTCGGTGTAGTCGACGAAGCGGCCCGAATCGATGTCGGTGCAAGCCTGGCACACGCCGCAGGGCGTGGCCGTGATGCCGCCATTGCCGTCCGGGCCCTGGCAGTTCAGCGACTTCGCAAGGATCCGCGAAACGGTGGTCTTGCCGACCCCGCGGGTGCCGGTGAACAGGTAGGCATGGTGCAGCCGCTGCTGCTCCAGGGCATTGGACAGCGCCTGCACCACATGCTCCTGGCCGACCATCTGGGAGAAGGTCCGGGGCCGGTATTTGCGGGCAAGCACGAGATACGACATCGGCTCGATTCTACGGGGCCGGCGGGTGGGGTTTTTTCGCCTGAGTTGGCGCATGGTCCGGCTTTCGCCCCCCGGAGATCGGTACAATGCGTCCCTGACGGGCCTCCCCGCATGGTGAAGTGGCCAACCGGGTCAGGTGGGGAACCAAGCAGCCCTAACTGCGTAGCCAGTGCCGGGGGTAAGGCTCGTCAACTCCCCTTTCCTCAGTCGATGGCACCATGTCGCCATGGCCACGCTCTTCGACACCTTCTCCTTCACCGGCTCCGCGCCGGGCCCGCGCCTCCTCATCCTCGGCGCCGTCCACGGCAACGAAACCTGCGGCGCGGTCGCCATCCAGCGGCTGCTGAAAGAACTCGCGTCCGGCGAAGTGCTGATCCAAGCCGGCCAGCTCACGCTGGTCCCGGTCACCAACAAGCTCGCCTTCGACCGCAAGCAGCGCGCCGGCGACCGCAACCTGAACCGCAACCTGCAGCCGAACGCACACCCGCAGGACAACGAAGACCGCATCGCCAACGAGCTGTGTCCGCTGCTGGAAGCCAACGAGGTGCTGCTGGACCTGCACTCTTTCCACTCGCCCGGCCAGCCCTTCGTCATGGTCGGCCCGGGCAACAACACGGACCCACTGCAGCCCTTCGCCCACGCCAGCGAGGAAGAAGCCCTGGCGCGCTCGCTGGGCGTCACGCGCGCCGTCGATGGCTGGCTGGAGACCTACGCCCGTGGCGCGACGCGCCGCGGCGACCGGGTGGAGTACGGCGTCGGCACCACGGAATACATGCGCGCTCGCGGCGGCTACGGCGTCACGCTGGAATGCGGCCAGCATGAAGACCCGTCCGCCCCCGAGGTCGCCTACGCGGCCATCCGCAATTGCCTCGCGCACCTGCGCATGGTCGACGCGCCGGCCCCGCCCGCACAGCAGATGGAGACGCTGCGCCTCGTGGAAGTGGTGGACAAAAACCAGCCCGGTGACCGCTTCGCCCAGCCCTGGAACAGTTTCGATCCCTGGTCCGCGGGCCAGTTGGTCGGCTGGCGCCAGGACGGCGCCGAGGTCCACTCCAGCGCCGCCGGCCATGTGGTTTTTCCGCACGCGGCGGCCGACCCCGGCACGGAATGGTTCTACTTTGCAGTACGGGCCCCGCGTTTCAGCTGACCGTTTCCCGCCTTACGTCCGCTTTCCCCTTGCAGGGGTACCCAAAGCTCGCATCCGGGTCTATCCTGATCGTGTCGTTCTGGCGCCCGCCCCGGGGGTGGATGCCGGCTGACAAGAGACCGATGGAAGCTCCCACAAACCTGGATCGACCGCAGACCTAAGCTGCTTCGCATCACTGGGAGGTGAGCCATGGAGAAGGCCGCTGCCGGCGCACGCGCCGGGTATGGTTCTGGTAGGAAGTTGTCGCTGGGCCACGCCGCATTGGCGCTCGGGTGCTGTTGCGCGTGCCCCCTGGTGCTGGCCGAAAGCCCCGCGGCGGCGGCGCAGGACGTCGCCGTCGCGCAGGCGCGCACCGAGCCCGCCATGCGCATCGAAGTCAACACGAGCACGCTGCCGCGCATCGATCCGCAGGACAACGGCTTCAAGGCCCCGCGCGTCGACATGACGCTGTCGCCCGACAAGCAGGGCCTCGGCGTGGTGCTCGGCATGAGCGGCTTTGGTTCCCGTGTCGGCGTGCAACCCGCAGCGCTGGCCGCGCCCGGCCCCAGCATGGACCTCGGCCTGCGCTGGCGGCAACTGGTGCAGAGCAAGCAGGTCGACGTGACGGCCTGGCGCCGCATGAGCAACGACGCCGACGCCTACACCCTCATCCAGCAGAGCCAGCAGCCGGTCTACGGCGCACGCGTCGAGATGAAGATCGACGAGGGCCGCAAGTCGGGCTTCACCGCGGCCAGCAACTTCCTCGGCTTCCAGATGGAAAGCGGCGCGCGCATCTCCGTGCGCCGCAGCGACGGCCGCCCGATGGTGTATTACCGCCAGGCCTTCTGAGCGGCGACAATGCCCGGGCGCACGCGCGCCCGGGACCATGCAACAAGAACAGGCACTACCCTCCGCCCTCGTCGTCGAGGACGACATCCACATCGGCCAGCTGCTGCAGTTCATGCTGGGGCGCTCCGGCTACCGCGTCACCCTCATCGCCGACGGCCAGGCCGCGCAGGACCACATCCTGTCGCAGCCGGCCCCCACCGTGATGCTGCTGGACGTGATGCTGCCCCACGTCGATGGCCTGCAGCTGGTCGCCCTGCTGCGGCAACAGCCTGCGTGGGAACGCGTGCCGGTGCTGATGCTCACCGCCAAGGCGCAGGAGCGCGACATCGCCCGCGCGCTGGAAGCGGGCGCCACCGACTACCTGGTCAAGCCCTTCTTGCCCGAGGACCTGCTCGCGCGCCTGCGCGCCCTCACGGGCGGCTGATTTCAGGCGAGCGGCAGCTCGAAGAAGAACTCGGTGCGCACGTCCGGCTCGCTGGTGAAGCCCATGCGACCGCCATGCGCTTCGATGATGCTGCGGCAGATGGCCAGCCCCAGCCCGGTGCCGCCTTGCGCACGCCGGTCGGAGGCGTCGGCCTGGGCGAAGCGCTGGAAGATGCGCTCGTGGAACTCCGGCGGGACGCCCGGGCCGTGGTCGGCGACGGCCACGCGCGCCTTGCCCTCGTCCACCTGCAAGGTGATTTCCACCTCGCCGCCCGGCGGCGAGAACTTCGCCGCGTTGGACAGCAGGTTCACGCACACCTGGACCAGCCGGTCGGCGTCGCCGTAGATGCGCGCGTCGGCGCCGGGCAGCAGGTGGAACTGCACCCGCATGCTCTCGGCATAGGCGCCGGTGTCGCGGATCGCCTGCTCCAGCAGCGGCCGCAGCGGCTGCGCGGCCATGCGGTATTCGATCTTGCCGCTGGCGATCTTCTCCAGGTCCAGCATCTCGTTGATCAGCCGGATCAGCCGTTCGGTGCTCTCGTGCGAGATCGTCAGCAGCTGCATCACGTCGGGCGGCAGCTCGCCGGCCATGCCGGAGGTCAGCAGGTTCAGCGAGCCGTAGATGGCGGTCAGCGGCGTGCGCAGCTCGTGCGAGACGGTGGAGATGAACTCGTCCTTCATCCGCTCCACCTCCTTGCGCCGGGAGATGTCGTGCACGAAGGCGGTGAAGAAGCGCTGCTCGCCGGTGCTCACCAGGCCCAGGCGCAGCTCCACCGGGAATTCGCGGCCCTGGCGGTCGATCATGACGCGCTCGACCGGGCGGTTCAGCGCCGCGGAGTGGCCGGTGCGGCGCACCTGTTCCAGCGTCACTTCCACATTGGTCGCATAGCGCGGCGGCACCAGCACCTCGCTGATGCGCCGGCCCACCACCTCCTCGCGGGCCCAGCCGAACACCGCTTCGGCCCGTGAGCTCCAGTCGGTGACCCGGCCGTCCAGGTCAGTGCCGATGAAAGGGTCCTGGGCCGACTCGATGATGGTCTGCACGCGGTGCTCGTTGGCCTGCACCCGTTCGAAGGCTTCCTGCAGTTCGGCCGTGCGCTGCTGCACCCGCTGTTCCAGTTGCCCATTGAGGGTGGCCAGCTCGTCGCCCTTGCTGTGCAGGCGCTCGACCATGGACTTCAACGCCGTGCCCAGCACCTCCACCTCGCGGTAGCCGTGCGAGGTCGGAACCTCGACCGGGTCGCCCGATTCCAGCCGGCGCGCCGCCGCCGTCAGTTCCTTCAGCGGCCGCGTGACGGCGCGCGCGGCGAACCACCCGATGATCGAGAACAGGATGGCGAGCAGCGCGCCAGCGATCGCGATGCGCTGCTGCAGCTCGCGCAGCGGCGCGTAAGCCGTCCCCAGCTCCTGCCGCACCAGCACGTACCAGCCCAGGCCGGGCGAACCGAGGAAGCCATTGCTGCGCGCGAAGCCCACCAGGTACTTCTGGCCGTTGGGCCACTGCTCGATGAGGTAGCCGCGCTCGCGCGCCTGGGCCCGCTGCAGGCTGGCCAGCTGGAGCTTGCCGCCCTCGGCATCCGGCGGCCCGAGCAGCACGCTGCCATCGGCCGCCACGATCAGCGGGTCCATGCGGCGCGCGGCGGCGCCGAAGATGACCTGGCGCACGTCCTTGGCCCACTCCCAGGACACGTGGGCCGCCAGCACGCCGTTGGTGATGCCGGTCCCCTGCACCGGGAAGGCGATGTCGAACTGTCGCGGCAGGCCGTCGCTGGCGCCGGGCAATTCGCCCGAATGCACGTCCACCAGGTGGTTGCCGGCGCGCGCGCTGCGGAACCAGGGGGTCTGCGAGACGTCGTCGCCCTTGCGGGCGCCGCCGCTGCCGGCCTGCACCACGCCCTTTTCGTCCGTCAGGCCCAGCCACAGGTAGTAGCGGTAGCTGTTGCGCGTGGCGTCCAGGTCGGCCTGGACCTCGCGCCAGGTGTCGGCGTCGCGCAGGCGCTCGGACATCAGCAGGATCTCGCGGTGCCGCTCGAACAGGCCGCGGTCCAGCCGCGATGCGGTCTGCTGTGCCAGCTCCGCCAGGCTCGAGCCGATGTTCGCCGCGACGTCGCGGCTGACCGTGCGCTCGATGACCAGCGCCAGCAGCAACGTCAGCAGCACCGAAAGCGCGGAAAACGCGAACGCCAGCCAGGCGCCCAGCGTGGTCAGCGGCAGCAGGCGGCGCCGCTTCATGCGCCGCGGCCGTCCCGGCTGGAAGGCGGACATGCCGGGGCGGGCGTGCGGCGATGGGTCTTTGCTATCGCATCAATAGCATGGAGCGGCCGGCGGGGGGACTGGGTTTCTGTCACAATGCCCTGACTGTAGCGGGACATTCACCGCACCCGAGAGGAACCCATGGCCAGCGACCTGATCAAGCACATCTCCGACGCCTCCTTCGAATCCGACGTCCTGCAGTCGGACAAGCCGGTGCTCGTGGACTACTGGGCCGAATGGTGCGGCCCCTGCAAGATGATCGCGCCGATCCTGGACGAAGTGTCCGAGTCGTACAAGGACAAGCTGCAGATCGCCAAGATGAACGTGGACGAAAACCGCGACATCCCGGGCAAGTTCGGCATCCGCGGCATCCCCACCCTGATGCTGTTCAAGGGCGGCGAACTCAAAGGCACCCTGGTGGGCGCCAAGCCGAAGGCGGAGATCGTCGCTTTCGTCGACAAGCACTCCGCCTAAGGGCAACACCTGAACATCGACGGGGCCGCAACGGCCCCGCTTCCTTTTTTTTGTTGCATAATCGTTTCCAACCACTGGCCGCCGACCCAAGCAGACCAGTTCGAGTTCCGGTTCGCAGGGCATCTCTCCGCCCCGCTTCGAACCTCCCCCAAGACCACCAAGAACACTGCCCCGAAGGGGTCCTCCCATGCACCTGAACGAACTCAAGGCGCTGCACGTCTCCGAAGTCCTCAAGCAGGCCGAAGAGCTCGAAATCGAAAACACCGGCCGGATGCGCAAGCAGGAGCTGATGTTCGCGATCATCAAGAAGCGCGCCCGCGCCGGCGAACAGGTCTTCGCAGATGGCGTGCTCGAAATCCTGCCTGACGGCTTCGGCTTCCTGCGCAGCCCGGACACCAGCTACACGGCGTCCACCGACGACATCTACATCTCGCCCTCGCAGGTGCGCCGCTTCAACCTGCACACCGGCGACATGATCGAAGGTGAAGTGCGCACGCCCAAGGACGGCGAGCGCTACTTCGCGCTGACCAAGCTGGATGCCGTGAACGGCGGCCCGCCCGAGCAGAACAAGCACAAGGTGATGTTCGAGAACCTGACGCCGCTGTTCCCGAAGGAACAGATGCGCCTCGAACGCGAAGCCTTCAAGGGCGAAGAGAACGTCACCGGCCGCGTCATCGACATCATCGCGCCCATCGGCCGTGGCCAGCGTGCGCTGATCGTCGCGCCGCCCAAGAGCGGCAAGACGGTGATGATGCAGAGCATCGCGCATGCCATCGCCGCCAACCACCCGGACGTGCACATGATGGTGCTGCTGGTGGACGAGCGCCCCGAGGAAGTGACCGACATGCAGCGCTCGGTGAAGGCCGAGGTCATCGCCTCCACCTTCGACGAGCCGGCCGCCCGCCACGTGCACGTCGCCGAAATGGTGATCGAGCGCGCCAAGCGCCTGGTCGAACTGAAGAAGGACGTGGTGATCCTGCTGGACTCGATCACCCGCCTCGCCCGCGCCTACAACAACGTCGTGCCCTCGTCCGGCAAGGTGCTGACCGGCGGTGTTGACGCCAACGCGCTGCAGCGCCCCAAGCGCTTCCTGGGCGCCGCCCGCAACGTCGAAGAAGGCGGCTCGCTGACCATCATCGCCACCGCGCTGATCGACACCGGCTCGCGCATGGACGAAGTGATCTTCGAAGAGTTCAAGGGCACCGGCAACTGCGAACTGCACCTGGACCGCCGCCTCTACGAGAAGCGCGTGTTCCCCTCGATCCAGCTGAATCGCTCCGGCACCCGCCGCGAGGAACTGCTGCTGGCCCCCGAGATCCTGCAGAAGACCCGCATCCTGCGCCAGTTCATGTACAACATGGACGAGATCGAGGCGATGGAAATGGTGCTGAAGTCGATGAAGGCCACCAAGACCAACGTGGAGTTCTTCGACATGATGCGCCGCGGCGGCTGACCCGCCCGTCACACCTCCCCACCGCAAAGCGGCGCAGTTGCGCCGCTTTTGCTTTTGGTCCGACACTTGAGCCATGCATCGCCGCGCAGTACTCGCTTTCGCATTGCTCCCCCTCGCCGCGGGCGCCCGCCCGCTCGCCGAAATCCGCCGCAGCGGCAAGCTGCGGATCGCCACCGAAGGCGCCTTCGCGCCCTTCAACTATTTCGACCAGGGCCGGCTCACCGGTTTCGAGGTCGAACTCGCGCAGCTCGTCGCGAAGAAGATGGGCCTCGCGCTGGAATGGAAGACACTGGGCTTCGACGGCCTGCTCACCGGCCTGGGCCAGGACCGCTGGGACGTGGTGATCGCCTCGCACGGCATCACCGAGGAGCGCGCGAAGGCCGTCAGCTTCATGGCGCCGCACTATTGCTCCGGCGGTCTCGTGGTTGCGCGCGACCCGAAGATCCGCCGCGCCAGGGACCTCGCCGGCCGCACCGTCGCCGTGCAGACCGGCACCACCTACCTGGAGCAGGTGAAGAAGCTGGTGCCGCCGCCCAGGGACGTGAAGAACTTCCCGACGGACGTGGATGCCCGCGCGGCCCTGGTCACCGGCCGCGTCGACGCCTGGGTGTCGGACCGCTTCGTGGCGCTGGAGACGCTGCAGAAGAACCCGCAGCTGAAGCTCAAGGCCGGCGAGTTGCTGTTCACCGAGCGCATCGCGGCGGCCGCCGCCAAGGGCAACCTGCCGCTGGTGGAGGCGTGGAACAAGACCCTGGCGGCACTGATGGCCGATGGCAGCTATGCGGCGCTGTCGCGCCGCTGGTTCGGCGAAGACGTGCGCTGCACATGACGACTGCGCCGCGGCCCATCCCCTGGATACGGCGCCGCGGCCATGCCGGACTGCTGGTGGCAGCCCTGGTGCTGGTGGCCACGCTGTGGCTGCTGGGCGCCGTGCTGGCACTGCTGCCGGAGCCGATCGGGAACAATGCCGCCCAGTTCGCGGCCGGCGCCCGCATGACGCTGTGGCTCACCCTGGCCGCCGGCACCATCGGCCTCATGCTGGGCACGTTGGCCGCACTGGGGCGCAGTTCGGAGCGTGCCGGGCCGCGTGCCGTGGCCGGCGCCTACCTGTGGATCATCCGCGGCACGCCGCTGCTGGTGCAGATCCTGTTCTTCTACTTCGCGCTGCCGGTGCTGGTGCCGGGCTGGAACCTGCCGGACTTCGCCGCCGCCGTCGTGGCGCTCGCCATCAACGTCGGCGCCTACAACGCCGAGGCCATTCGCGCCGGCCTGATCGCGGTGCCGCACAGCCAGCGCGACGCCGCCCGCGCCCTGGGCATGCGGCCGCTGCAGGTGCAGGCGCACGTCGTGTTCCCGCAGGCCATCCGCGTCGCGCTGCCGCCGCTGGCCAACAACGTGGTGGCGCTGCTGAAGGATTCCTCGCTGGCCTTTGCCATCGGCGTCGTGGAGCTCACCAACGTGGGCAACCGGGTGCAGGCCGCCACCTTCCAGCCCTTGCCGACGCTGGCGGCCACGGCCTGCATCTACCTGCTGCTGACGACCTGGCTCACCCAGGCCGCGGGCGCGCTGGAGGAACACTGGGACGCGCCCGGGCGACAATCGGGACATGGCTGAAGTCACGATCTTCCACAACCCCGCCTGCGGCACCAGCCGCAACACGCTGGCGCTGCTGCGCCATGCCGGCCTGGAGCCGCGCGTCGTCGAGTACCTGAAGACGCCGCCTTCGCGCGAGGAGCTGAAGCAGCTGCTCGCCGAGATGGGCATGACGGTGCGCCAGTTGCTGCGCGAGAAAGGCACGCCTTACGGCGAGCTCGGGCTGGCCGACGCCAAGTGGAGCGACGAGCAGCTGCTGGACTTCATGCAGCAGCATCCGATCCTGATGGAGCGGCCCGTCGTCCGCACGGCGCTGGGCACCAAGGTCTGCCGCCCCTGCGAGGAAGTGCTGGAACTGCTGCCCGTGGGCCCCATCGCGCCTTTCACCAAGCAGGACGGCAGCGTGGTGCAGGACCCCGGCCAGCGCCGGGGCTGAGCGGTCGGCATGAAGCACGGCTTGCTGGCAGCCGCCCTGTGCGCCTGCCTCGCCCTCGTCGGCTGCAACCGGGACGACTCGCTGGACGATGCCCCGGAGCCGGCCAAGCCCCTGGTGCCGCAGGTCACCGGCGGCGGCGCCAGCTTCCCTGCGCCGCTCTATGCCCGCTGGGCTGCCGACTACGCGAAGGGCGGCGGCGCCCACGTCAACTACCAGTCCCTGGGCTCGGCAGCCGGCATCCGGCAGGTCGAAGCCGGGACGCTGGATTTCGCCGGCTCCGACAAGCCCCTGAACGACGAGGAGCTGGCAAAGAACGGCCTGCTGCAGTTCCCGACCGTGATCGGTGGCGTCGTGCCCGTCGTCAACATCGCCGGCATCGGCCCGGGCCAGCTGCGCCTGAATGGGCAGGTACTGGGCGACATCTACCTGGGCAGGTTGCAAAGGTGGAACGATCCGGCCATCGCGGCCCTGAACCCCGGTCTCGCGCTGCCCGATGCGGCGATCGCCCCGATCCGGCGCGCCGACGGCTCGGGCAGCACCTTCGTCTTCACCAACTACCTGTCCAAGACCAACGCCGAATGGAAAGCCCGGGTGGGCGAAGGCACCGCGGTCAACTGGCCGGCCGGCGCCGGCGGCAAGGGCAATGAAGGCGTGGCGGCCTTCGTCGGGCGGCTGCCCAATTCGATCGGCTACGTGGAGTACTCCTACGTCCGGCAGAACCGGATGAAGTACGCGTTGCTGCAGAATGCAGCCGGCCAGTTCGTTGCGCCCGGCGACCAGTCGTTCCAGGCGGCGGCCGCCGGCGCGGACTGGAACCGCAGCTTCTACCAGGTGCTGACGCAGCAGCGGGGCGCCGACGCCTGGCCCATCACCGGCGCCACTTTCATCCTGCTGCACCGGCAGCTGGAGCATCCCGCCGCGACGGCCGACGCGCTGCGCTTCTTCGACTGGGCCTACACCCATGGCGACGCCACGGCGGCCAGCCTCGGCTACGTACCCATGCCCGCGGCCGTGAAGGCCCAGGTGCGCCAACTCTGGGCTTCCCAGCCCGGCCGGTAGAAAAAGCTATAATCGTGGGCTTCCCCTTTCGGAAAGTACGCCGGATGTCCCGGCGCGGCTACCGGACCTGACCGAGGACCCCATGAAAGAAGGCATTCACCCCAACTACCGCGACGTGTGCTTCGTGGACCTGTCGAACGGCTTCAAGTTCGTCACCCGCTCCTGCGTCAACACCCGCGAGACGACCAAGATGGACGACGGCCGCGAACTGCCGCTGTTCAAGCTGGACACCTCCAGCGAGTCGCACCCCTTCTACACGGGCACCCAGAAGTCCGTGAACGACATGGGCGGCCGCGTGGACAAGTTCCTGAAGAAGTTCGGCAACAAGGCCGCCGCCAAGTAAGGCTTCCGGCCCCCAAGCAGAAAAGGCAGCTGATGGCTGCCTTTTCCGTTTATGGGGCCGCACCGAGCTTTAGGCCACAATCCACCCGCGTGAACCAGCCCACCCCCGCCATCGTCGCCCAGAGCGCCGTGCGCCGCCTGCCGCGGGTGGCCCTGCTGCTTTTCTGCGCCGCCTACGTCATTCCCGGCTTCATCGGCCGCGGACCGTGGAAGAACCAGGACATGATGGCCTTCGGCTACATGTACGAGCTGGCCACTGGCCATGCTTCCTGGCTGCATCCCACGCTGCTGGGCCAGCCGCCGGAGTTCGACGCCCTGCTGCCGTACTGGCTGGGCGCCTGGGCCATCAAGCTGGCGCCGCCCTGGGTCGCCGCCGATTTCGCGGCGCGCCTGCCCTTCATCGGCCTCTTGGTGCTGACGCTGGCCGCCACCTGGTACGCCGTCTACTACCTGAGCCGCACGCCCGGCGCGCAGCCCGTGCCCTTCGCCTTCGGCGGCGAGGCCCACACCACCGATTACGCGCGGGCCATGGCCGATGGCGGCCTGCTGGCCCTGGTGGCGAGCCTGGGCCTGATGCAGCTGTCGCACGAGACCACGCCGGCGCTCGCGCAGCTGGGATTCACGGCGCTCACTTTCTACGGCCTCGCGGCCCTGCCCTATCGCCTGCTGGCCGGCGGCATTGCCGTCGCCCTGGGCCTGCTGGGCCTGGCCCTCAGTGGCGCGCCTTCGATGGGCGTGCTGTTCGGCCTGGGCGGCGCCGTGCTGCACTTCACCGATCCGCCGGATGACGCGACGCCGGAAGCGCGCGGCAGCGGCGGCGCCGTGCTCGTGATCCTGCTGGCTGCCGCGGCCTCGGCCTTCGCCGCCGGCTTCCACACCTGGCACTGGCGCCTGGGCGCCAACGAAGGCGTGGGCCAGGAATTGCACACGGTGCTCCGCCTGATCGTCTGGTTCACCTGGCCGGCCTGGCCGCTGGCGCTGTGGACCGTGTGGCGCTGGCGCCGCCAGCTGACGCGCCGCCACGTGGCGCTGCCGCTGTGGTTCGCGCTGGTCTCGCTGGCCACCACGATGCTGGCGCCCAACCCCGACCGCGCGCTGCTGCTGGGGCTGCCCGCGGTCGCCACGCTGGCGGCTTTTGCGCTACCCACTTTCTCGCGCAGCGCATCTTCGCTGATCGACTGGTTCACGCTGCTGTTCTTCAGCGGCTGCGCGCTGTTCATCTGGATCATGTGGGTCGCGATCCAGACAGGCTTCCCGCCGCGACCCGCCGCCAACGTGGCGCGGCTCGCGCCCGGCTTCCAGGCCAGCTTCGGCCTCATCGCCTTCGTCGTCGCCCTGGCCGCGACCCTGGCCTGGGCCTGGCTCGTGCGCTGGCGCACCAGCCGCAGCCGCGAGGCGATCTGGAAGAGCCTGGTGCTGCCGGCCGGCGGCACCGCGCTGTGCTGGCTGCTGGTGACCACGCTGTGGCTGCCGGCGCTGGATTACGCGCGCAGCTACGTCGCCCAGGTCAGCCACCTGGTGCAGAAGCTGGATCCCAACGAATGCGTCGAGGCCTTCGGCCTGACGCGCGCCCAGGTCGCGGCACTGCGCTTCCACGGCGGCCTGGACCTGCGTGCCGCGGGCCAGCCATCGGGCTGCCGCTGGCTGGTGACCACGCAGGAGCTGCAGCCCGCGCTGGGCATGGTGGCGGACCCGCAGCTGTGGGCCCTGGTCGGCGCGGCGAACCGGCCCACCGACGCCAAGGACAACCTGCTCCTGTACCGCAAGAAGTGACGGAACGCGGGATCATCGCGCGCCACGCCGGCACGGTGCTGGCCGGCCAGCTGGCCACCATGGCGTTCGGCATCACGGACACCATCGTGGCCGGGCGCTATTCGCAGCAGGCGCTGGCCGCGCTCTCGGTGGGTTCGGCCGTCTACATCACCGTGTTCGTGGCCTTGATGGGCGTGCTGACGTCGCTGCTGCCGATCTGGGCCGAGCTGCATGGCGCCGGCCGCAAGCTGGAACTCGGTCGCTCGGTGCGGCAGGCGCTGTACCTGGCCGCCGCGGCTTCGGTGGTGGGCGTGGTCGCCCTTTTCTTCCCCGGCTTCCTGCTGCAGGCCACCGACGTGCCGCCGGCCCTGCAGGGCGACGTGCGCAGCTACCTCGAGGTGCTGGCCCTGGCGCTGCCGCCGGCGCTGCTGTTCCGCCTCTACAGCACGCTGAACCAGAGTCTCCTCAAGCCGCAACTGGTGACCTGGCTGCAGCTCGCGTCGCTGCTGGTGAAGGTGCCGCTGACGATCTGGTTCGCCTTTGGCGGCCTCGGCCTGGACTCGCACGGCGCGGTGGGCTGCGCCTGGGCCACGGTGGCGGCCAATTACCTGTTCCTTGCGCTCGCGGTGGCGCTTGTGCGCACGGACGACCTGTACCGGCCCTACGCCATCTGGCAGCGCATCGAGCCGCCCGACTGGCGCGCCATCGGCCACTTCGCCCGCCTGGGCGTGCCGGCGGGCCTGGCCATCACGGTGGAAGTCACCTCCTTCACGCTGATGGCGCTGTTCATCGCGCGCCAGGGCACGCTGGCCGCCGCGGCGCATCAGGTGGCGTCCAACCTGGCGGCCGTGCTGTACATGGTGCCGCTGTCGATGGCCATCGCCACCAGCGCGCGCGTGAGCTACTGGCTGGGCGCCGGCGACCCGAAGAAGGCGCGCGCCTCCATCCGCACCGGCTTCCGCATGGGCGCCTCGTTCGCCCTGCTGCTGTCCGGCACGGTGCTGGTGGCGCGCCATGGCATCGCGGCGATCTACTCCTCCGACCCGCAGGTGGTGAGCGTGGCGGCCGGCCTGCTGGCGCTGGTGGCGGCTTTCCACCTGGGCGACACCACCCAGGTGCTGTGCGTGTTCGTGCTGCGCTGCTACCGCGTCGCCGTGGCGCCGCTGGTGGCGTATTGCGTGCTGCTGTGGGGCGTGGGGGTGGTCGGCGGCTACACGCTCGCCTACCGCGGCCTCGGGCCGGTGCCGGCGCAGCATACGCCGGCCGCCTTCTGGACGGCCAGCAGCATCGCGCTGGGCCTGCTGGCCTTCATCCTGCCGTGGATTCTGTGGCGGGCTGTGCGGCGCTACCGGCCGGCGTGATCGCCAACGGCCGCACGCGGGTGGCCGGCAACAGGATGCAGAAGGTGGAGCCGACGCCCACCATGCTCTCGATCTTCAGCTCGCCGCCATGGCGCTGCACCACGTGCTTCACGATCGCCAGGCCCAGGCCGGTGCCGCCGGTTTCGCGCGACCGGCTGCGGTCGACGCGGTAGAAGCGCTCGGTCAGGCGCGGCAGGTGTTCGGCCGCGATGCCGGGGCCGGTGTCCCGCACGCAGAACTGGAAGCGGCCGTCCGGCAACACGTCGGCCGCGATGTCGATGGCCTCGCCGCTGGGCGTGTAGCGCACGGCGTTGGTCACCAGGTTGGACATGGCGCTGGTCAATTCCACGGCCGCGCCGGAAATCGCGGCAGCCGGCGCCGCCGTGAAGCGGATCTCCAGCTGCTTGTTCAGGGACACCGCGACGGCCTTCGCCTCCTGCTCGCATTGCGCCAGCAGCTGTCCGACCTCGGTCCATTCGCTGGCGCCGGGCAAGGGGCTGCCTTCCAGCCGCGACAGGGTCAGCAGGTCGCTCACCAGCGTCTGCATGCGCTGCGCCTGCTGCGCCATCGTCTGCAGGTAGCGCCGGCGCTCCTCGAGCGGCAGGTCCAGGTTCTGCAGCGTCTCGATGAAGCCGGAGAGCACGGTCAGCGGCGTGCGGATCTCGTGCGAGACGTTGGCGACGAAGTCGCGCCGCATGGTCTCGGCCTGCTCCACCTGCGTGACGTCGCGTGACAGCAGCAGGATGCGTCCTTCGCCGTAGGGATGCAGGCGCAGCGAGACCTTGCGCGGGCGCGACGCGGTGCTGCCGGGCCCGGCGATCACGATGTCCTGGTTGGCGGTGCGGGCGCCGTAGAACAAGCTGAACACCGGGTCGCGCACCAGGTTCACCACCTGCTGCTGCAGGTCGCGCTGCGGGTCCAGCCCGAGGTGCAAGGCTGCGGTGTCGTTGATCCACTCGATGCGGCCGTGCGGGTCCAGCAGCACCACGCCGTTGGGCGAGGAGCGGATCGCGTCGAGGAAGGATTCCAGGCGCTGCTCGGCGTCGGCCGCCTGCCGTTCGCGCTGATTGGCCGCGCGCCGCATGCGGTCGGCCGCCTCGCCCCAGAGACCGGCGACGGCGGGCGCATTGCGCAGTTCGCCGCGGCGCAGCCAGCGCAGCACGCGATAGGCGCGCAGCGTTTCCATGACGACCCAGGCCACCGCGCCCATGAGCGCGCCTTCGATGGCGAAGCGCAGGCCGCCCGCAAACCAGCCAGCCACGCCGCCGATGGCCATGCAGAAGAAGAAAGCGCCGAAGCGGGCGAGCATGGGCTCTGCGCCTGGCTCAGGCCGCCGCGCGCGAGGCGGGCTGCGCGGTGATGCGGTAGCCGGCGCCGCGCACCGTCTCCACCAGCGTGCCGGCCGCGGGGCCCAGCGCTTCGCGCAGCCGCTTCACGTGCACGTCCACCGTGCGCTCCTCGATGAACACGTGGTCGCCCCAGACCTTGTCCAGCAGCTGCTGGCGGCTGTGCACGCGCTCCGGGTACTGCATCAGGTAATTGAGCAGCTTGAACTCGGTGGGACCGAGCTTCAGCGCCCGGCCCTGCCAGGTGACGCGGTGCGCCGCGGCGTCCAGCACCAGGCCGGCCAGGCTGACGGTGTCCTCGGACTTTTCCGGGGCGCGCCGGCGCAGCACCGCACGGATGCGCGCCAGCAGTTCCTGCGTGGAAAAGGGCTTGGTGATGTAGTCGTCGGCGCCGGCGTCCAGCCCGCCCACCTTGTCCGCTTCGTCACTGCGGGCGGTGAGCATCAGGATGGGGATGGCCTTGGTGCGGGCATCGGCGCGCCAGCGGCGGGCCAGCGCCACGCCGCTCTGGCCGGGCAGCATCCAGTCCAGCAGGATGGCGTCCGGCAGCACGGCATCGATCTCGCGCTGCGCCGAGTCGCCGTCCTCCGCCCACACCGGCGCCATGCCGTTGTGGCGCAGGTTGACGGCAACCAGTTCGGCAATGGCCGGTTCGTCTTCGACGATCAGGATGCGCGGGTTCTGTTTCATTCCTTCACTTCAGGGCGGACTCGATGGTTTCCATGGGGCTGTGGCGCACGTCGGCGCCCTTCACCACGTAGATGATGAACTCGGCGATGTTCTTCGCATGATCGCCGATGCGCTCGATGGCCTTGGCCACGAACAGCAGGTCGAGGCTGGAGGAGATCGTGCGCGGATCTTCCATCATGTAGGTGATGAGCTTGCGGACGAAGCCGTCGAACTCGCGGTCCAGCAGGTCGTCCTCCTTCAGCACGGCGACGGCGGCCTGCACGTCCAGCCGGGCGAAGGCGTCCAGCACCTTGCGCAGCTGCGCGGAGGCCAGGTCGGCGGCGACGTTCAGCTCGCCGGCCGGCAGCGCGCGGACGGTCCCGCTCTTCTCGATGATGGAACGGACCATGCGCGCGATGCGCTCGGCCTCGTCGCCCACGCGCTCCAGGTTCTGCGTGGTCTTGGAGATGGCCATCAGAAGGCGCAGGTCGCGCGCGGTGGGCTGGCGGCGGGCGATGACGGAGGAGAGGTCGCGGTCGATCTCCACTTCCATCGCGTTCACGCGGGTCTCGGTCTCGACCACCTCGCGCGCCGCGTCCTCGTTGAAATGGGCCAGCGCGTAGATGGCCTGGCGGATCTGCGACTCGACGAGGCCGCCGAGCTCCATCACGCGCGAGGACAGCGAGCTGAGTTCGCTGTCGAACTGGGTCGAAAGATGCTTGTCTGCCATGACTATGGCTCTCCCTTCAGCCGAAGCGGCCCGTGATGTAGTCTTCCGTCTCCTGGCGCTTGGGCTTGAAGAAGATCTGCTCCGTCTCGCCCACTTCCACCAGGTCGCCCAGGTACATGTAGGCGGTGTAGTCGGAAACCCGCGCCGCCTGCTGCATGTTGTGGGTGACGATCACCACGGTGTAGTCGTTCTTCAGTTCCCCGATCAGCTCCTCGATCTTGCCGGTGGAGATGGGGTCCAGCGCGGAGCACGGCTCGTCGAGCAGCAGCACTTCCGGCTTGATGGCGATGCCGCGCGCGATGCACAGCCGCTGCTGCTGGCCGCCGGACAGGCCGGAGCCGCTCTGGTTCAGCTTGGCCTTCACCTCGTCCCACAGGGCCGCCTTGCGCAGCGCCCATTCGACGCGGTCGTCCATGTCGGCTTCCGACAGCGACTCGAACAGCCGCACGCCGAAGGCGATGTTGTCGTAGATGGACATCGGGAACGGCGTGGGCTTCTGGAACACCATGCCGACGCGGGCGCGGATCAGCGCCACGTCCTTCTTCGACGTGAGCAGGTTCTCGCCATCGAGCACGATCTCGCCTTCGGCGCGCTGCTCGGGGTACAGCTCGTACATGCGGTTGAAGGTGCGCAGCAGCGTGGACTTGCCGCAGCCGGACGGGCCGATGAAGGCGGTGACCTTCTTCTCGGGGATGTCCAGGTTGATGCCCTTCAAGGCGTGGAACTTGCCGTAGTAGAAGTTCAGGTTGCGCACGGCCAGCTTGGAGGGCGCGGCGCGGGAGGCGATGTTTGCGTCCATGTCAGGTCTTGTTGCGGGTCAGCACCCGCGCGAGGATGTTCAGGCCCAGCACGGCCAGGGTGATGATGAAGACGCCGGCCCAGGCCAGCTGCTGCCAGCTCTCGTAGGGGCTCATGGCGAACTTGAAGATCGTCACGGGCAGGCTCGACATCGGGCCGGACATGTCCGAGGAGAAGAACTGGTTGTTCAGCGCGGTGAAGAGCAGCGGCGCGGTCTCGCCGGAGATGCGGGCCACGGCCAGCAGCACGCCGGTGATGACGCCGGCCCGGGCCGCGCGCATGGTGATCTTCATGATCACTTTCCACTTGGGCGCGCCCAGCGCGTAAGCCGCTTCGCGCAGCGCCGACGGCACCAGCAGCAGCATGTTCTCGGTGGTGCGGATCACCACCGGGATCACGATCAGCGACAGCGACGCGGCGCCGGCCCAGCCGGAAAACTGCTTGTAGCGCGCGACGATCACGGCGTAGACGAACAGGCCGATCACGATGGACGGCGCCGACAGCAGGATGTCGTTGAAGAAGCGCGTGACGGTGCCCAGCCAGCCCTTGGGATCGTATTCGACGAGGTAGACCCCCGCCATGATGCCGATCGGCGTGCCGATGACGGTGGCCAGGGTCACCATCATGATCGAGCCCCAGATCGCGTTCCACAGCCCGCCCGCCTCGTTGGGCGGCGGGGTGACTTCGCTCAAAGTCGCCCAGTTGAGGCCGCTCACGCCCAGCTGCAGTGTGGACCACAGGATCCACACCAGCCAGAACACGCCGAAGGCCATGGCCGCGAGCGACAGGGTCAGCGCGACCTTGTTGACGCGCTTGCGCCCCAGGTACTTGCGCTCGCGGGTGGCGGCCAGGTCGGCCGCCTGCAGCAGCGATTCGCCGGTCTTCATGCACGCGCTCCTTCGTTGCGTTGCAGGCGCATCAGCAGCAGCTTGGACAGCGCCAGCACCACGAGGGTGATGAAGAACAGCACCAGGCCCAGGTACATCAGGGCCGCCTGGTGCATGCCGCTGGCCGCTTCGGCGAACTCGTTGGCGAGCGCGGACGTGATGCTGTTGGCGGGCGCGAACAGGCTGATGGAGTCGAGCTGGTTGAAGTTGCCGATGACGAAGGTCACGGCCATGGTCTCGCCCAGGGCGCGGCCCAGGCCCAGCATGACGCCGCCGATGACGCCGCCCTTGGTGTAGGGCAGCACCACCTTGAACACCACTTCCCAGGTGGTGGAGCCCAGCGCGTAGGCCGACTCCTTGAGCATCGACGGGGTGACGTCGAAGACGTCGCGCATCACCGACGCGATGAAGGGAATGATCATGATCGCCAGGATGATCCCGGCGGAAAGGAGGCCGATGCCCACCGGCGGGCCGGAGAACAGCGCGCCGAGCACCGGCACGCCGGCGAACAGCTTCTGCAGCGGCTGCTGCACGAAGGTCGCGAGCAGCGGCCCGAACACCAGCAGGCCCCACATGCCGTAGACGATGGAGGGCACGGCGGCGAGCAGTTCGATGGCGGTGCCCAGCGGGCGCTTCAGCCAGCTCGGGGACAGCTCGGTGAGGAACAGCGCGATGCCGAAGCTCACCGGCACCGCGATCAGCAGCGCGATGAAGGAGGTGGCCAGGGTGCCGTAGATCATCACCAGGCCGCCGAACTCGTTGTTCGGGGGATCCCAGACGGTGGAGGCGAAGAAGCCCAGGCCGTACTTGGAGATCGCGGGGGCGGCGCCGACCACCAGCGAGACGAGGATGCCGAGCAGCAGGCCCAGCGTCAGCAGCGCGGCGGCGCGGGCAGCCCAGCCGAACAGCCGGTCCATGTGCGCACCCGTGCGGGCACGGCCAGCGGGCGGCGGCGTCGTCATCCGCTCGCCTTGGCGTTGCGCGGGATAGTCCAGCGTGTTACCCATATGGGCGGGGAGTGTAGAGGACACGTTCTTCTCGGGCTGCACAATGAAAAGGCCGGGGCAGGCGAGCCCGCCCCGGCGGTTCAGTCGGAGCGCAGTCCGCTCACTTGAAGGCGACGTTCTTGCCGGAAGCGTCCTTCACCTCGGTCGCCCAGAGCTTCTCGATCTGGGTCTTCACGGCGGCGGGCATCGGCACGTAGTCCAGGTCCTCGGCGATCTTGTCGCCCTGCTTGAAGCCCCAGTCGAAGAACTTGAGGGCGGCGGCGGCGACGGCCGGCTTGTCCTGCTGCTTGTGCATCAGCACGTAGGTCGTGCCGGTGATGGGCCAGGACTGGGCGCCGGGCTGGTTCGTCAGGATCTGGAAGAAGCTCTTGTTCCAGGCGGCGTTGGCGGCGGCGGCCTTGAAGGCGGTGTCGTCGGGGGCCACCATCTTGCCTTCGGCGTTCTGCAGCAGCGCGTACGTCATCTTGTTCTGCTTGACGTAGGCGTATTCGACGTAGCCGATCGAGCCAGGCAGGCGGCCGACGAAAGCGGCGACGCCTTCGTTGCCCTTGCCACCGGCGCCGGTGGGCCAGTTCACGGCGGTGCCTTCACCGACCTTGGTCTTCCACTCGGGGCTGACCTTGGACAGGTAGTTGGTGAAGATGAAGCTGGTGCCGGAGCCGTCGGCGCGGCGCACCGGGGCGATCGCGTCGTCAGGCAGGTTCAGGCTGGGGTTCAGCGCCTTGATGGCGGCGTCGTTCCACTTGGTGATCTTGCCCAGGTAGATGTCGGCCAGGATCGGGCCGTTCAGGTGCAGCTGGCCGGCGGCGATGCCCTTGATGTTGACGACGGGGATCACGCCGCCGATCACCACCGGGAACTGGATCTGGCCCTTCTTGGCCAGTTCTTCGTCCGTCAGGGGCATGTCGGAAGCGCCGAAGTCCACGGTCTTGGCATCGATCTGCTTGATGCCGGCGCCGGAACCGACCGACTGGTAGTTGATCTTGACGCCGGTCGACTTGTTGTAGTCGGACGCCCACTTCGCCAGCACGGGGGCGACGAAGCTGGAGCCCGCGCCGGTGACGTCCTGGGCAGCGGCGGCGCCGGCGAACGCGAAGGTGGCCAGGGCCAGGGAAGCTGTTTGGAATCGGATGTTCATGCAATCACCTCTTGGGGGTTGGTCAATCGTTGCGAGCCGGACTTTAAAAGTCTTGTGTGACATCTCCGTGACATCGGCTGAAGCATTGATTTGCAAGGAAAAAAGCCGGCGGACGGCCCCCGGCGCGTCACCCCGCTGACACGAAACCGTCATCGTTCCGTCACGGCGTCTCCGTAAGCTCCGGCGCGAAATTTCGCACAGCCAACACCCTTTCTTCCTAGCCATGCACCTGCCTTCCCTGATCCGGCGCCGCCTGCTTGCCAGCGCCGCGGCGGCCGCCCTGGCCACGCCTGCCTGGGCCCAGCGCGGCAGCCCGGTGCTGGTCGCCCAGCTGTTCGACACCTCGCCGCGCGAGCAGGATGTCGCCAAGGACTTCCTGAACGGCTCGCGCGCCGCCTGGCAGGAGATCAACGCGCAGGGCGGCCTGCGCGGCCGGCAGGTCGTGCACCAGCCGGTCGAAGTCGATGGCGCCAACCCCGAGAGCCTGCGCCAGGCCTGGCGCGCGCTGAAGGACAACAACGCCTGCGTGGCGCTGTCCGGAACCGCCAGCGACCCGCTGGCCAGCCAGCTGACGGCGCTGCTCGCCCAGGAAAACGCGGGCATCGCCCATGCGGCGCCCTGGCTGCAGAATTCCAGCCAGGAGATCGGCGACGCCACCTTCCCCATCTTCGCGGGGCGGCGCGAGCAGATCGAACATGCGCTGAAGTCGCTGTCCGTCATGGGCATCGCGGAAGTGGGCGCGGTCTACGCCGCGCCGCGCGATTTCGCCCTCCAGCGCGACGACGTCACCCGCATCGCCGCGGACTTCAAGCTGAAGCTGTCGGACTTCCAGGCGCACGGCGACCTCGCCCGCCTGGGCCAGCGCCTCGGCCCGAACTCGCCGGCGCTGCTGCTGTTCATGGGCGGCACGCCGGAACTGCTGCAGTTCACCCAGGGCCTGCAGCGGCAGGCCCGCCAGCGCTACGTGATCGCGCTGGCCGACGTCAACCTGCAGACCCTGCAGCAGATGGGCGGCGGCAAGTCCACGCCCATCATCGCCACCCAGGCCGTGCCGATGGCGACGGCCGCCCTGCCGGTGGTGCGCCGCTACCGCGACGCCATGGCGCGGCTGTTCGACGAGCCGCCGGCGGCGCTGAGCCTGGCCGGCTACATCGCCGCCCGCTACACCTACGAAGTCCTGGCCGGCGTCGACGGCCAGCTCACGCGCGCGAGCGCCCTTTCCGAATTCCGCCGCCGGGCCGAGGTCGACCTCGGCGGCTACCGGGTCCGTTTCGATGCCAGCCGCCGCAGCACGACCTTCGTCACGCAAAGCATGCTCACCGCCGACGGCCGCGTGGTCGGCTGAGGCGGGCGCCCCTCGCCGTGAGGGGCAGGCGGGGTGCTATGCTGGCCGCAACACCCCCACCCTCCCCCGCATGGAAAACGGTACCCTGCTCGCCGCGGTCGACCTCGGCTCCAACAGCTTTCGCCTCGAGATCGGGCGCCTCGACCACGGCCAGGTGCAGCGGGTCGAATACCTCAAGGAGACCGTGCGCCAGGGCAACGGCCTGGACGAAGCGCGCAACCTCACGCAGGAAGCGCTGGAGCGCGGCTGGGCCTGCCTGGCGCGCTTCAACGAGCGCATCGCCGCCTTCACGCAACCGCAGGTGCGGGCTGTCGCCACGCAGACCCTGCGCGAGGCGCGCAACCGCGACGTCTTCCTGACGAAGGCGCACGAGATCCTCGGCTTCCCGATCGAAGTCATCTCCGGCCACGAGGAAGCGCGCCTGATCTACCAGGGCGTGTCGCACCTGCTGCCGCAGTCCGACGAGAACCGGCTGGTCGTCGACATCGGCGGCCGCTCCACCGAGCTGATCCTGGGCCGCCAGTACGACGCCCGCGTGATGGAAAGCTACCGCGTGGGCAGCGTCAACTGGTCGATGAAGTACTTCCCCGAAGGCCAATTCACGCTGGCGGCTTTCGAGCGCGCGCAGATCGCCGCGCAGGCCGTGCTGGACGAAGCGCTGGCCATCTTCCCGCGCGGCAGCTGGGACATCGCCTACGGCTCCTCCGGCACGATAGGCGCAGTCGCCGACGTGCTGTATGCCTGCGGCTGGCCGGCCGGCTGGATCACGCGCGAAGGCCTCGACTGGCTGCAGCAGCAGTTGCTGGCCGCCCGCAGTGCGGACCGCGTGAAGCTGCCGATGCTGAAGGACGACCGGCGGCCCGTGATCGGCGGCGGCCTCAGCGTGCTGTGCGCCGTGTTCGACCTGCTGGGGCTGGAGCGCATGCAGCCGGCCGCCGGCGCGCTGCGCCAGGGCGTGCTGTACGACCTGCTAGACCGCGAGCACATCGACACCGACGTGCGCAATGCGTCGGTGCGGCGCCTGGCCCTCAAGTTCGGCATCGACACCCCGCAGGCGCAGCGCGTGGGCCGCGTCGCCGGCCAGCTGCTGCGGCAATTGCGCGCGGGCGAACCGGCGCGCGACCTGCAGCGCCACGAGCGCGAGCTGGCGTGGGCCGCGCAACTGCACGAGATCGGCAGCCTCATTTCGCACAGCGATTACCACAAGCACGGCGCCTACGTCCTGGACAACGCCGACGCGCCGGGTTTCGCGCAGCCGGAACTGCACCGACTGAGCCTGCTGGTGCTGGGGCATCGCGGCAAGCTGCGCAAGCTGGACATCGATTTCAGCGACACGCTGTTCGTGCACCAGCTGCTTTGCCTGCGGCTGGCGGTGATCCTGTGCCACGCGCGGCGCGACCCCGAGCTGCAAGGCCTGAAGCTGAAGGCGCAGGGACAGCTGGTCACCCTGCAGGCGCGGACCGACTGGGTCTCGGCCTTTCCGCAGTCGGCGCACCTGCTGCGCGAGGAAGCCGTGGCCTGGCAGAAGACGCCCTGGACGCTGGCGATCGCCTGCTGAGCCACGGCCTGGAAACTGTATATACTGTTTATACCGTTTCAGACTGAGGAGTCCCCAGCATGGCAACCCGCACCCCGACCAAGAAAGCCGCCAAGGCGCCGGCCGTGAAGACCGCGAGCGCTGCGAAGCCCGCCGCACCGCAGGCGAAGGCCGCCAGGACGGCCAAGGCCCCGAAGGCCTCCAAGCCTGCCAAGGTGAAGGCTCCGGTCGCGAAGGCAGCCAAGCCGGCGGCCGCCGACAGCGCCGCCAAGGCCGATGCGAAGGCCGACAAGGCACGCAAGCCGAAGATGGTGCGTGACAGCTTCACCATCCCCAAGGCCGAATACACCGTGCTGCAGGACCTGAAGGACCGCGCCGCCCGCCTCGGCCGCCCGGCCAAGAAGAGCGAACTGCTGCGCGCCGGCGTGCAGGCCCTGGCCGCGATGGCAGATGCTGCTTTCGTCGCCAGTGTCGCCGCCGTGCCGGCCGTGAAGACCGGCCGTCCCGCCAAGGTCTAAACGGTATCGGGCGACTGCACGGCCCAGACCACGGTCTGGCCGTCGCCGTCACGCTCGCGCGCGCGCAGCCACCACACGCCGCACTTGCGCACCGGCAGGCTGCCGCCTTCGATGCGCAGCAGCTGCGCCAGGGTCTCGCCCAGCACCGGCTGGTGACCCACCACCAGCACCGGGTGCTTGGCGTCCGGCCATTGCGCCGCCGCCAGCACCGCCGCCGGCGTGGCGCCCGGCGCCAACTCGCCACGCAGCTTGTACTTGCGCGCCAGCGGCAGCACCGTCTGCTCGCAGCGCAGCGCGGGGCTGCACAGGATGCGCGTGCCTTCCGGCAGGTTGCGGTCCAGCCAGGCCGCCACCCGCGCTGCCTGCTTCTCGCCGCGGCTGGTGAGCGCCCTGTCCATGTCCACCACGCCTTCGTGCTCGTCCTCGGCTTCGGCGTGGCGCCACAGGATCAGGTCCATGATCGCACCTCCTCGCTGCCCGGCGGGGCGGCATGGCGTTCCATCAATGCGGCTTGCGCGCCCTTGGCCTTGGGGTCCTCCGCGCTCTTCGGCCGCTTGTAGCTGCCATCGGGCTGCAGGTCCCAGGAATCCTTGGCGTCGTGCAGGTACGCGACCAGGCATTCGTCGATGATGCGCTGGCGCAGTTCCGCGTCCTTCACCGGCCACGCCAGTTCGATCCGGCGCAGCATGTTGCGGTTCATCCAGTCGGCGCTGGAGAGGAACAGCTGCTCCTCGTTGCCGGCGCGGAAATAGAACACCCGGGAGTGTTCCAGGAAGCGGCCGATGATGGAGCGCACGCGGATGTTGTCGGTGAGCCCCGGCACGCGCGCCGGCAGCATGCAGGCGCCGCGCACGATCAGGTCGATGCGCGCGCCGCGCTGGCCCGCGCGCACCAGCGCCTGCATCAGCGGTTCGTCGGTCAGCGCGTTCATCTTCAGCACGATGCGCGCGTCCAGCCCGCTCGCCGCGGCGACGCCGACCAGGTCGATCTGCTCGATCAGCTTGCGCTGCAGGTGGAAGGGCGCGATCGTCACGTGGTTCAACCGCGGCAGCTTGCTCTGGCTGGCCAGGTGCACGAAGACCTGTTCGACGTCGGCGGTCAGCAGCGGGTCGGCCGTGAGGTGGCTGACGTCGGTGTACAGGCGCGCGGTGCGCGGGTTGTAGTTGCCGGTGGAGAGATGGGCGTAGCGCACCAGCGAATGGCCCTCGCGCCGGGTCACCAGCAGCATCTTGGCGTGGGTCTTCAGGCCGACGACGCCATACACCACCTGCGCGCCGACGGCTTCCAGCGCCTCGGCCCAGTTGATGTTGGCTTCCTCGTCGAAGCGCGCCTTCAGCTCCACCACCAGCGTGACTTCCTTGCCCTGCACCACGGCTTCGCGCAGCAGCTCCATCATCACCGAGTCGTTGCCGGTGCGGTAGATGGTCTGCTTGATCGCCAGCACCTGCGGGTCGTGCACCGCCTCGCGCAGGAAATCCAGCACACCCTCGAAGCTCTCGAAAGGCTGGTGGATGATGACGTCGCGCTTTTTCAGCTGGTCGAAGATCGGCCGGCCCGGCACCAGCTGGCGCGGATAGCCCGGCCGGTAGGGCGGGAACAGCAGCTTGGGCGCGTTGACCAGGTCGATCATCTGCTGGAAGCGCACAAGGTTCACCGGCCCGTGCATGCGGTACAAGGCCGCCTCCGGCAGGTTGAACTGCTTCAGCAGGAAGGACGACAGGTACTCCGAACAGCCGGACGAGACCTCCAGCCGCACCGCCGCGCCATAGTGCCGCTGCTGCAGGCCCAGCCGCAGCGCGGTGCGCAGGTTGCGCACTTCCTCTTCCTCGATCGCCAGGTCCGAATGGCGGGTGACGCGGAACTGCGAGAACTGCCCCACTTCGCGGCCGGGGAACAGCAGGTCCAGGTGCGCGCGGATCACGCTGGACAGCGAGACGAACAGCTTCTTCTTGCCTGCCACCTTGGCCGGCATCGGGATCAGCCGCGGCAACACGCGCGGCACCTTGACGATGGCGATCTCGTTCTCGCGGCCGAAGGCGTCCTTGCCCGCCAGCCGCACGATGAAGTTGAGCGACTTGTTGGCGACCTGCGGGAAGGGATGCGCCGGATCCAGCCCCACCGGGATCAGCAGCGGCCGCACATCGTTCTCGAAGTACTGCCGCACCCACGCTTTCTGCGCGGCGCTGCGGTCGCCATGCGAGACGATCTCGATGCCGTGCTTCTTGAAGGCCGGCGCGAGTTCCTCGTTGAAGATCGCGTACTGCTTCTCGACCAGCCGGTGCGCGGCCCCGGCCAGCGCCTCGAAGCTTTCGACCGTGTACGGCCCCTTGTGTTCGCCGGCCTGCGCCGCGCTCAGGTGGTCCGCGGCGCGCACCTCGAAGAACTCGTCGAGGTTGGAGGAGACGATGGTGAGGAAGCGCAGCCGCTCCAGCAGCGGCACGCTGCCGCGCTGGGCCCAATCGAGCACCCGCTCGTTGAAGGCGAGGATGCTGTGGTCACGGTCGAGAAAGGGCACCACCGTCGGCGCGGCATCGCACATGAATATGTCGATTCGATGACTTGTTTGTGACAGTATCACCTTCCCTTATGACATAACCGTGACAGCCGAGCCGGAAAGCGGCTTGCGCGCTGGCACCAGGAAATTCTCGAACAGCGTGCTCGCGTGCGCCCAGCTGAAGTCCATCGCCCTCTCGCGGGCTTCCGCACGAGGGACTTCCAGCGCGGCGAAGCAGGCCTTCTGCAGGTCTTCATGCATCGCGCCGCCCAGGCTGCCCGTTTCCCTGGGTCCGGGACGCGACAGCACGGTCAGGGGTCCGTCGGCGGGATAAGCCGCCACCGGCGTGCCGCAGGCCATCGCCTCCACCATGACCAAGCCGAAGGTGTCCGCCAGGCTGGGGAACACGAAGAGGTCGGCTGCCGCGTACAGCTTGGCCAGCTCGTCGCGCGGCAGGATGCCGACCCAGCGCACTTCGGGATGCTTCTGCTTCAGCGTCGCCTCGACCGGGCCGACGCCGCACACGACCTTGGTCCCCGGAAAGGGCGTCTGCAGGAAGGCGGAGATGTTCTTCTCGTACGACACGCGGCCGACGAACAGCGACAGCGGCCGCGCCACCTCTTCCAGGCCGGCGAAGGTGCCGGGCATGGCCCGGAAGGGAAACAGGTCCAGGTCGACGCCGTGGGTCCAGGCCCGCAGGTTGCGGAAGCCGCGCTTCTGCAGCATCTCCAGCACGCTGGGCGTCGGCACCATGACGCCCGAGGACGGAGCGTGGAAATGCCGCATCACCGCATAGCCCAGCGCCAACGGCACCTTGATCGCGTGGTTGACGATCTCGGGGAACTTGGTGTGGAAGGCGGTCGTGAACGCCAGCCCGCGCTTCAGGCAGAAGCGCCGCCCGGCCCAGCCGAGCGGACCTTCGGTCGCCAGGTGGATCGCGTCCGGGCCGAAAGCCTCCAGCTGCTCCGCGAGCCGCCGCGCGGGACGAATGGCCAGGTCGATGCCCGAATAGCCCGGGCATGGGCGGGTGGCGAACCGCCCCGGCTCGATCACCAGCACCTCGTTGCCGCCGGCGCGCAGGTGCCGCACCAGTTCCACCAGCGTGGTGACCACTCCATTGACCTGGGGCATCCAGGCATCCGTGACCAGCGCGATCTTCATGCAGTCTCCGTCAGTGTCTTGTGTCCGTTGTCCTGGGCGGCCGGCAGCCACTCCACCAGTTCGAGCCGGCCGTCGTAGTGCTCCACCAGCGCCGTGCGGCTTTCGACCCAGTCGCCGTCGTTGCAATACAGCACGCCGTCGATGTGGCGCAGCTCGGCGCGGTGGATGTGCCCGCAGACCACGCCCTGGTGGCCGCGGCGGCGCGCCTCGTGCGCGACAGCCCGCTCGAAGTCCGTCACGTAGTTCAGCGCCTTCTTCACCTTGTTCTTCAGGTAGGCCGAGAGCGACCAGTAAGGCAGCCCCAGCCGGCCGCGCAGCCGGTTCAGGTGGCGATTGAGCTTCAGCGTGAACTCGTACAGCGAGTCGCCGACGTGCGCCAGCCACTTCGCGCACTGCACCACGCCGTCGAAGTAGTCGCCGTGGATCACCCACAGCTGCTGGCCCGCGGCCGTCACGTGCACGGCTTCCTGCTGCACCTCGATGCCGCCGAAATGGTTGCCAACGAACTGGCGTGCGAATTCGTCGTGGTTGCCCGGCACGTAGACCACGCGGCAGCCCTTGCGGGCGCGGCGCAGCAGCTTCTGCACCACGTCGTTGTGCAACTGCGGCCAGTACCAGCGCTTGCGCAGCTGCCAGCCGTCGATGATGTCGCCCACCAGGTACAGGTAGTCGCTGGGATGCGACTTCAGGAAATCCAGCAGCGGCGCGGCCTGGCAACCGGGCGTGCCCAGGTGCAGGTCGGAAATGAAGACGGCCCGGTAGCGGGAGCGTGCCGGGCCGTCGTCGTCGTCGCGTTCATCGGTGGGGACATCGAACCCCGGAACCAGGGTGCCGAAAGCTTCGAACGCGGTCCGCATGCTCAGGCCCCTCCGAGAAAATGCTTGCGGTAGCGCGGCGGCAGGTCGTGGATCCGCATCATCATTGGCAGGTCCGCGGTGTTGAAGTCCGGGTCCCAGGCCGGCGGCCCCAGCACCTTCGCGCCCAGGCGCAGGTAGCCCTTGATCAATGCCGGTGGTTCCACGTCCAGTCCGCTGTCCAGCGCATCGACCGGCAGCGGCAGGCGCGGCGTCACGTGGTATTCGATCGGCGCCAGGTGCGTGGCCTTCAGCTGGCGCCAGATGCTGGCAGCGATGTCGCCGCTGACCACGCCGTTGTGCAGCATCGGGATGCTGGCGCAGCCGATCATGGTGTCCAGCGCATTGCGCTGCATGAATTCGGCCAGCGCGCCCCACAGCGCCAGGATCACGCCGCCCTGGCGGTGGTCGGCGCGCACGCAGCTGCGCCCCAGTTCCACCATCCGTTCGCGCAGCCGGCGCAGGCGCCACAGGTCGAACTCGGTGTCGCTGTAGAAGCTGCCGACGCGGCGCGCCTGCGCCGGCGTCAGTACGCGGTAGGTGCCGATCACGTCGCCGGTGTCGGCCGCGCGCACCAGCAGGTGCTCGCAGTAGTCGTCGAACAGGTCGGCATCATGGCCTTCGAGGCGCGTGTCGAGCCGGGCGCCCATTTCGCCGGCGAACACTTCGTAGCGCAGGCGCTGGGCCTGGCGCACTTCGTCCTGGTGCCGCGCCCAGGTGACGGTGATGTTGCTGGACTCCCCCATCGATGCGCTGCGGGCGGCCTTGGGCAACGCGGCCGGCGCCAGGATGATGTTGGTGTCGGGCTGCTCGTTCATCTGCACTCCTGCGGTTTGGCGGAGTGTGCGGAGTGCCCATGACGCAGACATGGCGTTTCCGTGGCAGTTCGATGACGAGGCAACACCCTCGTCACGCGCCCGTCACACGGCGTGGAAAAGCCCCCGATGCCAGCGGATGATCGCGTCGGCCACCCATTGCGGGTCGTCCAGCGGCAAGTCGTGCCCGGCCGACGGGTGTTCGCGCAGGGGTACGTTCCAGGCCCGCGCGAGGCGGCGCGAACACTCGACCGAGACCAGGCGGTCGCGCGTCGAGGCCAGCAGCAGGGTCGGTGCGCGCGCGGGGCCGTCGGGCCGGTAGCGGGCCGCCGCGAGCAGTTGCCGCAGCACGTTGAGGCGCGAGACCGGCGCGGTCGCGGCAATGGCCGTCCACTGCTGCGCGACCTCCTCCTGGGCCGGAGCATTGCTGGTCAACCGGAGGATGCGTTGCTCACGCGGCAGCAAAGCCAGCCCCGGCCGCGCGAGCGCGAGCAAGGCCGGGTAACTGGAAGGACGCAGGCGTTGCCAGAACGGCGCCACGCCGCCCAGGCTGGTGTTGATCAGGACGGAGGCCGCGACATCCGGGTCGCGTCCGGCCCATTCCCGCGCCACCATGCCGCCCAGCGACAGTGCGACCAGCACATAGGGCGCGCGCGACCGCAGCAAGGCCAGTTCGCGCCGCGCCGCTTGCACCAGGCCGGTCACGCTGGCCGGGCTGGGCTCGTGCCACAGCGAGCCGGTGCCTGGCAGGTCCACGCACAGTACCTGGTCGCCAGGCGGCAGCCGCTGCTGCAGGTCGCGGGCAAAGCCGCCCCAGTGGCGCGCCTCGCGCGCCAGCCCACGCAGCAGCACCCAGGTGCTCATCGTCCGTACCAGCGGGCCAGGCCCCGGCGTTGCTGCAGCTCGCGCTCCGCTCCCTGCGGCAGCCAGTGCCGGTGGCCGGCCGCCGCGCGCGCCGCGAAATCCAGCAGCGGCAGGTGGCTGCGCAGCACCCGCTGCTCGCGGTGCGCGATCAGCGGGTTGAAGATGCCGTGGCGCGAGAACAGCTGGCGCGGGTTCTTCTTCACCCACAGCCAGGATCCCATCTCCAGCGTCAGCGGCAGGAACACGCCCTGCCCCGGCGCCCGCAGCACCAGGTGGTCCCACAGGTCGCCGTGGGCCAGGTACTGCCGGCTTTGCGGCTCGAAGACGTACTTGTGGTGCGCGTGGCTGCCTTCGAAGATCTCGTGCAGCGCATGCAGTTCCGCCAGCGCGGCTATGGGCAGGCGCCGGTGCGCGAAGGGAAACCAGATGCGGTCGCGCATGCCGAAGCCCGAATGGCAATCCAGCGCCAGGCTGAAGGGGCGGCCGTGCAGTTCCCGCTCGACCCAGGCGCACAGCGCCGCGCTTTCGGGCTCCATGGCGGCGCCGGCGGCGCCGCGGTACCAGGGCAGGCCGGAGCTGAGGCGCTGGCCGCCCACCAGCAAAGGCACCGGGTCGCGCGCCTCCACCGGCGAATTGCGCATCAGGTCCACGCCGCGCGGATTGGCTCGCGTGCCGCGCGCCATGCCGGCGGGGTTGACCAGCGGCATGAAGACGAAGCGCAATTGCTGCAGCATTTCCTGCAGCGACACGTCCCAGGCCAGGCGCGTGACCAGGCTGTGCAGGTAGGCCGTGACCACGCGGCTGCCGATGCGTTCCAGCCCGTGCACGCCGCCGAAGTACCCGACCGCGGGCAGTGAGGGGTCCGGGTTGCCCAGCGTGATGGCGTAGACCGGCAGCCGGCCTTCGAGATGTTCCACCTCGCAGGCCACGGTGCATTGCAGGCGCGCGCCACCCAGCGCGATCACGCGCTCCAGTTCCTGGAGTTCGGGCAGGTCGGCTTGTGGCACGGGGGCGAAGCTTAAGGGCTTCGCGTGTCATGAAGTTGCCACGCGGCTGCGCTAGCGTTGGCTCATGCTTTCCTTCCTTTCCCTCCTGCGCGCGCTCTTGCGCGGCCTCGCCGAATTCGCCATGCTTCAACGTTGGCGCCTGCGCCACGGCCGCTGAAAGACCACCGCCGTATGAGGATGCGAATGAACGACGAGGAGTTCCTGCGCGTGCAGCGCGACATCGTGGACAGCTTCGACGAGGAGCTCGAACTGGAACTGGAAGACCGGCCCTTCGACGCCGAGGGCGCCGAGATACCGCTCAGCGAGCTGGAAAGACAGGAGCGGCGCCAATACTTCCGCGAGCTGCTGCGGCTGCAGGGCGAGCTGGTCAAGCTGCAGGACTGGGTGGTGCACACCGGCCACAAGCTGGTCGTGCTGTTCGAGGGCCGCGACGCCGCCGGCAAGGGCGGCGTCATCAAGCGCATCGCGCAGCGCCTGAACCCGCGCATCTGCCGCGTGGCCGCCCTGCCCGCGCCCAACGACCGCGAGCGCACGCAGTGGTACTTCCAGCGCTACGTGCAGCACCTGCCGGCCGCCGGCGAGATCGTGCTGTTCGACCGCAGCTGGTACAACCGCGCCGGCGTCGAGCGCGTCATGGGCTTCTGCAACGACGAACAGCTGGAGGAGTTCTTCCGCGACGTCCCCGAGCTGGAGAAGATGTTCATCCGCTCCGGCATCCACCTGCTGAAGTACTGGTTCTCGATCTCGGACGAAGAGCAGCACATGCGCTTCCTCAGCCGCATGCACGACCCGCTGAAGCAGTGGAAGCTGAGCCCCATGGACCTCGAGTCGCGCCGGCGCTGGGAGGACTACACCTGGGCCAAGGAAGCGATGCTGGAGCGCACCCACACGCCGGAGGCGCCGTGGTGGGTGGTGCAGGCGGACAACAAGAAGAAGGCCCGCCTGAACTGCATCGCGCACCTGCTGGACCAGGTGCCCTACCGCGAGGTGCCGCACCCGGCGATAGCCCTCCCCTCCCGCGTGCGGCACGAAGACTACGAACGGCGCCCGGTGCCGGCGGAGTTGTACGTGCCGGAGCGATACTGAGGGCATGACGGAGTTCGAGCTGAAGTTCCAGGTGCCCGGCGAGCGCGTCGAGGCGCTCGATACGGCATTGCGCCGCGGCCCGGTGCAGGTCAAGCGCCTGCGCGCGCGCTACTACGACACCCCGCTGGAGGCGCTCGCCCGCCACGGCCTGGTGCTGCGCGTGCGGCAGGAAGGGCGCCACTGGGTGCAGACGGCCAAGGGCCCGGGCCGCAACGGCTTCGAGCGGCTGGAGCACGAGGTGCCGCTCGACGACGGCGACTCCACGCCCGATATCGAGCGCCACGCCATCCATCCCGTCGGCAAGCTGTTGCGCAAGGCGCTGGGCGATGCCGCGCAGGAACTGCATCCGGTGTTCGAGACCGACGTGAACCGGCTCACCCGCACCGTGGAAGCAGCGGGAACCGCGGTGGAAATCGCGCTGGACCGCGGCCGCGTGCGCGCCGGCAAGCGCAGCCACCCGGTGCAGGAGGTGGAGTTCGAGCTCAAACAGGGCAGCCCCGCCGCCGCCACCGAGCTGGCCCAGAGCTGGTGCGAGGAACACGGCCTGTGGCTGGACCCGCTGTCCAAGTCGGCGCTGGGACGGCGGCTGGCTCATGGCGGCCCGGAGGGCAATCCCGTGCAGGCCACGCCGCTGGAAGACAAGCCGGAATCGTCCTCCGCGCTGGTGGCGACGGTGATCGACGGCGCGCTGCAGCAGGTGCTGGGCAACGCGCGCGAGCTCGCGTCCGGCCGCGGCGGCGACGAACACATCCACCAGCTGCGGGTCGGCCTGCGGCGGCTGCGCACGGCCTTGCGCGAGCTGAAGGACGTGGCCGGCCTGCAGGCGCTGGACCCCGCCATCGAGCCGGCGCTGCGCGCCCTGTTCCAGGTGCTGGGCCACCACCGCGACCGCGCGACGCTCCTGCCCCAGCTCGAAGGCGTGATGGAGAAGGCGGGCGCGCCGTCGATGAAGGGCTGGCACCCGGAGCTGCCCGACGTGGGCGGCGCGATCCGCGACCCCGCTTTCCAGGGCGCCGTGCTGCAGCTCGTGGCGCTGGTGCAGGAACTGCGCGATGCGCCGCAGGACACGCCCCTGAAGGCCATGCGCAAGTCGGTCGCCACGCGCCTGCACAAGCTGCGACGCACGGTGGAGCGCGATGGCAAGAAGTTCGCGCGGCTGCCCGAGCCCAAGCGGCATCGCGTGCGCAAGCGCCTGAAGCGCCTGCGCTACCTCTCCGAGCTGGTGCGGCCGCTCTACGCGCCGCGCGACGTCGACCGCTTCGTCAAGTCGCTCAAGACGCTGCAGGACGCGCTGGGCGAGTACCAGGACGCGGCCACCGCGCGCGGGCTGTTCGAGGCGCACGCCAAGGAGGAGCCCACGGCCTGGTTCGCGGTAGGCTGGCTCGCCGCCCGCGAGCACGACATCGCGCAGGAATGCGAGCAGGCCTGCCGGGACACGGCGGCGGACATGAAGCCGTTCTGGACCTGATCCTTCCAGTCTTCGCGATGTCCGCCGGGTGGGCTCAGAAGCGCACGCCGGCGGAGAAGCGCAGCGTGTCGGGGCCGCTCATGGCGCGCGTCGGCGACTCGTAGGCGAGACGCAGGTAGGTGCGCGTCCAGTCGTAGCGCACGGCCAGGCCCAGGCGCTCCTGCCCGATCTGGCGGGTGACGTGCATGGACACCGCCTGGCCGCTGGTGAAGCGATAGCCGCCGCCGAAGCTCAGCACTTCGCTGTTCTCCAGGCTGTGGCCGATGCCGGCCCGCGCGAACCATTGGTGGCCGGCCTGCAGCGACAGCCCGCTGCCGGTGCCGGTGGTGGAAGTGGCGGCCGACAATTGCAACGGGCCGTAATTCAGCAACGGCTGCCGGGGCGACAGCTCGGGATCCAGCAGGGGCGCCGGGGTGGTCAGGGAGTACAGCGGCGCGGTCCCCTCCGCCGCCGCGCCGCAGGCAGAGGCCAGGAGCGCACCGGCCACGGAGGCCTGGGCGATGAAGTGGAAAAGGCGGCGCATGGCTGTCAATGTAGACCTTGCCAAACCGCCTGCCTAGCCGGGTGCGTGGCTCGCCAGCCACGAGATAGGGAATCGGCTTTACGCGAACTGTAACCAGTCGTTTAAAGCCTGCAGAATCAGCCCGCGCGCACCACTTCGGCCAGGTGTTCCGCGGTTTTCTGGGCCACCTGCGCATCGGCCGCTTCGACCATCACGCGCAGCACCGGCTCGGTGCCGCTGGCGCGGATCAGCACGCGGCCGGAGCCGTCCAGCTCGGCCTGCAGGCGGTCGGTCTCGCTTGCCAGCTTGGCGTTCTTCTTCCAGTCCTGGCCGGGCTGCAGGCGCACGTTGATCAGCGTCTGCGGGAACAGCTCCACGCCATCCAGCAGCTGCGCCAGGCTCTTGCCGCTGCGGGCGCAGGCCTTCAGCACCTGCAGCGCGCTGACGAGGCCGTCGCCGGTGGTGTGCTTGTCCAGGCACAGCAGGTGGCCGGAGCCCTCGCCGCCCAGCACCCAGTCGCGCTTTTCCAGTTCTTCCAGCACGTAGCGGTCGCCGACCTTGGCGCGCACGAACTCGATGTCGCGCTTCTTCAGCGCCACTTCGACGGCCATGTTGGTCATCAGCGTGCCGACGGCACCCGGCACGCGCTGGCCTTGCGCCAGGCGGTCCATGACCATCAGGTACAGCAGTTCGTCGCCGTTGAAGAGTCGGCCATCGGCGTCGACCATCTGCAGGCGGTCGGCATCGCCATCGAGCGCAACGCCGAAGTCCGCGCGGTTGGCGCGCACCGCATGCACCAGCGCTTCGGGATGCGTCGCGCCGACGCGGTCGTTGATGTTCAGGCCGTCGGGCGAGCAGCCCAGGCAGAACACCTCGGCGCCCAGTTCGTGGAACACCTTGGGAGCGATGTGGTACGCCGCGCCATGCGCCGCATCGACGGCGATGGTCATGCCCTTCAGGGTCAGGTCGCTGGCGAAGGTGCTCTTGCAGAACTCGATGTAGCGGCCCGACGCGTCGTCGAGCCGGCGGGCCTTGCCCAGTTGCGCCGAGCCGGCCCACACGGGCGGCTCGTCGAGCGCGGCCTCCACCTGCTGCTCCCATTCGTCCGGCAGCTTGGTGCCCTGGGCGCTGAAGAACTTGATGCCGTTGTCCGGAAAGGGGTTGTGGCTGGCGCTGATCACCACGCCCAGGCTGGCGCGCTGCGCCCGCGTGAGGTAGGCCACGCCAGGCGTCGGCAGCGGGCCGAGCAGCACGACGTCGACGCCCGCGGAGTTGAAGCCCGACTCCAGCGCGCTTTCCAGCATGTAGCCGGAGATGCGCGTGTCCTTGCCGATCAGGACGGTGGGTCTCTCCTCGGTGCGCTTCAGCACGCGGCCGACGGCATGCGCCAGGCGCAGCACGAAATCCGGGGTGATGGGGGCTTCGCCGACCTTGCCACGGATGCCGTCGGTGCCGAAATACTTCCTGCTCATTGCTTCCTCTCCGCCGGCACGGTGCCGGTTCCCTGCATTGCGTTCCACACCTTCAGTGCGGCCACCGTCTCGCGCACGTCGTGCACCCGCACGATGCGCGCCCCATGTTCCACCGCCAGCACCGCCGCGGCGACGCTGGCCACCACGCGCTCGTGCACCGGGTAGCCGGTGATGGCGCCCAGCGAGGACTTGCGCGACCAGCCCGCCAGCACCGGGTAGCCGTCCACCAGCAGCTCCCACTGGCGCGCCAGCAGCGCGAAATTCTGCTCCACCGTCTTGCCGAAGCCGATGCCCGGATCCCAGCTGATGCGCTCCGCGGCCACGCCGCGCTCGCGCAGCGCCTGGGTGCGCGCGCGCAGGAAGGCCCTCACTTGCGGCGGCGCGTCGCCATCCAGCGGCGTGCGCTGCATGGTCTTCGGCTCGCCGTGCATGTGCATCAGGCAGACGCCGCAGTTTGGATGCTCCACCACCGCGTCCACCGCGCCGGGCTGGCCCAGCGCCCAGATGTCGTTGATGATGTCGGCGCCCAGGTCCAGCACCGCGCGCATCACCTCGGGCTTGTAAGTGTCCACCGAGACCGGCACGCCCAGCGTGACGGCCTCGCGCACCACCGGCAGCACGCGCGCCAGTTCTTCTTCGAGCGGCACCGGGTCCACGCCCGGGCGGCTGGATTCGCCGCCGATGTCCAGGATGTCCGCGCCGGCCGCCAACAGTTCCTCGCAGTGCGCCAGCGCGCTTTCGGTGCTGGCGTGCAGGCCGCCATCCGAAAAGGAGTTGGGCGTGACGTTGACGATGCCCATCACCCGCGGGGTGTCGAGAGCGATCGCGAAGCGGGACGTCTGCCAGTGCATGAGCCGGATTGTGCGCCGGGGAAGAAAGGCGAAAGGGGCCCGCAGGGCCCCTTTGCACGGAAGGAAAGAATTTTACGCGGCGTTGGGCGCCGGCTCCGGGCCCGCGGACGGGCCACCAGTGCCGCCCGAGCTGGGCGTGCGCGGCGTGAAGTCCTTGGGCGGACGCGGCTCCTTGCCGGCCATGATGTCGTCGATCTGCTCGGCGTCGATGGTTTCCCATTCGAGCAGGGCCTTCGCCATGGCGTGCATCTTGTCGCTGTTGTCCTCGATCAGCTTGCGCGCCAGCGTGTACTGCTCGTCGATGATGCGGCGGACTTCCATGTCCACCTTCTGCATCGTCTGCTCGCTGATGTTGGTGGTCTTGGTGACCGAGCGGCCCAGGAAGACCTCGCCCTCGTTCTCCGCGTACACCATCGGGCCCAGTGCGTCGGTCATGCCGTAGCGCATCACCATGTCGCGGGCCAGGTGCGTCGCGCGCTCGAAGTCGTTCGAAGCGCCGGTGGTCATCTGGTTCATGAACACTTCTTCGGCGATGCGGCCGCCGAACAGCATGCTGATCTGGTTCAGCATGAAGTCGCGGTCGTAGCTGTAGCGGTCCTTCTCGGGCAGGCTCATCGTCACGCCCAGCGCGCGGCCGCGCGGGATGATGGTGACCTTGTGCACCGGGTCGCACTTGGGCAGCAGCTTGCCGATGATGGCGTGGCCGGACTCGTGGTACGCGGTGTTGCGGCGCTCTTCTTCCGGCATCACCATGGACTTGCGCTCCGGGCCCATGATGATCTTGTCCTTGGCCTTCTCGAAGTCCTGCATCTCCACCACGCGCGCATTGCGGCGGGCGGCCATCAGGGCGGCTTCGTTGCAGAGGTTGGCCAGGTCGGCGCCCGACATGCCCGGCGTGCCGCGCGCGATGATCTCGGCCTTCACGTCCTGGCCGATCGGGATCTTGCGCATGTGCACGTTCAGGATCTGCTCGCGGCCGCGGATGTCCGGCAGCGTCACGTAGACCTGGCGGTCGAAGCGGCCCGGGCGCAGCAGCGCGGAGTCGAGGATGTCGGGACGGTTGGTCGCCGCGATCACGATCACGCCGAGGTTGGTCTCGAAGCCGTCCATCTCCACCAGCATCTGGTTGAGGGTCTGCTCGCGCTCGTCGTTGCCGCCGCCCAGGCCGGCGCCACGCTGGCGGCCGACGGCGTCGATTTCGTCGATGAAGATGATGCAGGGCGCGTTCTTCTTCGCGTTCTCGAACATGTCGCGCACGCGGGCCGCGCCCACGCCGACGAACATCTCGACGAAGTCCGAACCGGAGATCGAGAAGAACGGCACCTTGGCTTCGCCCGCGATGGCCTTGGCCAGCAGCGTCTTGCCGGTGCCCGGGGGGCCGACCAGCAGCAGGCCGCGCGGGATGCGCCCGCCCAGCTTCTGGAACTTCTGCGGGTCCTTCAGGAAGTCGACGACTTCCTTGACTTCTTCCTTGGCCTCGTCGCAACCCGCGACGTCGGTGAAGGTCAGCTGGTTGCTGCTCTCATCGAGCATGCGGGCCTTGGACTTGCCGAAGCTGAACGCCCCGCCTTTGCCCCCGCCCTGCATCTGGCGCATGAAATAGATCCAGACGCCGATCAGCAGCAGCATCGGGCCCCAGCTCACGAGCAAGGTCATGAGCAGCGAGCCTTCCTCGCGGGGCTTGACGTCGAACTTGACGTTATTGTTGATCAGGTCGCCGACCAGGCCGCGATCGAGGTAGGTCGCCGTGGTGCGGACCTTGCGGTCGTCCTGGGTGACGGCGATGATCTCGGTGCCGCCCTGGCCTTCCTGGATGATCGCGCTCTTGATCTGGTGGTTGCGCACCTGCTCCAGGAAATCCGAGTAGCCGACCATCGATGCGCCGGCAGCGCCCCTGGTGTCGAATTGCTTGAATACGGTGAAGAGGACCAGTGCGATCACCAGCCAGACGGCGATCTTGCTAAACCACTGATTGTTCAAAAGAGTCTCCGGGGGTCGGGGTAGCCCATCACCTGAGCCAGTTGACGCCCATTCTAGGGGTTTCAAGACATGGAACGATGTATTTTTGCTACGCGTTCCCTAGGAATCCAGGCAGGATTCCTGACAGATCAAGACTACTTGAGGCCGATCCCGACCAGGAAGGTCTCGGAGGACTTATCACGCGAGGCCTTGGGTTTCAGAGGCTTGACGACCCTGAAATGTTCCTTGAAATGCTTGACCAGCTGGCTGTAGCCGCTGCCGTGGAACACCTTGCAGACCAGCGAGCCCTCGGGCTTCAGGTGGTGAATGGCGAAGTCGACGGCGAGCTCCACCAGGAGAGCGATGCGGGCCGAGTCCGACGAAGGGATGCCCGACAGGTTGGGCGCCATGTCGGAAACGACGGCGTCGACCTTGCGGCCCGCGAGTTCCTGCGCCACCAGCGCGGCCGCCGCGTCCTCGCGGAAGTCGCCCTGGATGAAGGTCACGCCCTCGATCGGGTCCATGGGCAGGATGTCCAGCGCGATGATGGTGCCGTCCAGCGCGCCGACGGCCGCGCCTTGCGGCGACAGCCTGCGGCGCACATACTGGCTCCAGGCCCCGGGCGTGGAGCCGAGGTCGACCACGACGTTCCCGGGCTTGATGAGGTGCAGCGCCTCGTCGATTTCCTTCAGCTTGTAGGCCGCGCGGGCGCGATAGCCCTCTTTCTGCGCGAGCTTCACGTACGGGTCATTGACATGGTCGTTCAGCCATGACTTGTTGACCTTCTTGCTTTTCGTCTTGGTTTTCATGTGCCAGGGATAATACGGGGATGACAGCCATTCAATTGAGCATCGCCGAGCGCAAGGCGCACCGGGCCGAAGCGCATCACCTCGATCCCGTGGTGATGATCGGCAACGAGGGCCTCACGCCCGCCGTCCGCAAGGAGGCCGACGCGGCGCTCAACGCGCACGGCCTGATCAAGATCCGCGTGCTCGGCGACGACCGCGAAGCCCGCGAAACCATTTACCAGCAACTCGCCGACGACCTCAACGCGGCGCCCATCCAGCACATCGGCAAGCTCCTCGTGCTGTGGCGCCCCAAGCCGAAGAAGGTGAAGGCCGAAGACGAGGAACGCAAGCCCGGCCCGCGCGAATTCAAGGTCGTCAAGAACTCCAGCCGGGGCGGCCAGCGGCCGGAAGTGAAGCGGGTTCGCGTTTTGGGCAACCAGCGCCTGACGACCGGCGGCATGGTCAAGAAGGCCAAGCCGAAGCAGAAGTCCGTCAAGAAGACACGGGCCGACTAAACCCCTGGATCCCGGCTTTCGCCGGGATGACGATCCTTGTTCGTCATTTTCCAGAAAACCACCAGGGCGCAGAGCCACTGCGCCGCATAAGCCCCCGTCCCCATGCTGTGCCAGAACGCCAGGTCCTGGCGCAGCACGATGCGCGGGGCGATGGCGAATTCCTGCAGCAGGGCCAGCAGCATGCCGGGCAGCACGTACATCAGCGCACCCTGCCCCCAGTCCATGCTGGGGCGCTCCTCGGCGGCGCCTGACAGCATCAGCAACAGCAGGCCGCAGCACACGCCCACCCAGGTCTGGCCGGAGAACAGCTTGGCGGCCACCATGCCGGCCTGTGCCGGGCTCGAAAGCGTGGCGAACACCAGGGGTACCGCCAGGAAGCCGATGGCCGTGAGGCTGCCCCACCAGAGGCCAGCGGCCAGCACCGGCGCTCGCGCCTTCCAGTCCATGCTCAGATGTACTGGACGTTGACGATCTCGTAGCGCTTCAGGCCGCCGGGCGCCTGCACTTCGGCCGTGTCGCCCTCTTCCTTGCCGATCAGCGCGCGGGCGATCGGGCTGGAGACGTTGATCAGGCCCTGCTTCAGGTCGGCCTCGTCCTCGCCGACGATCTGGTACCTGACGGTCTCGCCGGTCTCTTCTTCCTCGAGTTCCACCGTGGAGCCGAACACGACGCGGCCACCCGCGTCCAGCGAGGACGGGTCGATGACCTGGGCCGCCGCCAGCTTGCTTTCCAGCTCGCGGATCCGGCCTTCGATGAAGCCCTGGCGGTCCTTGGCGGCGTCGTATTCCGCGTTCTCCGACAGGTCGCCCTGCGCCCGCGCCTCGGCGATCGCCTGGATGACCCCCGGCCGATCGACGGTCTTCAGGCGGTGCAGTTCGGCCTTGAGCTTCTCAGCGCCGCGGGTGGTGATGGGAATGGTGACCATGTCTTCTCGCAAATGAAAACCGCCGGGCGTTGCCGCTCGGCGGTGGATTTACCCGGATTATGCCGCCAAAGGCGGTTTGCTGCCCACCACCTGACTCGGCCGCACGGGCACTAGTCGTGCCCGGCTTCCTCGATCTTCTGGGCCAGCAGCTTCGGATTGGTGAAGCACAGCTCGTGGCTGCCTTCGCACTCCACCAGCCGGAACAGGCCCAGGCGCTCCGACAGCCGCGGGTGCCAGGGAAGGCTATGCGGCAGCGCGATGTCCTGCCTGCAATTGATGTAACTCTTGCCGACCTGCAGGGCAGCCATCTCCAGGGGCAGCTGCACCGGCTCGGTGAAGGTCTTGTAGGGGTGCGGGTTCAACTGCGAATACGCCTTCTCGGCCAGCGCGGCGTCGGCATCGTTGATGAAGGCTTCGCGCCAGATCGGATAAGGCAGCATGACCGCGTTGTTGCCGGCCGCGGCCAGCTGGTCGAACAGCGCCTTGTAGTGCGGCGGGATCATGTCGTTGAGGCACTGGCCGTTCAGCGGCACGAAAGCGTTCCAGTAGACCAGGCGCTTCAGGCGGTTGCCCAGGCCGGCGGCGATCTGGCTGATGACCATGCCGCCGTAGCTGTGGCCCACCAGGCGCACGTCGGCCAGGCCGTTCTGCTGGATGAAGGCCTGCAGCGAGCGCACGGCGTCGCCCAGGCCGATGCGGCTGCGGTCGTCGCTGGGCCGGTTGCCGGCCAGCGTCGGGCAATGCACGGTGTGCCCGCGGGCACGCAACTGCTGCGCGACGGGCTCGAGCAGCTCGCCGGTATGCCAGGCGCCGTGGACCAGGACGTAGGTGTCTGCCATGCGGGTCTCCTTTGCCGCGGTTATAGACCGGGCGAAGGCGCACAGCAACCGCCTTACGGCAGCGGCGCGCCCTGCAAGGGCCGGCCGGCCATGCGCGTGAGGATGGCCAGCGGGCTGGCCTGCACGTCGTACTGGCGCGCCACCGGCAGGTGGAAGGTCTGCTCCAGCATGTGCTGGCCCGACATCGCGGCGTGCACCGCCTGGTCCGAGAAGCAGACCCAGGTGCTGCCCGAGGGGAAGGGCATGGTCACCTGCGGCGCCTCGCGCTGGTAGCGCTCGTCGGCCTTCATGCGGTCGTGCAGCTGCAGCATCATGTGGTCGTACTCGCTGCGCAGGCTCTTGGTGATGTGCAGCGACTGCAGCATCTTCGCCTGCCAGGCCGAGTACGGCCTGGCTACGGGCAGGTAGCGCTTCGCCACGTCCTCGAAGGGCTCGCCCACGCGCCAGACGCGCGGCTGCCCTTGCGGATTGATGTTGGTGAAGACGCGCAGGATGCGCTCGCCGTAGTTGGGCCGCGTCGGGAACGCATCGACATGCATGCGCCTGTCGTCGGCGCGCACCGACTGCTTGCGGGTCGACACGTCGGTTGGCCGCAGGCTGGTGGGCGCCGGCCGCAGGTGCGCGTCGTAGGCCGGGAACAGGCCCTTGACCAGGACACGCGCCTGCCGCGCGAAGCGGCCCATCAGCCCGGAGACCTGGCTTTCCACTGCCTCGCCGCCCGCCACGCCCTTGAGCTTGCCGGCCGAATCGAGGCTGATGTTGCGCACGCCCTCGGCCAGCAAGGCCGGCGACAGCAGCGCCTGCTCGCTCGCATCGAGCTTGAAATCGAGGCGGGGGAAGAACAGCACCTGGCCGCCCTCCACCGCCGCGATCCAGCCAGCCTCGCCCGTGGCGCCGTTCCAGTCGGCCAGCGGCAGATCGAGGATGGCCCGATCCATGGTCTTACGCGGCGAGCTGCGCGTGCATTTCCTGCACGGAGATCACGTCGAGGTTGTCCATGCTCTTCATGCCTTCGACCGCGGCTTCCGCCCCGGCGATGGTGGTGAAGGTGGTCACGCGGGCGAGCAGCGACGAGGTGCGGATCAGGCGCGAGTCGGCGATGGCGTTGCGGCGCTCTTCCACCGTGTTCACCACCATCACGATCTCGTTGTTCTTGATCATGTCGACCACGTGCGGCCGGCCTTCGGTCACCTTGTTGACCGTCTCGCAGGCGATGCCCGCAGCGTTGATGGCCGCGGACGTGCCCTTGGTCGCGATCAGCGGGAAGCCCATGGCCTGCAGCTGGCGCGCCACTTCCACGGCGCGCGGCTTGTCGCTGTTCTTCACCGTCAGGAAGACCTTGCCGGTGGACTTGCCGTTGGCGTCGGTCGGCTTCGGCAGCTTGGTGCCGGCGCCGAGCTGGCTCTTGACGAAGGCTTCGCCGAAGGTCTTGCCCACGCCCATCACCTCGCCCGTGGACTTCATCTCGGGGCCGAGGATGGTGTCCACGCCGGGGAACTTGACGAAGGGGAACACCGCTTCCTTCACGCTGAAGTAAGGCGGCGTCACTTCCTTGGCGATGCCCTGCTGCGCCAGCGTCTGGCCGACCATGCAGCGCGCGGCCACCTTGGCCAGCTGGATGCCGGTCGCCTTGGACACGTAAGGCACGGTGCGCGAGGCGCGCGGGTTCACTTCCAGCACGAAGATGACGTCCTGGCCGTCCTTCTCCTGGATGGCGAACTGCACGTTCATCAGGCCCACGACTTTCAGGGCCTTGGCCATCGCCGCGGTCTGGCGCTTCAGTTCGGCTACGGTTCCCTGCGACAAGGAGTACGGCGGCAGCGAGCAGGCGGAGTCGCCCGAGTGCACGCCGGCCTGCTCGATGTGCTCCATCACGCCGCCGATGAAGACGGCGCCGCTCGCGTCGGCGATGCAGTCGACGTCGCACTCGATCGCGTCGTTGAGAAAGCGGTCCAGCAGCACGGGCGAATCGTTCGACACCTTGACCGCTTCGCGCATGTAGCGCTCGAGGTCACGCTGCTCGTGCACGATTTCCATCGCGCGGCCGCCCAGCACGTACGAGGGACGCACCACCAGCGGATAACCCAGCGCTTGCGCCTTCTCCAGCGCCTCGGGTTCGGTGCGAGCGGTGGCGTTGGGCGGCTGGCGCAGGCCCAGTTCGTGCAACAGCTTCTGGAAGCGCTCGCGGTCTTCCGCGGCGTCGATCATGTCGGGCGAGGTGCCGATGATGGGCACGCCTTCCTTCTCGAGGCCCAGGGCCAGCTTCAGCGGCGTCTGGCCGCCGTATTGCACGATCACGCCGGTGGGCTTTTCCTTGTCGACGATCTCCAGCACGTCTTCGAGCGTGAGCGGCTCGAAGTACAGGCGGTCGGAGGTGTCGTAGTCGGTGGAAACCGTCTCCGGGTTGCAGTTGACCATGATGGTCTCGTAGCCGTCCTCACGCAGGGCGAGAGCGGCATGGACGCAGCAGTAGTCGAACTCGATGCCCTGGCCGATGCGGTTGGGGCCGCCACCCAGCACGATGATCTTCTTCTTGTCGGTCGGCTCGGCTTCGCACTCGTCCTCGTAGGTCGAGTACATGTAGGCGGTGTTGGTCGCGAACTCCGCGGCGCAGGTGTCCACGCGCTTGTAGACCGGGCGCACGTTGAACTTCTTGCGCGCTTCGCGCACGGCCTTGTCGCTGGTCTTCAGCAGCTTGGCCAGGCGGCGGTCGCTGAAGCCCTTGCGCTTCAGCGCGCGCAGCGTCGGCTCGTCCAGCGAGGCCAGGGCCTGGTCGCCCTTGGCTTCGGCCAGCTTGTCCAGGTCGAGTTCGATCTTGACGATCTCCTCGATCTGCACGAGGAACCACTTGTCGATCTTGGTCAGGTCGTAGACCTCGTCGACGCTGAGGCCCATGCCGAAGGCATCGCCCACGTACCAGATGCGCTCGGGACCGGGCTCGCCCAGTTCCTTCTCGAGCACTTCGCGGTCCAGCGTCTTCTGGTTCAGGCCGTCCACGCCCACTTCCAGGCCGCGCAGGGCCTTCTGGAAGCTTTCCTGGAAGGTGCGGCCCATGGCCATGACTTCACCGACCGACTTCATCTGCGTGGTCAGGCGGTCGTTGGCGTCCTTGAACTTCTCGAAGGCGAAGCGCGGGATCTTGGTGACGACGTAGTCGATCGAGGGCTCGAACGAAGCCGGGGTCGCGCCGCCGGTGATGTCGTTGCGCAGTTCGTCCAGCGTGTAGCCCACGGCCAGCTTGGCCGCGACCTTGGCGATCGGGAAGCCGGTGGCCTTGGAAGCGAGCGCGGAGGAGCGCGACACGCGCGGGTTCATCTCGATGACGATCATGCGACCGTCCTTCGGGTTGATCGAGAACTGCACGTTGGAGCCGCCGGTGTCCACGCCGATCTCGCGCAGCACCGCCAGCGAGGCGTCGCGCATGATCTGGTATTCCTTGTCGGTCAGCGTCTGCGCCGGTGCCACGGTGATCGAGTCGCCGGTGTGCACGCCCATCGGGTCCAGGTTCTCGATCGAGCACACGATGATGCAGTTGTCCTTCTTGTCGCGGACCACTTCCATCTCGTACTCTTTCCACCCGAGCAGCGACTCTTCGATCAGCAGCTCGCTGGTGGGCGAGGCCTCCAGGCCGCGCTTGCAGATGATCTCGAATTCTTCCGGGTTGTAGGCGATGCCGCCGCCGGTGCCGCCCAGCGTGAAGCTGGGGCGGATCACGGTGGGGAAGCCCACGGCCTTCTGCACGCCCCAGGCTTCTTCCATCGTGTGCGCGATGCCGGAGCGCGCCGAGCCCAGGCCGATGCGTGTCATCGCGTCCTTGAACTTCAGGCGGTCTTCGGCCTTGTCGATCGACTCGGGCGTGGCGCCGATCAGCTCGATGGCCTTGTTGGTGGCTGCGCCACGGTACTTGTGGAGCACGCCTTGGCGCCACAGGTCCAGCGCGCAGTTCAGCGCGGTCTGGCCACCCATGGTCGGCAGGATCGCGTCCGGGCGCTCCTTGGCGATGATCTTCTCCACCGTCTGCCAGGTGATCGGCTCGATGTAGGTGACGTCGGCGGTGGCCGGGTCCGTCATGATCGTCGCCGGGTTGGAGTTGATCAGGATGACCTTGTAGCCCTCCTCGCGCAGCGCCTTGCAGGCCTGCACGCCGGAGTAGTCGAACTCGCACGCCTGGCCGATGATGATCGGGCCAGCGCCGATGATGAGGATGCTCTTGATGTCTGTGCGCTTGGGCATGGCTTACTTCTTCTGCTGGTCCATCAGACCGGTGAACCGGTCGAACAGGTACCCGATGTCGTGGGGACCAGGAGAGGCTTCCGGGTGGCCCTGGAAGCAGAACGCGGGCTTGTCGGTGCGGGCCAGGCCTTGCAGCGTGCCGTCGAACAGGCTGATGTGCGTGGGCCGCAGGTTCGCGGGCAGCGTCTTCGCGTCCACCGCGAAGCCGTGGTTCTGGCTGGTGATGCTGACCCGGCCGCTATCCAGGTCCTTCACCGGGTGGTTGGCGCCGTGGTGGCCGAACTTCATCTTGAAGGTCTTCGCGCCGGAGGCGAGCGCCATGATCTGGTGGCCCAGGCAGATGCCGAAGGTGGGGTAACCCTCTTCGATCAGCTCGCGCGTGGACTCGATCGCGTAGTCGCAGGGCTCCGGGTCGCCGGGGCCGTTGGACAGGAACACGCCGTCCGGCTTCAGCTTCTTCACAACGGCTGCAGGCGTCTTGGCCGGCACCACCGTCACCTTGCAGCCGCGCTCGGCCAGCATGCGCAGGATGTTCTTCTTCACGCCGTAGTCGAAGGCGACCACGTGGTACTTCGCGTTCTCGAGCTGGCCGTAGCCGGCGCCGAGCTCCCACTCGGTCTGGTCCCAGTCGTAGGACTTGGCGACCGTCACTTCCTTGGCCAGGTCCAGGCCGGCCATCGACTTCTCGGCGCGCGCCTTGGCAACCGCTTCGTCGACCAGCGCAGGCGTCACTTCCTGGCCCTGCTTCAGCCCCAGGATGCAGCCGTTCTGCGCGCCCTTCGTGCGCAGGATGCGGGTGAGCTTGCGGGTGTCGATGTTGGCGATGGCGACCGTGTTCTCGCGCTGCAGGTACTGCTGCAGGGTCATGTCGGCGCGGAAGCTGGAAGCGATCAGCGGCAGGTCGCGGATGATCAGGCCGGCGGCGAAGACCTTGCGCGCCTCGACATCCTCGGCATTGACGCCGTAGTTGCCGATGTGCGGGTAGGTGAGCGTGACGATCTGCTGGGCGTAGCTCGGATCGGTCAGGATTTCCTGGTAGCCGGTGAGCGAGGTGTTGAACACCACCTCGCCGCTGGTGGCACCGGTGGCGCCGATCGAGTTGCCGATAAAGACCGTGCCGTCAGCAAGCGCCAGGATGGCGGGCGGGAAGGCTCCCTGAAGTGACGAAAGCACTGGGTTCTCCGGATAAAGACTACGGGTACGCCCAGGACGCGATCGAAAGCACGGCTCTCGATGCTGCTTTTGTCGGGGGAGGGGCTGATGCGCTAGGCGTACGTTGGGTTTGCGGGAAAGCCTCTGATTATAACCTGAGGCAAGGGTATTCCCCCAGGGTTACACCCGAGCCGCCGCGCTCGCGTGCAGGCAGATCGCGGCCGCTGCGGCCACGTTCAGAGATTCTTCGCCGCCCGGCTGGATGATCCGCACGTGGTGCGCCGCCTGGTTCATCAGCGCCGCGCTGACGCCCTGCCCTTCGTGTCCCATGACCCAGGCGCAAGGCCAGGGCAGCCTCGCCTGATGCAGGAACTCGCCCTGGTGGCTGCTGGTTGCCAGGATCGGCACCTGCAGCTGCACCGTGTCCAAGCCCTCGACCAGCCGCAACCCGAAATGCGCGCCCATGCCGGCGCGCAGCACCTTGGGGCTCCACAACGCCGCCGTGCCCTTGATGGCCAGCACCTGGCGGAAGCCGAAGGCGCCGGCACTGCGCAGGATGGCGCCGACGTTGCCGGCGTCCTGCACGCCATCCAGCACCACGCTGGCGGCCTCGGGGTCGACGGCGGCAGCCTCGGGCAGCGGCAACACGAAGCCCATGTGGCCCGGCGACTCCAGCCCGCTCAGCTGGGCGAACAGCGCATCGTCGACGATCACCACCTTGCCGATGTCGCCCGGCCACTCGCGTCCATGCGTCACCCAGTAGGACGCCTGGAACAGCGCATGCGTGGGAACCATGCCGCGCTGGAGTGCGGCCCGGCACAGGTGGTCGCCCTCCAGCCACAGCCGGCCCTGCTTGCGGTAGGCGCTGTTGTCCTGCGCGAGCCGGCGCAGCTCCTTGAGCAGCGCATTGTCGCGGGAGGTGATGGTCTGCGGACCGCTGGTCACTGGATGGAGACGGCGACCTCGCCGTCCTCCAGCGCGAACTGCGCCGCCACCGGCGCGAAATGCCTGCGGTGGTGCACGCAGGGCCCGTGCGCGCGCAGCGCCTCCAGGTGCTCCGGCGTGCCGTAGCCCTTGTGCGCGGCAAAGCCGTACTGCGGGAATTCCACGTGCATCTCCGCCAGCATGCGGTCGCGCGTGACCTTGGCGATGATGGAGGCGGCCGAGATCGACCGGACCTTGGCATCGCCGCCGACGATGGCCTCCGACAGCACGTCCAGCTTGGGCAGCCGGTTGCCGTCCACCAGCACCTTCACCGGCTTCAGCCGCAGGCCCTCCACGGCGCGCTTCATGGCCAGCATGGTCGCGTGGAAGATGTTCAGCTCGTCGATCTCCGCCACGCTGGCCATGCCCACCGAGCAGCACAGTGCCTTGTCGCGGATCTTGTCGTACAGCTTGTCGCGCACCAGCGCGGTCAGCACCTTGGAATCGGCCAGGCCGAGGATGCGCTTGCTGTCGTCCAGGATCACCGCGGCGGCCACCACGGGGCCGGCCAGCGGGCCGCGGCCCGCCTCGTCCACGCCGGCCATCAGGCCGACCGGGTCCCAGTCCAGCCGCTTCTGGCGGACTCTAATGGGCGAGGACTTTTTCGATGGCATTGGCGGCAAGGGTGGCGGTGTCGCGCCGGAGCTCCGAGTGCAGCACCCGGAATTTCTCCTGCACGGCCTGCATTCTGTCAGGGCTGCCCAGCCAGTCGGCCAGCGCCCGGGCGAGCAACTCGGGTTTTGCGTTGGACTGCAGCAACTCCGGCACGACGAATTCGCGGCACAGGATGTTGGGCAGGCCCACCCAGGGCTGCAGCGCCCGCGGCTTCATCAGCGCGTAGGTGAGCCAATGCGTGTGGTAGGCGATAACCATCGGCCGCTTGAACAGCGCCGCTTCCAGCGTGGCGGTGCCGCTGGTGACCAGCGCCAGGTCGCAGGCGGCCAGCACGGCGTGCGACTGGCCGGGGACGATGACCAGCCGCCGCGGCGACGGCCCGCGCCGGGCCAGCTCGCTGATGCGCGCCTGCAGGTGCGGCACCGCGGGAATGACGAAGGCGGCGTCGGGCCGCTGCTTCTGCAGCAGCGCGGCGGCCGCCAGGAAGCGCGGCAGCATCGCCTCGATCTCGGACGCCCGGCTGCCAGGCAGCACGGCGATCACCTCACCGTCGGGCGACAGCCCGAGCTGCGCGCGCGCGCCCGCCCGGTCCGGCTCCATCGGGATCGCGCTGGCCAGCGGATGGCCCACGTAGGTGGCCGGCACGCCGTGCTTCGCCAGCAGTTCCGGCTCGAAGGGGAAGATGCACAGCACGTGGTCGCAGGCCCGCTTGAGCTTCTCCACCCGCTTCATGCGCCAGGCCCAGATGGACGGGCAGACGAAGTGCACGGTCTTGATGCCCTGCCCGCGCAGCTGCTCCTCCAGCCCGAGGTTGAAGTCGGGCGCGTCGACGCCGATGAACAGGTCGGGCCGGTCGGCCAGCAGCCGCTGGCGCAGCGCGTCGCGGATGCCGAGGATCTCGCGCAGGTGCCGCAGCACCTCCGCATAGCCGCTCACGGAGAGTTTTTCGGCCGGCCACCAGGGCTCGAAGCGGCGCGCCTGCATCTGCGCGCCGCCTATGCCTTGGGCGACGAGATCGGGCCAGCGCGAGCGCATGGCATCCAGCACATGGCCGGCCAGCAGGTCCCCGGACGCCTCGCCGGCGACCATGGCGAAGCGGGGCTTCCCCATGGGGCTAACGGGCGATGCCGCGGGTGGCGCCCGCGAGGAATTCGCTCATCAAGGCCGTGTCCCCGGCCGCCTCGGGCATCTCGCGCGCCAGGGCGGCGATGGCCGCCTTGGCGTCTTCCAGGGTGCGGCCTTCGCGATACAGGATCTTGTGCATCTGGCGCACGGCGGCGATGCGCTCCGGGCTGAAGTCGCGCCGGCGCAGGCCGATCACGTTGACGCCGCGGACGGCAAGCGGGTTGCCGTCCACCAGCATGAAGGGCGGGACGTCCTGCGACACCGCGCTGGCGAAGCCGATCATGGCGTGGGCGCCGACCTTGACGAACTGGTGCAGGCCGACGAGGCCGCCCACCGTCACCCAGTCGCCGATCTCGACGTGGCCACCCAGCGTGGAGTTGTTGGCCATGGTCACGTTGTTGCCCACCACGCAGTCGTGCCCGACGTGGCTGTAGGCCATGATCCAGTTGTCGTCGCCGATCGTGGTGACGGCCTTGTCCTGCACCGTGCCCACGTGCAGCGTGACGAACTCGCGGATCGTGTTGCGGTCGCCGATCACCAGCCTGGTCGGCTCGCCCCTGTACTTCTTGTCCTGGTTGGCCGCGCCGATGGAGCCGAACTGGAAGATGCGGTTGTCGCGGCCGATGCTCGTATGGCCTTCGATCACGACATGCGCGGCCACCGTGGTGCCGGCGGCTATCTTCACGTTCGGGCCGATCACCGAGTAGGGGCCGACCTCGACGCTCGAATCCAGTTCCGCCTTCGGGTCGACGATCGCGGTCGGGTGGATGGCGCTCATGGCTGCTCCGCTCAGGCCACCGTACGCATCGTGCACATCAGCTCGGCTTCGCAGGCGATGTCCTCGCCCACGCGCGCCACCGCCTTGAACTTGTAGATGCCGGCGCGGGCACGCTCCAGCGACACGTCCATCACCAGCTGGTCGCCCGGCTCCACGGGGCGCTTGAAGCGCGCACCGTCGATGCCGGCGAAGTAGATGACCGAGTTGGAGTCCAGCGCGCTGCCCGAGGCGCTGAACGCCAGCAGCGCCGCGGCCTGGGCCATGGCTTCCAGCATCAGCACGCCCGGCATCACCGGCCGGTGCGGGAAGTGGCCGACGAAGTACGGCTCGTTGATGGTGACGTTCTTCAGCGCCTTGATGGCCTTGTCGTCCATCGCCAGCACGCGATCCACCAGCAGGATGGGGTAGCGGTGCGGCAGCTTCTTCAGGATCTGATGGATGTCCATCACGGGAGGGGAGCTCATGATTTCTTCTCGAGGGCCTTGATGCGGTCGCGCAGGCTGGCAAGCTGCTTCAGCGCCGCCGCGTTCTTTTCCCAGGACACATTGTCGTCCATGGGGAACACGCCGGTGTACATGCCCGGCTTGTGGATGGAGCGCGAAATGAAGGTGCCGGTCGACACGAAGGTGCCGTCGGCGATGGTGATGTGGCCCTGGATGCGGGCGGCGCCGCCGATCATGCAGTTGGCGCCGATGGTCGCGCTGCCGGCGATGCCGGTGCAGGCGGCCACCGCCGTGTTGCGGCCGATGCGCACGTTGTGGGCGACCTGGATCAGGTTGTCCAGCTTCACGCCGTCCTCGATGACGGTGTCGGCCAGCGCGCCGCGGTCGATGCAGGTGCCGGCGCCGATCTCGACGTCGTTGCCGATCGTCACCGCGCCCAGCTGTTCGATCTTTTCCCAGCCGGCGCCCTGGGGCAGCGGCGCGAAGCCGAAGCCGTCGCCGCCGATCACGGCGCCCGGCTGGACGATGCAGCGCTCGCCCAGCACGCAGTTCTCGCCGACGAAGACGCGCGCCTTCAGCTCCGTGTCCTTGCCGATGCGCGCACCGCGTTCCACCACGCACAGCGGGCCGATGCGGGCGCCCTCCTCCACCACGGCCTCCGGATCGACCACGGCGCTGGGGTGCACGGCGGGGCCGGCCGGCCGCGGCTGCGCCTTCTTCCACAGCTGGGTGACGCGGGCGAAGTAGAGATAAGGGTCGTCGGCGACGATGGCCGCGCCGCGCGCCAGCGCTGGCTCCTTCATGGCCGGCGAGACGATGACCACGCCGGCCTGCGAGCCTTCCAGCTGCGCGCGGTACCGGGGGTTGCTGAGGAAGCTGAGGTGCGAAGGGCCGGCGCTTTCCAGCGGCGCCAGGCCGTCGACCAGGAGATTGCCATCGCCGTGCAGTTCGCCCCCCAGGGCCTGCACGATGGCCGCGAGTTGCAGGGCCACGGCCGGATCCGCCTTACTTGCCGGTGGCGGCAGGTGTGGCGGCGTTGAGCGCCTTGATCACCTTGTCGGTGATGTCGTGCTTGGGGTTGATGTAGACGGCTTCCTGCAGGATCAGGTCGTACTTTTCCTGCTCCGCCACCTGCTTGACCACGCGGTTGGCGCGATCCAGCACCTGCTGCAGTTCCTCGTTCTTGCGCGCGTTCAGGTCTTCCTGGAATTCGCGGCGCTTGCGCTGGAAGTCGCGGTCCTGGTCGACCAGCGCCTTCTGGCGCTGCGCGCGCTGCTGCTCGGTCAACGTGGGGGCTTCGCGTTCGAACTTGTCGGAGGCCGTCTTGAGCCCCGCACCCAGGTCGTTGAGGTCCTTCTCGCGGCGCGAGAACTCCTGCTCCAGCTTGGCCTGGGCCGCCTTGGCGGAGTTGGCCTCGCGGAAGATGCGGTCGGTGTTGACGAAACCCACCTTGAAGTCCTCGGCCTGGGCCTGGGCGCCGAGCGCGAGCGCGCCCAGCAGGATCACCAGGCAATGACGGAAGAGGATTTTCATCAGAAGGAGGTTCCGATCTGGAATTGCAATTTCTGGATTCTATCCCCAGCCTGTTTCCGGACGGGCTGGGCCGCTGCCAGGCGCAGCGGGCCGATGGGGGACAGCCAGGACAGGCCGAAACCGACCGAGGCGCGCAGGTCGGCGAAATTGACCCTCTCGTTCTCGCCGAAGACGTTGCCGACGTCGACGAAGCCGAACAGGCGCAGCGTGCGGTCGTTGCCCGCGCCCGGGAAGGGCGTCAGGATTTCCGAGTTCAGCGTGATCTTCTTGGGGCCGCCGATGGAAGCGCCGGTCACGTCGCGCGGGCCCAGGGTGCCCTGGCCGAAGCCGCGCACCGAGCCGAGGCCGCCCGAATAGAAATTCTTGAAAACCGGGAAGGGCCGGCCCTGCAGGCCCTCGCCCCAGCCCAGCTCGCCGTTCAGGGCCACCGTGTACTGCTTGTTCAGCGGCAGGTACTGCTGGTACTGGTAGTTGGCGCGCAGGTAGCGGGCATCGCCGGCCACGCCCCATTCGCCGCCCAGACGCTGGTAGCGGCCGCGGGTGGGCGCGATGGAGCTGTCGCGGTCGTCGCGCGACCAGCCCAGCGTCAGCGGCAGCGTGTTGCTGGTGTTGCCGAAGCGCTCCGCATAGGCCAGGTAGGCCGCCGGGATCTGCGTGCCTTCCTTGATCTCGGTGCGCTCCAGGCTGCCGCCCAGGAACACCGTGTCCACCTCGCTGAAGGGCACGCCGAAGCGCAGGCCCAGGCCGGAGGTGATCAGCTCGTAGTTGCCGCCCTGGTCCTCGTACGGACGCGAGCTGCGGCGGTACAGGTCGATCGTGCGCGACACGCCGTCGTTGGTGAAGTACGGGTTCACCGAGGTGAAGGCGAGGGTGCGGTTGAACTTGGACGTGTTGACGTCCACGCCCAGGTAGTTGCCGGACCCGAAGGCGTTCTCCTGCTTGATGGAGAAGGACAGCGCCAGCTTTTCCGCGCTGGAGAAGCCCGCGCCCAGCTGCAGGCTGCCGGTGGGCCGCTCGGTGACGGCCACGTTCAGGTCCACCTGGTCGGGCGCGCCCGGCACGTCGGTGGTCTCGACGTTGACGTCCTTGAAGAAGTTCAAGCGGTCGATGCGGTCGCGCGAAAGCTTGATCTTCTCGGCGTCGTACCAGCTCGACTCGAACTGGCGGAATTCGCGGCGGATCACTTCATCGCGCGTGCGGTTGTTGCCGGCGATGTTGATGCGGCGCACATAGGCACGGCGCGACGGGTCCGCCCGCATGGTGAAAAACACCCGGTTGTTGGCGCGGTCGATGTCCGGCACCGCCTCGACCTGGGCGAAGGCGTAGCCGAAGTTGCCGAAGTAGTCGGTGAAGGCCTTGGTGGTCTCGGTCACCGTGTCGGCGTTGTAGGGCTCGCCCGGCTTGATCTTGACCAGCGACTTGAACTCGTCGTCCTTGCCCAGGTAGTCGCCTTCCAGCTTCACCCCGGAGACGACGTAGCGCTCGCCTTCGGTGATGTTGATGGTGATGCTGATGTCCTGCTTGTTCGGCGAGATGGCGACCTGCGTGCTGTCGATGCGGAACTCGAGGTAGCCGCGCTGCAGGTAGTAGGACTTCAGCGTCTCCAGGTCGGCGTTCAGCTTGGCGCGCGAGTAGCGGTCCGACTTGGTGTACCAGGACAGCCAGCCGCCGGTGTCCAGGTCGAACAGCCCCTTGAGCGTGCCTTCGCTGAAGGCATGGGCGCCGACGATGTGGATTTCCTTGATGCGCGTGGGCTCGCCCTCGGTCACCGTGAAGGTGAGGTTGACGCGGTTGCGCTCGATCGGCGTGACCGTGGTCACCACCTCCGCGCCGTACAGGCTGCGGTTGATGTACTGGCGCTTCAGCTCCTGCTCGGCGCGGTCGGCCAGCGCCTGGTCGTAGGGCCGGCCCTCGGTCAGGCCGATGTCGCGCAGCGCCTTCTTCAGCGTGTCCTTGTCGAATTCCTTGGTGCCGGCGAAGTCGACGTCGGCCACCGTGGGGCGTTCTTCGACCACCACGATCAGCACGTCGCCGTTCACCTCGAGGCGCACGTCCTTGAACAGGCCCAATGCGAAGAGGGCCCGGATCGCGGCCGAGCCCTTGTCGTCGTTGTACTGGTCGCCGACCCGGAAGGGCAGCGACGCGAACACGGTGCCGGGTTCGACGCGCTGCAGGCCTTCGACGCGGATGTCGCGCACGGTGAACGGATCCACCGCCCACACATTGGCCGCAAAGGCCAGGGCCGACACGGCCGCAACGGTACGCACGCGAAAGCGCTTCAAGTGTTTCTTCATTACTCTGGATTTGCCGGCGGGCCCGCGCGGCTACTGCTGCTTGTTCAGGTTTTACTAGCCAAAGAGCCGGGTGACGTCATTGAAGAGAGCGATCGACATCATCACCAGCAGCACCGCAACGCCACCGCGCTGCAGGCGCTCCATCCAGGCATCGCTGATGCTCCTGCCCGTCACGGCCTCCCAAAGATAATACATCAGGTGCCCGCCATCCAAGACTGGGAGCGGCAGCAGGTTCAGCACGCCGAGGCTCACCGAAATGAGCGCGAGGAAAAGCAAATATTGGGTAAAGCCCAGGCTGGCCGATTTGCCCGCGTAGTCGGCGATCGTCAGCGGGCCGGACAGGTTCTTCAGCGAGGCCTGGCCGATGACCATGCGGCCCATCATGCGCAGCGTCAGCTCGGACACTTCCCAGGTGCGCACCGCGCCCTTCCACAGCCCCTCCACCGGCCCGTAGCGGACGGTCACCATGGCCGGCGGCGCGCCGACGAAGGCGCCGATGCGGCCGTAGGGCGGCACGCCCGGGTCGTTCATCACCTCCGGGGTCACCTGCAGCGTCACCATGCGGCCGCCGCGCTCCACCTGCCAGCTGGAGGTGAGCGGCTTGCTGCCCTGCACCTGGCCGCGGATGAACTCGCGCAGCTGCTGGCCGTCGACGATGGCCACGGCGCCGGCCTGGCGGACGATGTCGCCCTTCTGCAGGCCCGCGCGCTGGGCGGCGCTGCCTGCCATCACCTCGCCCATCTGCGCCGGCGTCCAGGGCGCGAGCACGCCCACCTTGCGCATCAGCTGGGCATCGGCCTCCCGGCCACTGACCTGGGACAGCGGCAGCAGCACCTCGCGCTCGCGATCCAGCACCAGCCGCAGGTCGCGGCCGTCCAGCGCGCCGCGCGTGAGCAGCCAGCGCAGTTCCTCGAAGGAGCGCACCGGCTCGGTGGAGTCGCCCTCGAAACCCGCGCGCACCACGCGCTCGCCGCCGCGCACGCCCGCCTGGGCGGCAATGGAATCGGGCACGGGACTGGCCAGGATGGCTTGCGGCTCCTGCACGCCCAGCCAGTTGACGCCCGCGTACAGCAGGATGGCGAGCAGCAGGTTGGCGATGGGCCCGGCGGCGACGATGGCCGCCCGCTTCTTCAGCGGCTGGGTGTTGAAGGCGCGATGCCGTTCGGCGGGAGCTACGTCACCCTCGCGCTCGTCGAGCATCTTCACGTAGCCGCCCAGCGGGAAGGCGCCGATGACGAACTCGGTGTCCTGGCCGGGCCGCTGCTTCTTCGGCCTCCAGGCGAAGAGCGTGGTGCCGAAGCCGATGGAAAAGCGCAGCACCTTGACGCCGCAGGCCACCGCCACGCGGTAGTGGCCGTATTCGTGCACCGCGATCAGCAGACCGAGAGCGACGATGAAGGCGAGAACGGTCAGCATGATGGGGTTCCCGGAAGGCTACGGCGTGAGCCGGCGGATGGCCGCCTGCGCCGCTGACCGCGATTGTGCGTCCAGCGCCAGCAGGTCCGCCAGCGACCCCGGCCTGGATGGGCTGACGGCCGTCAAAGTTGCCACGTTTACATCGTGGATCTGGTCGAAGCGGATGCGCCGCTCGAGGAAGGCGGCGACCGCCTCTTCGTTGGCGGCGTTCAGCACCGCCGTCGTGCCCGGCGCTGCCGCCAGGGCGTCCCAGGCCAGCTGCAGGCCGGGAAAGCGCTGGCGGTGGCTGCGCGTGTCGAACGACTCGAAGCTCATGTCGGCCAGCTGCGTGAAGTCCAGCGCCTGGGCGCCGGAGGCGACGCGCTCGGGCCAGGCCAGGCCGTAGGCGATGGGCACGCGCATGTCGGGCGTGCCCAGCTGCGCGACCACCGAGGTGTCGCGGTACTGCACCATGGAGTGGATGACGGACTGCGGGTGGATCACCACCTCCAGCCGCTTCGGCTCCAGGCCGAACAGGTAGCGGGCCTCGATGACCTCGAGTGCCTTGTTCATCATGGTCGCCGAGTCGACCGAGATCTTGCGGCCCATCACCCAGTTGGGATGGGCGCAGGCCTGCTCCGGCGTCACCTCGCGCAGGCTGGCCACCTCGCGGGTGCGGAACGGGCCGCCGGAAGCGGTGAGGATGATCTTCTCGACCCGCGCGTCCCAGGTCGACGGGTCTTCCGGCAGCGACTGGAAGATCGCCGAATGCTCGGAGTCGATGGGCAGCAGGCGGGCGCCGCCCTGGCGCACGGCGTCCAGGAACAGATCACCGCCGACGACCAGCGCTTCCTTGTTGGCCAGCAGCAGCTTCTTGCCGGCGCGGGCCGCGGCCAGGCAGGACGACAGGCCGGCGGCGCCGACGATGGCGGCCATCACCGCATCCACCTGCTCGTGCGAGGCGATGGTGTCGAGCGCATCCGCGCCCCACAGCACGCGCGTGGCGAGGCCGCTGGACTCGATCTTCGCGGCCAGCGCGCGGCCGGCCTCTTCCTTCGCCATCACGGCGAAGGCGGGCTGGAACTGCTGGCATTGGCGCAGCATCAGGTCCACCTGGGTGGCGGCGCTGAGCGCGAAGACCTCGAAGCGGTCCGGGTGGCGGGCGACGACATCCAGCGTGCTGGTGCCGATCGAGCCGGTGGAGCCGAGGACGGCGAGACGTTGTTTCATCGGGAGGCGAACGAGGCCAGCATCATGGCCAGGGGCAGCGTGGGCAGCAATGCATCGACGCGGTCGAGCACGCCACCGTGGCCCGGCAGCAGCTGGCTGGAATCCTTGAAGCCGGCGCTGCGCTTGACGAGCGATTCGGCGAGGTCGCCGACGACGCTCATGGCGGCCAGGAACAGCGCCGCAATGACGAGGAGCGGCCAGCCGATGGCGGCCAGCCGGGAGTAAAGCGAAGGCACCGCGGCACCGGCGGCGTTGTCGGCCAGCACCCAGGCCACGGCCAGCACGACCACGCCGGCCATGCCGCCCCAGACGCCTTCCCAGCTTTTCTTGGGGCTGATGACGGGCGCGAGCCGGCGCTGCGTGAACTTGCCGCCGATGGCGCGGCCGGCGAAATAGGCAAACACGTCGGCCACCCAGACCAGCACGAGGATGGACAGCAGGAAGTTGACGCCGATCACGCGGGCCTGCGCCATCGCCAGCCAGGCCAGCACCAGCACCAGGATGCCGCCGACCACGCGCACGCCGCGCGGGATGCGCGGCCAGCCGTCGACGCCGGCCCGCACCAGCGCCGCGCCAGCCAGCACCCACAGGGCCCCGACGATGGTCCACAGCGTGGCGGAAGGCGGCTGCTCGGGCCAGCCCAGCGCCCAGGCGCCGCCGCACAAGGCGAGCGTGACGATGCCCAGGGCGATGTTGGCGCCCTGCCCCAGGCCGTTGAGCCGGCTCCATTCCCAACCCGCCGCCCCGATCAGGATCAGCGTGATGGCCAGGAAGGGTTCCGGCGTCTTCCAGAACAGCGCCGGCAACAGGATGGCCAGCAGGACGATGGCGGTAATGACTCTTTGCTTCAGCATCGGGCCAGAGGATAACGCGCCGCCATCAGCATCGGTCGCAGGAAACGCGCTGCATCGGCATCGCGTTGGCCGTCTCAGGCCGCCTTCTTGCGGCGGGCGCTGCTCTCGGCGGGAGACGTGACCTGCGCGGACGTGCGGCCGAAGCGGCGCTCGCGCTTGCCGAAATCGGCGATCGCCGCATCGATGGCGGCAGCGTCGAACTCGGGCCACAGCTTGTCGCTGAAGTACAGCTCGCTGTAGGCGGCCTGCCACATGACGAAGTTGCTGATGCGCATTTCGCCGCCGGTGCGGATCAGGAGGTCGGGGTCCGGCACGTGGGCCAGGGCCATCGCGCCGTTCAGGCTCTGCTCGGTGATGGGTTCGCCGCGCGCGGCCAGCTTGGCCGCGGCCTGGGCGATATCCCAGCGGCCGCCGTAGTTGAAGCAGATGTTGAAGGTCAGGCGCGTGTTGTGCGCCGTATTGGCCTCTGCCTGCGCCAGGCCGGCCCGCACCTTCTCGGAGAGGCCGGCGCGCTCGCCGATGAAATGGATGCGCACGCCTTCGGACTGCAGCTGCGGCACTTCGCGCGCCAGCGCCATGACCAGCAGCTCCATCAGCCCGGAGACCTCTTCCGCGGGGCGGTTCCAGTTCTCCGAGGAGAAGGCGAAGACCGTCAGCACCTTGACGCCGATGTCGCCGCAGTGGCGCACGCAGGCGCGCAGCGAGTCGACGCCCTTCTTGTGGCCGGCCACGCGCGGCAGGAAGCGCTTGGTGGCCCAGCGGCCATTGCCATCCATGACGATGGCGATGTGGTGGGGGATCTTGCCCGCGGCGGCGCTCATGGAATCGGACGGCTCGTCGTCAGACGGCCAGGATGTCCTGTTCCTTGGCGTGGACCAGGGCGTCGATCTCGGCGATGTGCTTGTCGGTCGCCTTCTGCACGTCGCCCTCGGCGCGCTTCAGGTCGTCCTCGGTCGCCGTCTTGTCCTTCACCAGCTTCTTCACGTGCTCGTTGGCGTCGCGGCGCAGGTTGCGGATGGCGATCTTGGCGTTCTCGCCCTCGTGGCGCACCAGCTTGGTCATTTCCTTGCGGCGCTCTTCCGACATCGGGGGCATCGGCACGCGCAGCAGGTCGCCCATCGAAGCCGGGTTCAGGCCCAGGTCGCTTTCGCGGATCGCCTTCTCGATCTTCGGGCCCATGCCCTTCTCGAACGGCTGGACCGAAATGGTCCGGGCATCCAGCAGGTTGACGCTGGCGACCTGGCTGATCGGCATCATGGAGCCGTAGTACTCGACCTGCACCGTGTCCAGGATGGCCGGGTTGGCGCGGCCGGTGCGGATCTTGGTCAGCGTGTTCTTGAACGCAGAAATGCTTGCGTCCATCTTGGACTGCGCGTTCTGCTTGATTTCGGGAATCGTTGTCATGGCCAGCTCCTCTTTCTCAGGCTTCAGGCGTACACCAGGGTGCCCTCGTCCTCGCCCAGCACCACGCGCTTGAGCGCCCCGTGCTTGAAGATGGAGAACACCTTGATCGGCAGCTTCTGGTCGCGGCACAGCGCGAAGGCCGTGGCGTCCATGATGCCCAGGTTGCGCTGCATCGCCTCGTCGAAGCTGAGGCGCGCATAGCGTTCGGCCTTGGGATCCTTGTGCGGGTCGGCGGTGTACACGCCGTCCACCTTCGTGGCCTTCAGCACCATCTCGGCGCCGATCTCGGCGCCGCGCAGGGCCGCGGCCGTGTCGGTGGTGAAGAAGGGGTTGCCCGTGCCGGCGGCGAAGATCACCACCTTGCCTTCTTCCAGGTACTGCAGCGCCTTGGGCCGCACGTAGGGCTCCACCACCTGCTCGATGGCGATGGCGGACATCACGCGGGAAACCAGGCCCTGCTTGTTCATCGCGTCGGACAGCGCCAGGGCGTTCATCACCGTGGCCAGCATGCCCATGTAGTCGGCGGTCGCGCGGTCCATGCCGACCGAGCCGCCGGCCACGCCGCGGAAAATGTTGCCGCCGCCGATGACGACGGCGACTTCCACCCCCATGTGCACCACCTCCGCCACTTCCTGCACCATGCGCACGATGGTCGCGCGGTTGATGCCGAAGGCGTCGTCGCCCATCAGGGCCTCACCGGACAGCTTGAGCAGGATGCGCTTGTGGGCTGGCTGGTCGGGCATGGGCGGGGATCTCCTTGGGGGATGCGGTGAGAGTGTAACTGGGGGGGAATTGGGGAGGTCCGGCGGGCATCCTGCCAGCCGGACCTGAAGCACGCCTTAAGCGGCCTGCTTGGCGGCGGCCACCTGGGCGGCCACTTCGGCGGCGAAGTCGTCCGCCTTCTTCTCGATGCCTTCGCCGACCACGTAGAGCGTGAAGCCCTTGATCGTGGTGTTGGCGGCCTTCAGCATCTGTTCGACCGTCTGCTTGTCGTTCTTGACGAACTGCTGGTTCAGCAGGGAGACCTCCTTGAGGTACTTCTGCACGGAACCTTCGATCATCTTGGCGGCGATGTCGGCCGGCTTGCCGGACTCGGCGGCCTTGGCGGTGGCAACCGAACGCTCCTTCTCGATCAGCTCGGCGGGCACGTCGGCGGACGACAGCGACACCGGCTTCATGGCGGCCACGTGCATGGCGACGTCCTTGGCAGCCACTTCGTCACCGGTGTACTCGACGACCACGCCGATGCGCGTGCCGTGCAGGTAGCTCACCAGCTTGCTGGAGCCTTCGAAGCGCTTGAAGCGGCGGAAGCTCATGTTCTCGCCGATCTTGCCGATCAGGCCCTTGCGCACGTCTTCCAGGGTCGGGCCGAAGCCGTCCTGGCTGTACGCCAGCGCGCCCAGCGCGGCGACGTCGGCCGGGTTGTTCTTCGCGATCAGTTCGGCGGCGGCGCGGGCCAGGGCCAGGAAGCTGTCGTTCTTGGTGACGAAGTCGGTTTCGCAGTTGGTTTCCAGCAGGGCGCCGGTGGTGCCCTCGATGGAAGCTGCGACCACGCCTTCGGCGGTGACGCGCGAACCGGCCTTGGCGGCCTTGCTGCCCAGCTTGACGCGCAGCAGCTCCTCGGCCTTTTCCATGTCGCCGGCGGCTTCGGTCAGGGCCTTCTTGCACTCCATCATGGGAGCGTCGGTCTTGGCGCGCAGTTCGGCGACCATGCTTGCGGTGATAGCCATCTCTATACCTCTTGTTCAGTTGATTCCGGTTGTGCGAAGGGGGCTACGAGAGCCCCCTTGGCGACGGGTCGGGCTCGTTGGCCTTACGCGGAAGCGCCTTCCTGCACTTCGACGAATTCGTCGCTGCCTTCGGCCACGGCGCGCTGCACGTCGGTCACGGCGTTCTGCTTGCCATCCAGCACGGCGTCGGCCATTTCACGCACGTACAGCGTCACGGCCTTGGCCGAGTCGTCGTTGCCGGGGATCACGTAGTCGATGCCCTCGGGCGAGTGGTTGGAGTCCACCACCGCGATGATCGGGATGCCCAGCTTCTGGGCTTCGGCCACGGCGATCTTGTGGTAGCCCACGTCGACGATGAACAGCGCGTCCGGCAGGGTGTTCATGTCCTGGATGCCGCCGATGTCCTTTTCCAGCTTGTCCAGCTCGCGCTGGAACATCAGCTGTTCCTTCTTGGACATGGCGTCCAGGCCGGCTTCCTGCTGGGCCTTCATGTCCTTCAGGCGCTTCAGGGAGGTCTTGACCGTCTTGAAGTTGGTCAGCATGCCGCCCAGCCAGCGCTGGTTCACGAAAGGCATGCCGGCGCGCTGGGCTTCGGAGGAGACCAGCTCACGGGCCTGGCGCTTGGTGCCGACGAACAGGATCGTGCCGCGGTTGGAAGCCAGCTGCTTGGCGAACTTGGTCGCCTCCTGGAACATCGGCAGCGTCTTTTCCAGGTTGATGATGTGGATCTTGTTGCGATGGCCGAAGATGAACGGCGCCATCTTGGGGTTCCAGAAGCGCGTCTGGTGTCCGAAATGGACACCGGCTTCCAGCATTTCACGCATGGTCACAGACATGGGAGCTCCGAAGGTTGGGTCTAGAATCCGGCTCGAAATCGCAACAAGAGGTTTGGTTGCGACACCTTGAGGGGACCGGATTCGCGATTTGCTTTGCTGTCAGATGGCAGCACAACATTGCGCGTGCCACCCAGCAAAACCCAAGGATTCTACCACGCCCTGCATTTGCGCGATGACACGCACCTCCGACCTGGCCGAAGCAAGGGCCGCCGCCGAGTCCACGGCTTGCCGGCACGCTTTCCTCTCCACCCGCTTTGAAGCGGCAGCTGCCGAAGCCCAGCACGTGCAGCCCGGCCTGCCGCTGGCCGGCTGGCCGGTTTCCATCAAGGACCTGTACGACTTCACGGGCGAGGTCACCCGCGCCGGCTCGGTGGCGCTGGCCGACGTGGCGCCCGCCACGGCCGACGCGCCAGCGGTCGCACGGCTGCGCGCCGCCGGCGGCCTGGTGGTGGGCCGCACCAACATGACCGAGTTCGCCTTCTCCGGCGTCGGCGTGAACCCGCACTACGGCACGCCGGCCAACCCCTGCGACGCCCGCGTCGCACGGATCCCGGGCGGCTCGTCCTCCGGCGCCGCCGTCTCGGTGGCGGCGGGCGCCGCGCGCCTGGGCCTGGGTTCCGACACCGGCGGGTCGATCCGCATCCCGGCGGCGCTGTGCGGCATCGTCGGCTTCAAGAACACCGCGCGCCTCGTCCCCACCGAAGGCGCCTTCCCGCTTTCGACGACGCTGGACACGGTGTGCGCGATGACGCGCAACGTGGCCGACACGATCTGCGCCCACGAAGTGCTGGCCGCGCGCAAGGTGGCGCGCAGCGACAAGCCGCTGAAGTCCTACCGGCTGGCCGTGGCCACGACGCAGATGCTCGATGGCTGCGACGCCACCGTGGCGCGCGCCTTCGAGCGCACGCTCAAGCGCCTGCGCGACGCCGGCGCGCAAGTCACCGAAATCCCGCTCGTGCAGATCCAGGACCTGGGCACGATCCAGTCCACCGGCGGCTTCTCCGCCGCCGAGAGCTACACCCACCATCGCCAGCTGCTGGCCGCCAGGGGCGACCAGTACGACCCGCGGGTGCGCGTCCGGATCGACAAGGGCGCGGCGATGAAGGCCTGGGAATACATCGAGCTGCACGCTGCCCGCCGCGCCTGGGAACAGGAAGTCGGCGCCGCGCTGGCGGGCTTCGACGCCGTGCTGTCGCCCACCGTGCCCATGGTCGCCCCGCCGATCGCCGAAGTCGATGCCGGCGCCGAGCGCGACGAAGCCTTCTTCCGCACCAACGCCCTGCTCCTGCGCAACACCAGCGTGGTCAACATGCTGGACGGCTGCGCCATCTCCCTGCCCTGCCAGGCGCCGGACGAGCTGCCAGTCGGCCTGATGGCCTGGCACGGGGCCCTGCGTGACGACACCATCCTCAACCTCGCATTGCAGATCGAGAATCTGCTCTCCGCCTAAATCCCCATAAGAATGAAAATCGCAATCGTGGGCGCCGGCATCATCGGCGTGACCACAGCGTACGAGCTGGCCGCCGACGGCCACGAAGTGACCGTCTACGAGCGGCACGGGGCAGCTGCGCTGGAGACCAGTTTTGCCAATGCAGGCGTCGTGGCGCCCGGCTACGTCACGCCCTGGGCCGCCCCGGGCATGCCGGCCAAGGTGGCGCGCTACCTGTTCAGCCGCCATGCACCGGTGCGCGTGTGCTGGCCGATCGCGGCGCACGAGGTGGGCTGGATGATGCGCTGGCGCCGCGCCTGCGAGCTGGACACCTACCTCGCCAACCGCGCGCGCCTGCATCGCCTGGCTTTCTACAGCCGGCACCGCCTGCACCAGCTGACCGAGGACCTGCAGCTCGAATACGACCACAGCACCGGCTACATGGTGCTGCTGCGCTCGGAGAAAGACCGCAAGCTGGTGCAACCCGGCCTGCAGGTGCTGCGCGATGCCGGCGTCAAGTTCGCCGAGGTCGACGCCGAACAGGCGCGCGTGCTGGAGCCGGCGCTGAACCCCGACACGCCCTTCGCCGGCGCCATCCACCTGCCGGACGACGAGGTGGGCAACTGCCGCCAGTTCGCGCTGCTGCTGAAGAACCAGGCGCAGGCGCTGGGCGCGAAGTTCGAGTTCAACGCCACGGTGGCGCCGCTGGATCCGGCATTGCCTACGCAGCTGCGCGTGACTCTGGGCGAGGACGCCACGCCGCAGCTGCGCCGCTTCGACGCGGTGGTGGTGTGCAGCGGCCTCGGCGCCGCAGCGCTGCTGCGGCCCGTGGGCATCAAAGTGCCGCTGGCGGCCGTGCATGGCTACTCGATCAGCGCGCCGATCCGCGAACCGCTGAACGCGCCGCGCAGCGGCCTGATGGACGAACGCTACAAGGTGTCGATCTCGCGCCTGGGCAACCGCGTGCGCGTGGCCGGCAGCGCCGAGATCGGCGGCCAGCCGAACCAGAAGCGGCCGTCGGCGATCAACACCCTCTACAAGGTGCTGGGCGACTGGTTCCCCGGCGCCGCGCAGCTGGCCAATACGGGCGCGGCGGTGCAGGAGTGGAAAGGCGCACGGCCGATGCTGCCCGATGGCCCGCCGGTGCTGGGCGCCACCCATGCGCCTGGCATCTGGGTGAACATCGGGCACGGGTCCAGCGGGTGGGCGTTGGCGTGCGGCAGTGCGCGCGCGGTGGCGGACCTGATTTCGGCGCGGCCGGCGGAAGTGGATCTGGAAGGCCTGGGCGTAGAGCGCCTCGAGTCCTGACCGGGTCGACCCGCTGCACAATGCCCCCATGCAGCGCGTCCTCCCCGATCGTCCCTGGCCCTTGCACGACCTGGCGGCCATCCGGCGCATCGAACAGCGCGCCGCTGCCGCCCTGCCCCCGCACACCTTGATGCAGCGCGCCGGCCTCGCGGTCGCGCGCCTCGCGCTCGCGCTCGCACCGCATGCGCGCACGGTCTGGGTCGCCTGCGGTCCCGGCAACAACGGCGGCGACGGCTTCGAAGCAGCGCTGCACCTGAAGGCCTGGGGCAAGGAGCCCGTCATCACCTGGCTCGGCGACGAAGCCCGGGCACCGGCCGATGCGCGCGCTTCGCTGCAGCGCGCCCGGGCCGCCGGCGTGCGCTTCGCCAGCGAGCCGCCGCCCCAATGGGATTTCGCGCTCGATGCCTTGCTGGGCATCGGCGCGGCGCGCGCGCCCGAAGGTGCGCTGGCCCCGCACATCGCCTACCTCAACACCAACAGCTCCCGCGTGCTGGCGGTGGACGTGCCCTCGGCGCTGGACGCCAACAAGGGGACGTCACTGCACGGCGCGCGCGCCGCGCACACGCTGTCGCTGCTCGCGCTGAAGCCCGGCCTGTTCACGGCGCAAGGGCGCGATGCGGCGGGCCGTGTCTGGTTCGACGACATCGGCGTGGCCACGGACGGCGAAGCGCCCTGTGCCCTGCTCTCCGGCCCGCCGCCCGAGCGGACGCGTCCGCATGCCTCGCACAAGGGCAGCTATGGGGACGTCGCCGTGATCGGTGGCGCGCCCGGCATGGCGGGCGCCGCGCTGCTGGCGGGGCGCGCCGCGTTGCACCATGGGGCTGGCCGCGTGCTGGTGGGCTTGCTCGATGAACGCATGCCGGCGCTCGACGCCGACCAGCCGGACCTGATGCTGCGCTCTTGGGACAGCCTGGCGCTGGAAGGCATGAGCGTCGCCTGCGGCTGCGGCGGCGGCGACGCCGTGCGCGCTGCGCTGCCGCGCGTGCTGTCCGCGGCGAAGGCGCTGGTGCTGGACGCCGATGCGCTCAATGCCGTCGCAACCGATCCGCAGTTGCAGGAGCTGCTCGCGGCGCGCGGGCGGCGCGGTGCGGCAACCGTGCTGACGCCGCATCCGCTGGAGGCGGCGCGGCTGCTGGGCGCCGATGCCGCCGGCGTGCAGGCGGACCGGCTGGCGGCGGCGCGCACGCTCGCCGAGCGGTTTCACGCCGTGACCTTGCTGAAGGGATCGGGGACGGTGATTGCATCACCCGGTGGTGACTTGCGGATCAACCCGACCGGCAATGCGCGGCTGGCGATTGCCGGGACGGGGGACGTGCAGGCGGGATGGGTGGCGGCGCGCCTTGCCGCCGGGGAAGCGCCGATGGATGCCGCGAGTGCGGCGGCCTGGCTGCACGGAAACGCCGCCGACCAATGGCCCGCCGATCGTCCGCTGACGGCCAACGCACTCGCCGCTTGGTGATCGCTGGGGTCGCTCGCTTCGCGCGCGAACCCAGCCTCCAGGACAAGCAGAGGATCAGCCCCGGCCCACGAACGGCATCTTGGTCGCCATCACCGTGTGGAACAGCACGTTCGCTTCCGGCGGCAGGCTGGCCATGTACAGCACCGATTCGCCGACCAGCTTCACGTCCATCACCGGTTCCACTGCGATCTCGCCATTGGCCTGCGGCACGCCGCGGGTCATGCGTTCGGCCAGCGGCGTCAACGCGTTGCCGATGTCGATCTGGCCCACCGCGATGTTGTAGCGGCGGCCGTCCAGCGCCGCGGCCTTGGTCAGGCCGGTCACCGCGTGCTTGGTGGACGTATAGGCGATCGAATGCGGCCGCGGCGCATGGGCCGAGATCGAGCCGTTGTTGATGATGCGCCCGCCCATCGGGTCCTGCGCCTTCATCACGCGGAAGGCCTGCTGGATGCCGTAGAACATGCCGCTCAGGTTGGTGTCGACCACGCGCTTCCAGTCGGCCACCGCGATGTCCTCCAGCGGCGCCGCCGCCAGGCCCATGCCGGCGTTGTTGAACAGCAGGTCCACACGGCCCCAGGCCTTCTGGGCCTGCTGGAACAGCGCCTCCACCTGCGCGGGATCCGTGACGTCGGTGGCCACCGGCAGCGCGCGGTCGCCGGCGCCGGACAGCTTGGCCGTCTCCTCCAGCGCGTCGACGCGGCGCCCGGCCAGCGCCACCTTCCAGCCGGCGCCGAGCAGCGCATGCGCCACGGCGCGGCCGATGCCGCTGCCGCCGCCGGTGACGATTGCGACCTTGCCGGCCGCCACTTGCTTGTCTGCCATCTCGGACCCCTCGAAAAAACAAAACCCGAATGCTAAGGCCAACCGGCCCCCGCTTCATTCAGGGAACGCGAGGCGTCCTGCTGCCACCCGGCGGCCGCGCGCCGCGCAGGCGCAATGCATGGAACAGGCGGTGCAGCATGATCATCAGGCCCACACCTGCGACCAGCGTCCAGGCCACCGCGTTCTCGTAGCGCTGGAGGTCGCCCAGCAGCATCTCCAGCGTGTGCCCGAGGACGTAGCCCAGCCCGCCGACGACGACGGCCCAGACCGCCGCCCCGAGTGCATTGAAGATGGCGAAGCGCCGCGCGCGCAGCCGCAGCGCGCCCATCGCGATCGGGCCCGCGATGCGCAACCCGTACATGAAGCGGATGCCGAAGACCAGGGAGGCGTCGTGGCGCCGCAGCAGCTTGCCCACGTACAGGGCGCGGGCCCGCGCCGCCGGCCAGCGCCGCAGCAGCCGCCGGCCCCAGTGGCGGCCGATCCAGAAGAAGGCCTGGTCGCCGACCGTGCCGCCGACGAAGGCGACCAGCATCACCAGCGGCAGCGACAGGTGCCCCTGGTGGGCCGCCCAGCCCGCCAGCAGCAGGATCATCTCGCCCTCCAGCAGGGTGCCCGCCAGCACGGCCGCGTAGCCGTAGGCAGCGATGAAGTCGATCAAGGACATGGCTTTGCGTCCAGCATCGGCCGGACGGTGCGCCAGGGCTTGCGTCACGTCAAGTGCCGCCGCGGTTGCGGCGGCAACGGGCTCAGCGGCGTGACTTTTTTGGCTTGCTCTTGGCCGCCGCCTTCTTGGCAGCCGCCTTCACGCCCTGCGCCGGCGGCTTCTTCTCGCCTTTGCTGGCCGCCGCCTTCTTGGCGGCGCGCTTGGCCGAGGCCTTGACCGGCACGCCCTTCTCGCTGCCGGCCGGCACGCCTTTTTCCTTCATGGCGCGCGCCGTCAGCTCCTCGCCTTCGCGCACCAGGCGGAAGTCGATCTTGCGGCCGTCGAGGTCGACGCGGCTCACCTGAATGCGCAGCCGCGTGCCGATGGCGTAGCGGATGCCGGTGCGCTCGCCGCGCAGTTCCTGCCGCGCCTCGTCGAACTTGAAATACTCGCCGCCCAGCTCGGTGATGTGCACCAGGCCCTCGACGTACATCGTGTCCAGCGTGACGAAGATGCCGAAGCTGGTGGCCGCCGTGACCACGCCGGAGTACTCCTCGCCCAGGTGGTCGCGCATGTACTTGCACTTGAGCCAGGCCTCGACGTCGCGGCTGGCTTCGTCGGCGCGGCGCTCGTTGGCGCTGCAGTGGAAGCCGGCGGCTTCCCAGGCCTGCAGCTCGCGCGAAGGCGGCGCGGCCGGCTTCTTGAGCTTCTGCGTCGGCGGCGCCACGCGCGAGGCGAGCCGGCGCGCCAGCTTCTCGTGCGCTTCGCCCGGCGTGGGCAGCGCCGGCAGCTGGTAGCGCTCCTTGGCCAGGATCGCCTTGATCACGCGGTGCACCAGCAGGTCCGGATAGCGCCGGATCGGGCTGGTGAAGTGCGTGTAGGCCTCGTAGGCCAGGCCGAAGTGGCCGCTGTTGATCGGCGTGTAGATCGCCTGCTGCATCGAGCGCAGCAGCATCGTGGAGATCTGCTGCGCGTCCGGACGCTCGCGCGTGGCTTCGGCGATCTTCTGGAACTCCGCCGGCTTCGGGTCGTCGCTGATCGTCATGCCGACGCCCAGCGCCTTCAGGTAGCCGCGCAGGACCTCCTTCTTCTCCGGCGTCGGGCCTTCGTGCACGCGGTACAGCCCGGGCACCTCGGCCTGCTGGATGAAGTCCGCCGCGCAGACGTTGGCGGCCAGCATGGCCTCCTCGATCAGCTTGTGGGCGTCGTTGCGCACCCGCGGCACGATCTGCTCGATGCGGCCGTTCTCGTCGCAGATGATCTGCGTCTCGGTCGTCTCGAAGTCCACTGCGCCGCGCACGTTGCGCGCCTTCAGCAGCGCGCGATAGACGTCGTGCAGGTTCAGGAAGTGCGGCACCAGGTCCTTGCGGCGCACCGCTTCCGGCCCGCGGGTGTTGCCCAGGATGGACGCGACCTCGGTGTAGGTCATGCGCGCATTGCTGTGCATGACGGCGGGGTAGAACTGGTAGGCGTGGATGTCGCCGGCGGCGGTGATCAGCATGTCGCAGACCATGCAGAGGCGATCCACCTCCGGGTTCAGCGAACACAGGCCGTTGGACAGCTTTTCCGGCAGCATCGGGATGACGCGGCGCGGGAAGTAGACGCTGGTCGCGCGGTCATACGCGTCGACGTCGATCGCGTTGCCGGTTTCCACGTAGTGGCTGACGTCGGCGATGGCGACCAGCAGGCGCCAGCCCTTGCCGCGGCCGACGCGCGCCGGCTCGCAATAGACGGCGTCGTCGAAATCGCGCGCGTCCTCGCCGTCGATGGTGACCAGCGGCACGTCGGTGAGGTCGACGCGCTTCTTGCGGTCCTGCGCCCGCACCTTGTCCGGCAGCGAGCGCGCCTGGGCGATGCAGGCCTCGGAGAATTCGTGCGGCACGCCGTACTTGCGCACCGCGATCTCGATCTCCATGCCGGGGTCGTCGATCTCGCCCAGGATTTCCTTCACGCGGCCCACGGGCTGCCCGTACAGGCTGGGCGGCTCGGTCAGTTCGACCACCACCACCTGGCCCGACTTCGCGAGGCCGGTCGCGCCCTTGGGGATCAGCACGTCCTGGCCGTAGCGCTTGTCTTCGGGCGCGACGAGCCAGACGCCGCTTTCGTGCAGCAGGCGGCCGATGATGGGATGCGGCGGCCGCTCCACGATCTCGACGACGCGGCCTTCGGGCCGGCCCTTGCGGTCGTGGCGCACGATGCGCGCCTTGACGCGGTCGCGGTGCAGCACCGCGCGCATCTCGTTGGGGGGCAGGTAGATGTCGGCCTCGCCGTCATCGCGCACCACGTAGCCGTGGCCGTCGCGATGTCCCTGGATGACTCCCTCGATCTCGTCGAGGAGCCCGGTGCCGTTGTTTCGCTCTATGTTTTTGCTATACAATCTTGTTTTTCCTGAAATGCCCAGGTGGCGGAATTGGTAGACGCACTAGTTTCAGGTACTAGCGGGTAACTCCGTGGAGGTTCGAGTCCTCTCCTGGGCACCAAATCAGCCGGCAGAGCCGGCTTTTTTGTGGCCAGTCGCGGCCTCGAACGTGTCCGTGGAGGCTCGAGTCCTCTCCTGGGCACCAACCAACAGGTTGGACAGACGAATGATAAAGCCGGCGCCAGCCGGCTTTGTTGTTTTTGCAGAGATAAAAAGAAACGCCGCGATAGCGCGGCGTTTCCTCAGATCGGTTCGGCAATGAGATCGTGCCCTTCGGTGCCCACGATCCGGGCCTTCGTGAACTCCCCCACCGCCAGACGCTTGCTGATCTTCTGCGGCGGCAGCAGCCGCACGGTGCCGTCGATCTCCGGTGCG